>NZ_JBTIWT010000020.1:0-98288 GCF_054353775.1 Bacillus sp. 5w2 | reverse complement strand
TATATAATTTTCTTCTTGATATTTCGAAAGAAATGTTTATAATGATAAAAGTCTGGTAATGATGGCAGAGAGGTCACACCCGTTCCCATACCGAACACGGAAGTTAAGCTCTCTAGCGCCGATGGTAGTTGGGACCTTGTCCCTGTGAGAGTAGGACGTTGCCAGGCTATTATTATTCCGCAGTAGCTCAGTGGTAGAGCTATCGGCTGTTAACCGATCGGTCGTAGGTTCGAGTCCTACCTGCGGAGCCATTATGCTTCCATAGCTCAGCTGGTAGAGCACTTCCATGGTAAGGAAGAGGTCACCGGTTCAAGCCCGGTTGGAAGCTTGGGAAGAGTTTTAAAATTTTTGGCCCGTTGGTCAAGTGGTTAAGACACCGCCCTTTCACGGCGGTAACACGGGTTCGAATCCCGTACGGGTCACCACTTTTGGAGGATTAGCTCAGCTGGGAGAGCACCTGCCTTACAAGCAGGGGGTCGGCGGTTCGATCCCGTCATCCTCCACCATATATATTTTAAATGTCGGAGGGGTAGCGAAGTGGCTAAACGCGGCGGACTGTAAATCCGCTCCTTCGGGTTCGGCAGTTCGAATCTGCCCCCCTCCACCATTTTCTTTAAAATAACCTGAGAGGGTTTATTTTTTTGAAAAGATAACCATACTAGTAAATATTAATGGGCTATAGCCAAGCGGTAAGGCAACGGACTTTGACTCCGTCATGCGCTGGTTCGAATCCAGCTAGCCCAGCCATTTACGAGCCATTAGCTCAGTTGGTAGAGCATCTGACTTTTAATCAGAGGGTCGAAGGTTCGAATCCTTCATGGCTCACCATTTTCGCGGAAGTAGTTCAGTGGTAGAATACAACCTTGCCAAGGTTGGGGTCGCGGGTTCGAATCCCGTCTTCCGCTTAATTACTAAGGGGCCTTAGCTCAGCTGGGAGAGCGCCTGCCTTGCACGCAGGAGGTCAGCGGTTCGATCCCGCTAGGCTCCATCTAAATAAAAAAGCTTACATCATATGATGTAAGCTTTTTTTGTATTTAAAAAGACAACTTTCATACTTGTCGTTTAAAATGAAGAAAATGTAAAAAGAAAGGATGGGGGATAATTGTGAAAGTTGTTATTGCATCTGATTCATATAAAGAAAGCTTAAAAGCTATAGAAGTATGTGAAGCTATTGAAAGAGGTTTTGGAGCGATTTTCCCTAAAGCAGAGTATGTAAAAATACCAATTGGGGATGGGGGAGAAGGAACGGTTGATTCGCTTGTGGATGCTACAGGTGGAAGAATGATATCACTTCAAGTGACAGGGCCGCTTAGAGAACGTGTACAAGCCTTTTACGGTATGTCTAAAGATAAAAAGACAGCGTTTATTGAAATGGCAGCAGCATCAGGATTACAACATGTTCCGGTTAAAAAGCGAAACCCACTTATTACAACGACTAAAGGAACAGGAGAACTTATACTACATGCGCTAGACGAAGGAGCTGAGCACATTATTTTAGGACTTGGAGGAAGTGCTACAAATGATGGCGGAGCAGGTATGTTGTCAGCTTTAGGAGTCAGGTTTATAAATGAAGAAGGGGAAGTAATAGAGCCATCTGGAGGCACGTTACATTCGATTGTCGCTATTGATTTTTCGCGAATGGATTCACGCTTAACGCATATAAAGATAGAAGCAGCATGTGATGTAGATAATCCGTTAGTTGGGATAAGGGGAGCATCTTTCGTATTTGGCAGACAAAAGGGTGCGAACGCAGAGATGATGAAAGAGCTGGATGAGAATGTAAAGCATTATGCGAATATCCTTAACCAATCTTTATCTTGCGACGTATCTAAAATACCTGGTGCAGGAGCCGCAGGAGGAATGGGAGCAGCTGTTATTGCAGTGTTAAAGGGAAACTTGCGGAGAGGAATTGAAATTGTATTAGATTATACAAATTTTGATAAGCATATAGAAGGTGCAGATTTAATTATAACTGGCGAAGGGAGAATAGATGAACAAACAGCATATGGAAAGGCCCCTGTAGGTGTTGCGGAGCGTGCAAAGCCTTTTCGTATTCCGGTGATTGCTATTGGAGGATCTGTATCTCCGAATTATCCGGCTGTTCATGAAAAAGGAATTGATGCAGTATTTAGTATTACAGCGAGTCCGATGACATTAGAAGAGGCATATAAAGTAGCAGAAGAGAATATTGAAATGACAGCAAAGAATATTGCAGCATTGTGGAAAATAGCATCAGAAAAACACTTCTAAATGTAGGAGTGTTTTTTATTATTATTTAATAATAATGATGAAAATTGTTTCATTAGGTTAACTTTATACATAGAATAGTCTTAACATTTGGATTTTAAAGCGAATATAAGTGAATAATTTGTATATCCATACAGAAAAATGTCGAGTTGAGTCAGACTATATAAAAGATTTAAAATATTTAGTGAAGGCACAAAAGGGGGATACTATCTATGAAAAAAGAAATCTCAGTTATTGGAGTTCCAATGGACTTAGGGCAGATGCGTCGTGGAGTTGATATGGGGCCGAGCGCAATCCGTTATGCAGGTGTAATTGAAAGAATTGAAGAAATTGGATATGACGTTAAAGATATGGGAGATATATGTATAGAGAGAGAAAAAGAAGTAGATGTAAATACAAGTTTAAGAAACCTTACACAAGTTGCAACTGTATGTAACGAATTAGCAAGTAAGGTGGATCATATTATAGAAGAAGGACGTTTTCCACTTGTATTAGGTGGCGACCATAGTATTGCTATTGGTACATTAGCTGGTGTTGCGAAACATTATAAAAATTTAGGTGTTATTTGGTATGATGCACATGGCGACTTAAATACAGAAGAAACTTCACCATCTGGAAATATTCATGGCATGTCACTCGCAGCAAGTTTAGGGTATGGGCATCCTTCACTTGTAGATTTATACGGGGCATATCCAAAGGTGAAAAAAGAGAATGTTGTAATTATCGGTGCACGTGCATTAGATGAAGGCGAAAAAGACTTTATTCGCAATGAAGGTATTAAAGTATTCTCTATGCACGAGATTGATCGTATGGGTATGACGGCTGTTATGGAAGAAACAATCGCGTATTTATCTCATACTGATGGTGTGCATTTATCATTAGATTTAGATGGTCTTGACCCTCATGATGCACCAGGAGTTGGAACACCTGTAATTGGTGGCCTATCTTATCGTGAAAGCCATTTAGCAATGGAAATGTTGGCGGAAGCTGATATTGTTACATCTGCTGAGTTTGTAGAGGTAAATACGATTTTAGATGAGCGAAATAGAACGGCAACAACAGCGGTTGCTTTAATGGGTTCTTTATTCGGTGAAAAACTAAAATAAATGTAAGAAAAGCAACTGAGAAGTTGCTTTTTTTATTTGAAAATAAGCGTATAATAATGATTTATATTATACTGTACGATAAGAATGTTTGACATCTTACCAATTTAGGCTAAAGGGGGTTGTTTGTAATTGTTGTTTGTTTCAAGTATGGTATAATTAACTAGTTGTTGGAAATACATACAGATAGAGCATAAAACAATATTTCAATATATGGATAGAATTGCTCGTAAGTAGGAGGAAGGGTTAGCATGCCTTTTGAAGATACGACCATTTTGAAATATCTTAGTACGGTATTAGATATTGCCGTTGTATGGTTTATTATATATAAGCTAATTCTCATAATCCGTGGGACGAAAGCTGTTCAACTTTTAAAAGGGATTACAGTTATTATTGTCGTTCGGATGATCAGTATTTTCCTTGAATTGCATACGCTATATTGGCTAACGGAACAAGTATTAACGTGGGGATTTTTAGCCGTTATTATTATTTTCCAGCCAGAATTGCGGAGAGCACTTGAGCAGCTAGGACGCGGGAGTTTATTTTCGCGTGTTGGAACTCATGAGGATGATGAACCTGAAATCGTTGCAACAGCGATAGCGAAAGCAACGGAATATATGGGAAAACGTAGAATTGGTGCATTAATTACTTTGTCAAAAGAGACCGGTATGGGTGATTATGTGGAAACGGGTATTCCACTAAATGCAAACGTATCATCGGAATTACTTATTAATATTTTCATTCCTAATACACCTCTTCACGATGGGGCAGTAATTATGCAAGGAAGTACCATTAAAGCAGCAGCGTGTTATCTTCCGTTATCGGAAAGTCCATTTATCTCTAAGGAGTTAGGAACTAGGCATCGTGCTGCAATGGGAGTTAGTGAAGTCACTGATAGTATTACTGTAGTTGTGTCGGAAGAAACTGGCCAAATTTCTTTAACGAAAAATGGTAAGTTGCATCGTGATTTGAAGGCAGAACAACTGAAAGATATGTTGTTGGCTGAATTTAGTGGAAACGAAAAAACGACTTCTTCGTCTTTATGGAATTGGAGGAGAAAGCGTCATGGATAAGTTAATGGAGAATCATTGGTTTTTAAAAGGGATCTCATTACTATTGGCGTGTATGCTTTTTATGTCAGCGACTTTAACTGAAAAAAATACGACATCGGGGATACTACCTTTCGCAAATGATGCGAAAGAAACATTAACTAATTATGAAATTAATCTTAAGTATGATGAAGAGAAATATATTGTAAGTGGTATTCCGTCAGAGGGTGTTAAGGTGAAGTTAGAGGGCCCAAAAGCAGCAGTTGCTACGGCAAAAGCAAAAAAACAATTTGATATACCAGTTGATTTGAGAGATAGCGAAAAAGGAACGTATGAAGTTTCTTTGAAAACGAACGGGCTTCCAGATGATGTGAAAGGAACAGTTCAGCCATCAATAATTAAAATTACTCTTCATGAAAAAGCGAGAAAATATGTTCATGTAGACTTAAAATTATCAAATGAAGATCAGATGCCTGCGGGTGCTACTCTTGAAAAATCAAATATTAAACCGGATACTGTTGAGGTAGTTGGGACGAAAGAAGAAATTGAAAGTATTTCATCTGCTAAGGCGTATATTGATTTAAAGGGTGTTAATAAAACTGTTACAAAAACAGCCGAGGTTACATTATACAATAAAGAAGGAAAACATTTAAATGTAAGAACGAGTCCATCTAAAATTAGTGTAACATTGAATGTGGCGACGCAAGCTACAGCCAATAATACTGAAAAAACTGTTCCTGTAACGTATACGAAAAAGGGGAGTTTACCAGAAGGATTGGCCGTTACAAATATTAGCGTTGAGCCGAGAGAAGTAACGATAGCAGGTCCAAAAGATATCTTGGATAATATACAATCGATAGAGGGGGTCGAAGTAGATCTTAGTCAATTGACAGAGTCTACAACATTCGATACCTCTGTTTTATTGCCAAAGGGTGTAACAAGTGCAAAACCGAATCAAGTGAAGGTTTCGGTAGGAGTGCAAAAAACAAAACAAACGAAAACAAGAACGATTGATGGTATATCGATTCAAAAAAATGGACTTTCTAAAGATGTTACGGCCCAGCTACTTTCGCCGCAAGATGGGAAGATAAGCGTTGATATTTCAGGAGAAACAAGTATAGTAGATAAAATAACAGCTGCTCAAATAACAGCAGCAATTAATTTGCAAAATGTATCTCCGGGGACGAAGGATGTTTCTATTCAAGTGAGTGGTCCTGGTAATATTTCAATAGAGCCAAAACAAAAAAGTGCTAAAGTCACAATTGTGAAGAAAGAAAATCCAGATAAAGAAGTACAGGGTAACGGTGAAAAACCAGATTCAAATAATAACCAAGATAATCAAACTGAAAAACCAAAAAATCCTGAACCTAAACCTGATCCGGAAAAGGAACAGGAACAAAATAAAGAAAAAGAAACTAATCAAGAGCCAACAGTAGATAATCAAAAAGAGCCAGAAAAAGGAGCGAATCATAATGGGTAAATATTTTGGTACAGATGGAGTACGCGGGGTTGCGAACCAGGAGTTAACACCTGAATTAGCGTTCAAAATTGGACGTTTTGGTGGTTATGTATTAACAAAAGATACAGATCGTCCAAAAGTAATTATCGGCCGTGATACACGTATATCAGGACATATGTTAGAAGGAGCTTTAGTAGCAGGCCTATTATCAACTGGAGCAGAAGTAATGCGCCTTGGTGTTATTTCTACACCAGGTGTTGCTTATTTAACAAAAGCGTTAGATGCACAAGCAGGTGTTATGATTTCTGCATCTCATAATCCAGTACAAGATAACGGAATTAAATTCTTCGGTTCAGACGGTTTTAAATTAACTGATGAGCAAGAAGCAGAAATCGAAGCTTTATTAGACAAAGAAGTTGATGAATTACCACGTCCAACAGGTACTAACCTAGGACAAGTGAGTGATTATTTTGAAGGCGGACAAAAATATTTACAATACATTAAACAAACTGTAGAGGAAGATTTCTCTGGTTTACATATCGCTTTAGATTGTGCGCATGGTGCTACGTCTTCTTTAGCTCCGTACTTATTTGCTGATTTAGAAGCTGATATTTCAACAATGGGAACTTCACCAAACGGTATGAATATTAACGATGGAGTAGGTTCTACACATCCAGAAGTATTAGCTGAATTAGTAAAAGAAAAAGGTGCTGATATCGGTCTTGCCTTTGATGGTGATGGTGACCGTTTAATCGCTGTAGATGAAAAAGGAAACATCGTTGATGGCGATCAAATTATGTTTATTTGTGCGAAGTACATGAAAGAAACTGGTCAACTAAAGCATAATACAGTCGTTTCAACTGTTATGAGTAACTTAGGTTTCTACAAAGCACTAGAAGCTAACAATATCACAAGTGATAAAACAGCAGTTGGCGATCGCTATGTAATGGAAGAGATGAAGCGTGGTGGATATAACCTGGGTGGAGAACAATCAGGTCATATTATCTTACTTGATTACATTACAACTGGTGATGGAATGTTAAGTGCACTTCAACTTGTAAACATCATGAAAATGACGAAAAAACCACTATCTGAGCTTGCAGGTGAGATGATCAAATTCCCACAATTACTAGTAAACGTTCGTGTAACAGATAAAAAACTAGCATTAGAAAACGAAAAAATTAAAGAAATTATTCGTGTTGTAGAGGAAGAAATGAACGGTGATGGCCGCATTCTTGTTCGTCCATCTGGAACAGAGCCACTTATTCGTGTAATGGCAGAAGCACCAACACAAGAAGTTTGTGACGCATATGTACATCGCATTGTAGAAGTTGTGAAAGCTGAAGTTGGCGCTGAATAATTCGATAAATTTATTGAAAAGGAGCACAATAAGTGCTCCTTTTTCATATGTTTTATAGACGATGAAAAAAATTTCATTGACGGTTTATCCATGTTTGTTATAAGATGGTCTTGTTCTTTTTCTCAAAGGAAATATTGTAAATTATAGAAGCGCCAGAACTACAAGTAGTGTAGTTGACGAGGTGGAGTTTATCGAGATTTCGGCGGATGACTCTCGGTTGTTCATCACAACCGCAAGCTTTTACTTAAATCATTAAGGTGACTTAGTGGACAAAGGTGAAAGTGTGATGAGAGAAAAGGAACGGATGAAAACTAGCTGTATAAGTATATACGGACTTAAACCCAATCGAGAGGAAGGTGAAAGCCGTTACAAGCTTACAGGGCTAGCAATATGTAATCCGTTTTTTAGTATAAATAAAAATGGTATCGGACTATGTCGTTACATGTTCGCAGAGCAATGTAAGCATTTGTAACGGCGACTAAACATGTGTGGAATCGTAGGATTTATTGGAGAGCAAGATGCAAAGGAAATTTTATTAAAAGGTTTAGAAAAGCTAGAATATCGTGGATATGATTCAGCAGGTATTGCAGTACAAGCAGAGAACGGTGTTGTTGTATACAAAGAAAAAGGTCGTATTGCAAAACTTCGCGAAATCGTAGATGAGAACGTAGCAGCAAGCGTGGGAATCGGTCACACACGCTGGGCTACACATGGTGTTCCAAGCAAAGTAAACGCGCATCCGCATCAAAGTACATCAAAACGCTTTACGCTAGTTCATAATGGTGTAATTGAAAACTATGAGTTAGTGAAAAAGGAATATTTACAAGATGTAACGTTCGTAAGTGAAACAGATACAGAGGTTATCGTACAGCTTATGGAACAACAAGTGAGCACAGGACTAAGTGTAGAAGAAGCGTTCCGTAATACGCTATCTCTTTTACATGGCTCTTATGCAATCGGATTACTTGATGCTGAAAATCCAAACATGATTTATGTTGCTAAAAACAAAAGCCCGCTATTAGTAGGTGTTGGTGACAACTTTAATGTTGTGGCGAGCGACGCTATGGCGATGTTACAAGTTACAGATCAATTTATCGAATTAATGGATAAAGAAATCGTAATTGTAACGAAAGAAAGTATTACAATTAAAAACTTACAAGGTGAAACGATTGAACGTGCACCGTTTACAGCGGAATTAGACGCAAGTGATATTGAAAAAGGAACGTATCCTCATTTCATGCTTAAAGAAATCGACGAGCAACCACTTGTAATCCGTAATATTATTCAAAAGTACCAAGATGAAAATGGCGAGATTGAATTGAATGAAGATATCCGTAACGCAATTTTAGATAGTGATCGCATTTACATCATTGCATGTGGAACAAGTTATCATGCAGGTCTTGTTGGAAAACAATTTATCGAGAAGTTTGCAAAAATGCCAGTTGAAGTGCATGTAGCAAGTGAATTCTCTTATAACATGCCATTATTAACAGAAAGACCATTCTTCATTTACATTTCACAAAGTGGTGAAACAGCTGATAGTCGTGCAGTACTTGTACAAACAAATGAAATGGGTCATAAAGCATTAACAATTACAAACGTACCTGGTTCTACGCTTTCTCGTGAAGCTGATTATACACTTCCATTATACGCGGGACCAGAAATTGCAGTGGCATCAACGAAAGCTTACACAGCACAGCTTGCAGTACTTTCAATTTTAGCAGCTGATATTGCTAAAGCAAAAGGTGAAGTTCTTGATTTTGACTTAACACACGAACTAGGACTTGTAGCAAACGCAATGGTAGTACTTTGTGATCAAAAAGAAGAAATGGACGCATTAGCAAAGAAATTTTTAGCAACAACTCGTAACTGTTTCTTCATCGGACGTAGCGTAGACTTCTACGTAGGATTAGAAGGTGCGTTAAAGCTAAAAGAAATCTCTTACATCCAAGCAGAAGGATTTGCTGGAGGAGAGTTAAAACACGGTACAATCGCCTTAATCGAAAATGGTACACCAGTTATCGCACTTGCTACACAAAAGCACGTAAACCTTGGAATTCGTGGTAACGTGAAAGAAGTAGTAGCACGCGGAGCTAATCCATGTATCATCTCAATGAAAGGCTTAGAAATGGAAGGTGACAGCTTCGTATTACCAGCTGTACACGAAACACTAGCACCACTAGTAGCAGTTATTCCATTACAACTTATCTCATACTACGCAGCACTTCATCGCGAGTGTGATGTTGATAAGCCACGTAACTTAGCTAAGTCTGTTACGGTTGAGTAGGAGATTGGTAGGTTAATAAATAAATGAATCGGTACCCCTTTAGATATTGTATCTAAAGGGGTATTTTTGTATTGAAAAAGAACATCTAAAATTGGTAAGTGGATAGCACCCTACTAATGAAGGTTTTACTTTATTGGAGTTGGAATAGAACTACTTTGATTTATTTGAATTTTCAGCTATCATTTTAAGTATGTGTGAACAATTCTCTTTATTATAAAGAGAAGAGACGATAGATTCATGGTCATTACAAGGGGGGCTTATTAATGAAAGTGAAAGCAAAAACATATTTAAGTATAGAAGAGATTATTTCATCACCGGTCGTATCCAGTGCAAATATAAGTGATGATGGAAAAAACGTAGCATTTGTAAAAAAGACAGCTAACTGGGATGACAATACGTATAGAAATCATGTATGGATATATGAGAAAGATAAAGGGCAGGGTTATCCACTAACAAATGGGGATATAGATAGTACACATCCATTATGGTCTCCAGATTCTAAGACTATTGCATACCTTAGCCCAGGCAGTGACGGAGCTAATACAAATCAGATCTTTGTTAAATCAATAGATGGTTGTAGTGAGGTTCAAATGACTGATGAGGAAGAAGGTGTCAGTACATTTAAATGGAATCCCACGGGTAAAGGTTTTTATTATGTTGCACAGTCAAAAGAATGTGAGAAAATAAAGAAGCATAAGGAACGATATGGAGATTTCCACCATGTAGGTAAGGAACATCGGAATAATTGTTTATACTACGTTGAAATAGAAAAAGTGATACAAAATGATAAAGGGGAACGGAAGGTTAGCAGTGTTTATCAACTAACGGACGGTAAGGAGTTTTATATACATAACTTTGATATTTCAAATGATGGGAAAAAGGTTGTATGTATGGCTACACCAAGCCTAAACGATTATATGAATGGTGAGCTCTACATATTAGATGTTGAAGCTGGAGAACTACAAAAAATGAATATGGATAAGTTGTTAGGAGCAAGCGTCTGCTTTTCTCCCGAGGGCGATAAAATATGTTACGCAGCAAGCATAAGAGAGAAGGATTACTATAGGAATCATATACAAGATAGTACATTAGAGATATATGATATGAATACGGGAGAGGTAATTCAACCTCTAACAAATTTTGATAGTACGGTTATGCCATTACAGTGGACAGCTAAAGGGATTTTAATTAGGTGGCAGGATAAAACGAATTACCGTATTGGATTGCTATGTGAGGATGGAACTGTGGAAATGTTAAGCGAAACAGTAGAAGGATTTATAATGGATGCCTCTATAACAAGGGATGGAAATCATATAACATATACTAAGGCTATAACAAATGAAACCTTTGAAATCTATTTGGATGATAAAAAAATAACAAATGAAAATAGCTTTTTCGAAGGCAGGCTTAAAAGTAACAGGGAAATCATCTCATGGAGAAGTAGTGATGGTCTTGAAATAGAAGGTGTTTTATCAACCCCAGTAGAGTTTGAGGCAAATAAAAAACATCCCTTATTAGTAGTAATCCATGGTGGTCCGAATTGGGCGTCCTTTCCGATATTTTCAGACTGCTTCAATGAGAAATATCCGATTGAACAGTTTGTTGAAAAAGGCTTTATCGTTTTAGAACCAAACTATAGAGGAAGTTCTGGTTATGGTAATGAATTTTTAAAAGCAAACTATAGAAAACAAGGATTTGCTGATTATGATGATATTATATCTGGAGTGGATGCACTAGTTGAAAAAGGGATTGTAGATAAAGATAGAGTAGGAGTTATGGGATGGAGTAACGGAGGATATATATCAGCTTTCTGTTCTACATTTAGTAGTAGATTTAAAGCTATTTCAGTTGGAGGTGGAATTACTAACTTGAGTACCCATTATGTAAATACAGATATCCCTTACTTTATTAGAATGTATTTAGGAAATACTCCATGGAATGATCCAGAGATATATAAGAAGACATCACCAATGACATATATTAAATCAGCTTGTACGCCTACGTTAATTCAACATGGAGAAAAGGATGTAAGAATTCCAACTACAAATGCATATGAGCTATATGAAGGATTAAGAGAAATGGAAGTTGATACAGAATTAATTATATTTAAAGGAATGGCATATAGCTCGGATCAGCCAGGAATGAGAGTAGCTATTATGAGGCAGAACTTGATGTGGTTTTCACACTATATTCTTGGAGAAAGCATGAAAGGTTTTCGTACTATATAATGGATATATGTACAGGGATTTTTCGTTGTAAACTGTATACAAACTATCATTGAAAAGATTTAAATGATTATAAGGAAACGTAATTCGGAGGATTAATATGACGGAGAATAAAAATGAGTTATCTGCAGAACAACGCGAAGAACTATTAAAAGTATTACAAGCCCGTTTTGAGAAAAACATGAACCGCCATGAAGGTCTTGAATGGGCTAAAGTTGAAGCAAAGCTGGCTACTAATACTGAAAAACTATGGTCAATTAATGAAATGGAAGTAACTGGCGGTGAGCCGGATGTTGTTGGTTATGATGAGGAGAAGGACGAGTATACTTTCTATGATTGTTCAAAGGAGAGTCCTAAAGGTCGCAGAAGTCTTTGTTATGATCTTGAAGCATTAGAGTCAAGAAAAAAACATAAACCAGAAAATAATGTTATTGATGTGGCAACTGCTATGGGCATTGAATTATTAACGGAAGAACAATATCGAGAGTTGCACCAGCTCGGGAATTTCGACATGAAATCATCAAGCTGGGTACAAACACCTTCAGATATTCGAGAACTCGGCGGTGCTCTATTTTGCGATTATCGCTTCGGACACGTTTTCGTGTATCACAATGGAGCAGATTCATACTATGCTGCTAGAGGATTTCGTGGTTCGCTAAAGGTCTAAATTTGGAAAAAGTAAGAGTATGTTTTAATTAATCTTTTTGAAACATGCTCTTTTTTATAATTGTTATTTAGAGTTATTCATATTGGTTTGATTAACCTAGTTAAGAACTGTAATACTATGTAAAATTAATTAATATCTAGCATATTAGTAAACTCATACCTAGAGGTGTAGCAAAAAAGGATTTCTAAAAATAGGAATTCTTTTTTATTTGTTGTCAGGATTTTTAAAGAATTTAGAGATTTCATAGAAAACAAACGGGATATCGAGTAAAATGTTAAGTATTGTTTTCGACATTCAAAAGGGTATTTTAAAGGTTTTTTTCGCTAATTTTTATAAGTCTATTAAAGGAGGAAGATATATCTAAAATAGCGAGATATATCAAATTAAACATGAGTATTACATTTCATAAAAAGGTAGTAGCATTAACAGCAGGATTAACGGTATTATCTTCATCTGTGGTATCGTTCGCAGAGGAACAACAATCAGTAAATAACTATCAATCTATAAGTGCCCTGGTACAAGGTGAAACAGGTCAACTTCAGGTATCAGACGAACAAGCTTTAAAAAGCATTGAAGAAAGTTTTCAAGGAGTAGATGGACGTGGTGGAGGTACTGTCGATAATAAGAAAGTGGACAGTCTTCAAGGTTCAGAAGGTATGTATGAAGAAACAGGTACATTAACGGTTCCTAACAATTCAAATAGAACAAAACGTAGTCTTTCTTTTTCAGCACCTAAAGTTTCTAGTACTATAAATGGCGTTCCATTTACTGAATGGATTGTTCCGACTGGTAATGAGAATATTCGTCCTCAAAACCACATGATTCCAAAGTATATTACAATTCACGAGACTGACAATAAAAGTGTAGGAGCAGGAGCTAAAAACCACGCTCAATACTTATATAACCAAGCAGTAGGACAAACAGATCGAGCTGCATCATGGCACTTTACAGTAGATGATAAAGAGATTTATCAACACTTACCATTAAACGAAAACGGATGGCACGCAGGAGACGGTGATGGACCAGGTAATAGAGAATCTATTGCCATTGAAATTGCAGTTAACAGTGATGGTGACTATAATAAGGCAGTAGATAACGCTAAGAAACTTGCAGCTTATTTAATGAAAGAAACAGGTGTACCATTAAATAATGTCGTAAAACATCAAAAATGGAGTGGTAAAAACTGTCCTGCTATTATGATTAACAGTGGACAATGGGTTCCATTCGTAAATGGTGTTGAAGGGTATTATAATAAATTTTATCAACCAACAGACGATATAACAGGAGGTTGGTATGAGCCAGCTATTCGTGATTTGAATAGAAGAGGTATTATGGTCGGAGAAGGAAACGGTATTTTTGCGCCTAATAGATCTGTAACAAGAGCTGAGTTTGCTCAATTAATCTCTAATTCTCTAAGTCTTCCAGCTGGAGATGCAACGTTTAAAGATTTAAATGATGTAAATCCAACTTTACGAGATGGTATTAAACGTACTGCAAGTGCAGGCATCATTTCTGGTAGAGGAGACGGTAATTTTGACCCTAACACACCTATTACAAGAGAAGAAGCTGCAGTTATTGTAAATAAAGCTTTACAGTATAAAAAAATAAATGGACCATTGGCAAACTTACCATTTGCAGATAAAGATCAAATTATCTATAAAGAAGCAGTACAAAGATTATACGGTTTGGGTATTGTAAAAGGTATGGGAGATAATCTGTATGTGCCTAAAGGAACGACGACTCGTGGTGAAACAGCAGCATTCATTTTAAACATGCTTCAAGTAATTGAAACTGGTAGTGTTCAAAAAGGAATTGGTACAGTTGAAATTAATGGAATTGGGGTAAATGTTCGCAGCGGAGCAGGTGCTAGCTACTCTGTTGTTAGAAAAGCAAGCAAAGGTGAAAAAGCTACAGTATACGAAGAAAAGAATGGCTGGCTAAGAATTGGTACAGATGAGTGGGTTTATAATGAGCCTAGTTACATGGTATATAAGAAGGATAAAAATTAAACCGTTAAGACGAAAGTTATATATTAGGTATTCCAATTAAAAACAGGCGATGGGCAGTATTTTTCCCATTGCCTGTTTTTCTGTTGTATTTTCTTTTATATTATTTAAAATGTTTTGTCATATTGCTATAATAAAAATAGAGATATATGGAAAGGAGACAAGGATTCAATATGTGTACGAACTTGTAATGATTAGAAATTAGATAGATGAATTTTTCTCTCATAAGTGAGGGGTTATTTAGCTATCTGTAAATCATTCAAGGACTGCATATTTGGCTTGTACATCCCCTTTGTAAGGATAGATACCTATGTGGGGAAATTTATATCTCTTATATAAAATATGCGTCCTTTAAAATTGGAGGAGTATATGATGAATCAATTAAAACATAAAGTAGCAATTGTTACAGGTGTAAGTCGTTTAGATGGTATAGGCGCAGCGATTTGTAAAGAGTTAGCTGAAGCAGGATACGATATATTTTTTACGTATTGGACAGCTTACGATAAAGAGATGCCTTGGGGCGTCGATCAAAGTGAACAAATACAATTAAAAAAAGAGTTACTAAAAAACGGTGTGAAAGTATCGAGCATGGAGTTAGATTTAACTCGGAATGATGCACCGAAAGAGCTTATAAATAAAGTTACTGAACAACTAGGATACCCTCATATATTAATTAATAATGCAGCGTATTCTACAAATAATGATTTCTCTAATTTGACTGCTGAAGAATTGGATAAGCATTACATGGTAAATATTCGTGCGGCTACATTGTTAAGTAGCCAATTTGCCCGAGGATTTGATAAGAAATCTGGTGGTAGAATTGTGAATATGACTTCAGGTCAATTTCAAGGGCCTATGGCTGGAGAACTGGCGTATGCAACAACGAAGGGAGCTATTGACGCTCTTACTAGTACGTTGTCAGCGGAAGTAGCCCATTTAGGAATAACAGTGAATGCAATTAATCCAGGTCCAACTAGTACAGGGTGGATGACTGAAGAGATAAAGCAAGGATTAAAACCAATGTTTCCTTTCGGCAGAATTGGTGAGCCAAAGGATGCAGCGAGGCTTATTAAGTTTTTAGTAAGTGAAGAAGCAAAATGGATTACAGGACAAGTTATTCATTCAGAAGGCGGATTTAAAAGATAAAGTGAAACTTTAATTAGTGGGGGGTTTTTTCATCCCCCACTGATTATTAGCCTTCACCAATCGGACTTTTAAGGGCAGTTGATCCCCCACCTAACTTCTTTGCTCCCGCTGAATTTTGAGGCGAGGGTCTTACCGCCCGTTAATGCGGGATAAAAAGAAGGTATCTCATTTCGGTGAGATGCCCTCTTTTTTAATCTTTCTTCAATCTTCGTGCAACACCATTCCCTAAAGACTGTAACCCTTGAACGAGGATAATTAAAATAAAGACGGTTGCATACATTACTTCAGGTTCGTAGCGTAAGTGTCCGAATCGATATGCTAAGTCCCCTAGCCCGCCAGCCCCTACAAGTCCAGCCATTGCTGTTGCACCGATTAAGCCGATTGTTGCAATTGTTAAGCCAAGTACAAGGGAGGGACGAGCTTCTTTCACCATAACGTGCCAAATAATTTTTATAGTAGAAATGCCCATTGCTTGGTAAGCTTCAATAACACCACGGTCCACCTCTAATAAAGCTGTCTCCATTAATCGTGCAATGTAAGGTGCTGTGAATACGACAAGTGGTACGATGACACCTTGCACGCCAATGGATGTTCCCATTAGAAACTTTGTAAAAGGTAAAATGAAGAATAATAGAATGATAAATGGAAGAGAGCGAATGATATTAATAATTGTATTAAGAATCGGATAAATGATTTTATTTTCGTGCTGCCCACCAGGTCTCGTTAAAACAAGTGTGACGCCAAGTGGTAATGCAATAAGGATAGAGATGAATAGTGAAATAGATGTCATTTGAAATGTTTGAATGGTTGCTTCCCATATGACTTTACCCCATTCATCCAAAAAGGACTTGTTTCCCATAATCTGTTCTACCTCCTTCTACGATGATCCCTTGTTCTTGTAAAAATGATAAAGCGCGGTCTACTTCATTTTTTTCACCCTGCATATGAATGACCAGTTTCCCATATGCTTCATGTTTTAACTGTGTAATGTTACCGGATAAAATATTTGGATACACTTGAAAACGTTTTGTAGCAATAGCTAACGCTGGTTCGCCAGAAGAAGTTCCTATAAATGAAAGTGTTACGATTTCTCCGGTTCTTTGTAGTTCTTTTTGTACCTCTTCTGGAATTCTAGCTGCAAATGCACTATTTACGAATTTCTTCGTTGTTATATGTTGTGGGTTGGTGAAAATATCTTTCACAGTTCCACTTTCGATTACTGCTCCATGTTCCATAACAGCAACTCGGTCACATATACGCTGGATGACATTCATTTCATGTGTAATTAATAAAATTGTGATCCCGATTTCTTCATTGATTTTTAATAATAAGTCAAGGATAGAATCGGTTGTTTCCGGATCTAAAGCGCTTGTTGCTTCGTCGCTTAATAACACTTCAGGTTCGTGTGATAGTGCGCGTGCAATGGCAACACGCTGCTTTTGGCCACCAGAAAGTTCACTCGGATAGGCATCTTTTCGATTGAAAAGATCGACAATACGTAAGTATTTTTCTACCCTTTTTTCAATTTCTACTTTGGGAATGCCAGCAAGGCGTAAAGGTAATGCGATATTTTCATAAACTGTCACGGTTTTAAGTAAATTGAATCCTTGAAAGATCATTCCGATTTTTTGTCGCGCTTTTGCGAGTTCTTTTGCTGATAAAGTTGTTAAGTCTTGGTTGTTTACAATGATATTTCCTGTCGTTGGCTTTTCTAATAAATTTACACATCGAATTAATGTACTTTTACCAGCACCACTATATCCAATGATTCCAAATACTTCGCCCTTTTTTACTTGAAGGGAGGTAGGTTTAAGAGCTTCCACATTCCCTTTTTTTGTTGTGAATACTTTGGATACATTTTTTAATTCAATCATTATCGTCAGCTCCTACCAAGACGGTAAAACAGAACCATCAAATTTTTTCTCGATAAATTCTTTCACTTCTTTAGATTGATAAGCTTTCTTTAATTTATTTACAACAGCATCATCTTTATTTTCAGTACGAACAACGACCCAGTTCACATATGGTGAATCTTTTCCTTCACGGAAGATAGAATCTTTCGCAGGGCTTAATTTTGCACCTAATGCAAAGTTTGTATTAATCGCAGCTGCTTTTACTTCACTTAGTTGTGTCGGTAATTGAGATGCCTCTAATTCAACAATCTTTAAGTTTTTTGGATTTTCAATTACATCTTTCGCAGTCGCTTTTTCTGTAGCCTTTGGATCTACTTTTAAAACACCGGCTTTTTCAAATAGCTTTAAAGCTCGAAGTTCATTTGTTGGATCATTTGGTACAGCAATTGCGTCGCCCTCTTTTAAATCCTTTACATCTTTTAAGCTTTTCGAATATACACCCATAGGGAATGTTACTGTTGAAAATACTTCAGTTAATTTCATATTACGTTCAGCTTTAAATACGTCTAAATATGATTTCGTTTGATAGCTATTTACATCGAGGCTTTTTTCATCTAGGGATACGTTTGGTGCTACATAATCATTAAATACTTTTACATCAATTTCGAGACCGTCTTTTGCGGCAACTTCTTTTACCTTTTCAAAAATTTGTTCATGCGGACCGCCTGTTACACCGACAGTAATCTTTTTCTCATCTAACGCTTTTACTTCTTTATCTGAACCCCCGCTACATGCGCCTAATAATAATACCGCTCCACTTACAATGCTCAATAATACTTTTTTCATCTATAGTTCCCCCTTCATATACGTTCCAAAATAAAAAGCACCTCTCAAAAATAAGAGAGGTGCCGAATAGACAAAATAGGTTCCTCTCTTATCTTCCAAAACGAAAGCTCGTTTTGCAGGAATTAGCACCTTAGCTTATACGTCATAAGCTCGGTTGCCGGGCATCATCGGGCCAGTCCCTCCGCCACTCTTGATAAGAGTATGTGTATGTAGTTTTTTTAATATGCTACTAATAGTAAATCTTACAAAAAGAATTGTCAATGTTATTTTCTGAATATATTTTATTTTAAGGTAATCGAAACATTTCCTTTTTTATGCCCTTTTTCTACATATATATGAGCTTCAGTAATTTCTTCTAATCGGTAAGTTCTATCAATAACAGGCTTTAAATGTTCTGCTTCAGTTAGTTTTTTTAGTAGAATCATATCTTCTTTACTTACTTTTGCCATCATTCCATTCACAGATACATATTTCCCATTAGGTGTTAATGCCTTTTCACAAAGGGATTTTTTATGTTTTCCAACTGCATCAAATATAATATTGTAGCGTTCACCCCGCTTAGTAAAATCTTCTTTTGTATAATCAATTATTTTATCAGCTCCTAAAGATTGCACGAGTTCAAAATTTGAATGACTACAAACAGCCGTAACGGTCGCACCAAAATATTTAGCAAGTTGTACGGCAGCTGTTCCTACTGATCCAGAGGCACCATATATGAGCACTTGTTGTCCTTTTTTTATACGGCCCTTTCTCAGGAAATGTAATGCTGAAGTTCCGCCAAAAGAAATAACTGCCGCTTCTTCATACGTCACATTGGTAGGTTTTAATGCTATTAATCCACTTTCATGTACACATGTGTATTCGGCATAACCACCAAGGTTTAGTTCTGTTAATGCAAAAATTGGATCTCCTTTTTTAAATTGGGTTACATCTGTTCCAATTTCCTCAATTTCTCCAGCTAATTCTACGCCGAGTATAGGTTTTCTCGGTTTTCTGAAACCTAATATGATCCGCATAGGAATCCAAAATAAGAGGGGACTATTAAAGCCGCGTATTCTACAATCTCCAGTCGATACACTTGTTGCATGAATTTTAATTAATACTTCGTTCTTTTTAGGTGTAGGTTTCTCTATATTTTGAAGCTGGAGAACGTTAGGTGGTCCATATTTTGTGCAAATCATTGCTTTCATAATAACCTCCCGAATTTCGTTGTTTTTATTTACATCATATTTAAACCTTTCATCAAACATGTTGTTATTTAGAGTTGAATTTAAATAAGGACATTGGAAATCATATAGATTTAAAAGATAAAAAAGTGGTATTATTTGGTAAAGGGGGATTTTTATGAAGAAAATTATAGTAGCTTCTAGTTTATTACTTACAATTGGTTTAGGGGTAGGGTGTAGTAGTGATAAAGTATCGAAGACGGGTGAACCCAAAACGGCATCAGTAAAGAAAGAGAAGGATTTAGCCGCAAAAGATGTTTTTAATAAGGCGTATGAGAACTTAAAAAATGAAGAGTATGTAACGGTGATGCAGGATATGGATATAAAGGCTGATGGACAAGAACTGAGTATAATGAAGGCTAAAATACAAATAGAGCTGAAAACAAAGAGTTCTCGTGCTGAAATGAATGTTTCGGGTACGGATATTATCATTTATGGTGTAAATGATAAAATTGTTGGTCAAGTGAAGAATCCTAATACAGGTGAAGTTATATCTATACCAGAAGAGAAATTAAATATTAGTGGGATGAATGCAGCCAAGAGTGTGAAAGAGAATGTAGAAATCCCACCAGAAATTGTACAAAAAATGAAGATGGAAAAAAGTGGAGACAAATATAAATTAAAGGTCAGGTTAAAAGGAAAAGATGCAGAGAGTATTTTAGGTAGTATAGGTGAAACGCAGAAGAAAGCATTAGAAGCACAAAATGCAAAGGTAGAAGAGATAGATGCAGAATATATGATCACAAAAGATTTTAAATATGAATCATTAAAATTGGATATAGTTGTGAGTAGAAATAGTAAGGAGAAAGCAAAAATTATGACGGATATAAAATATACATCATATGAAAAATTTGATCCCATACAGTTGCCAGTAACGAATTAATTGATTTGAAGAGAGATGCCTAAAAGAGCAAGGGTATCTCTCTTTTTTCGTTACTAACATATTTTCTTCTTAGAAAAATATGTACAATATGTAGTGAAAGAAATTCAAACAAGGAGAGTGTCATTTGAAAAAAAGAAAGATAGTAGTTGTCATTGTAGCGTATACCGTTTTGTTAGCGGCGTCTGTACATACGTATAAAAAACAACTCGATCATCCTATGATGAGTGATGTCGGTAAATTGCTCCCGACAAAGATTAAACGTGTTGAAAGTGCTACGGATGAGCACTCGTTAATAAAATTAGTGCAAGATGCAAAAGTTTCAGGAGAGAAAATTTCGATTGCGGGTATGCAGCATAGTCAAGGCGGTCAGACGTATTATCCGAACGGTACGATGCTTGATATGAAAGGGTATAATAAAATATTAGAATTCGATGCGGAGAAGAAGAGGATTAGGGTGCAAGGCGGTGTCACCTGGAATGACATTCAAAAGAAAATCAATCCATATGGTCTTGCGGTTCAAGTGATGCAATCTCAAAATATTTTTACTGTTGGTGGTTCATTAAGTGTAAATGTACATGGGCGTGATATTCGTCATGAAGCATTGATTGATACGGTCGAATCCTTTCGACTATTAATGGCAGATGGTACTGTACGCAATGTAAGCAGAAAAGAGAATACGGAGTTATTTCCATATGTCATTGGTGGTTACGGGTTATTTGGTGTTATTTTAGATGTGACGTTAAAGTTAACGGATGATGAATTATATGAAACGCACACAAGAATGCTAGATTATAAAGAATACGCATCTTATTTCAAAGAAAAAGTGAAAAAAGATGAAAATGTTCGTATGCACTTAGCGCGTATTTCTGTTGCTCCAAACTCATTTTTAAAAGAGATGTATGTGACAGATTATACAGTGGCACAAAATCAAAATATGAGGGAAGAGTACAGTGAATTAAAGGAAGAAAATATTATAGCTGCACCGAAATTTTTGCTTGGGTTATCGCGTTATAGCGACTGGGGAAAGAATACGTTTTGGGATATACAAAGAAATTATTTTGAACGTACAGATGGAAAGTATGAGACGCGAAATAATGTTATGAGGTCAGATAGTGCTTTTATGGAATATGAAAATCCGAATAGGACAGAAGTGTTACAAGAATACTTTGTGCCCGTAGATTCTTTCACAAAATACATAGATGATTTACGTAACACATTAACTAAAGAAGAGCTGAATTTGCTCAACATTACGATTCGTTACGTGGAAAAGAATGAAAATGCAGTTTTATCCTATGCGAAAGATGATATGTTTGCACTAGTTCTTTTAATTAATCAGGGACGCTCTGAGAGAGAGATAAAGAAAACAGAAGGTGTCATTCGGAAGATGATCGATGTTACTTTAAAGCATAATGGTAGTTATTATTTACCGTATTATTCTTACCCAACGAAAGAACAGCTAAAGAAAGCATATCCTCGTATAGAAGAATTTCTTCAGAAGAAGAAGGAAGTAGATCCAGAAGAGAGATTTGTGAATTTATTTTATAGGGAGTATACGAAATGACATATAGAAGATTTGTAGCCTCACAAAGTATCATTATGATGGCGGGAAGTATGGTATTTCCCTTTTATATATTATTGCTTCGGAATGTTGGAAATAGTTTCTCACAGTTTGGTTGGGCGTATGGCTTATTTGCTTTAACTTCAGCACTTGTATATCCGTTAGTAGGAAAGATGTCTGATCGAGTAGGCGATCAAAAATTATTAATTATATATGCTTGGTCTATGGCGATATTAATGCTTTGTTTTCCGATCGCCACGGAAGTCTGGCATGTATACATTCTTCAAATTCTAATGGGTATTTTAGGGGCTGTGCAGCGTAATACGGAGAAGACATCGTTAGCACGAAAGGTTGTGCAAGAAAATGCTGGTTATGAGATTGGAAAATATCATGTGTGGACATCGATTGGAGGAGCAGTAGCAATTATTGCAACGGGATATTTAGTAGATTTCTTTACGATTGGTACCATTTTTTATATTGCATCTATCTTATATGTAGTGAGCGGAGTTGTATTAAGTAGTAAAAAAATATAAACATTCCCATTTTTACCTGTATACCCTTTATTTGTTATACTAAAGGGGAAAACAAAAGAAAAGGGGACATTGCCTTTGATGAAATTTTTAATTTTAGCTATTCTCACTTTGTTTTTAATTCCATGGACAAGAAGCGGTAGTAAACTGCGAGCAGTGGATAAGAAAGAGGCTGGGAAGGTTGTAAGGGGTAAGAAATCATCTATTTTAGTTATTCCTATTTTATTTTGGATAGGTATTGCAATCTATGAATATCTTTGGCTAATTGATGATCGAGCAGATTCGATTCTTACTCATTATTCTGTTGCAGTAGCAATTTTAATTGGGCTTGTTTTATTTTCACAAGAGAAGATAGGGAAATTAGAAGGGACATTAAAAGGACTTCTAATGTTTGTTTTACTCGCAAGTTACGGTTATTTTGGTTATTTACACGATATAGTAATCACGCAAACGAAGTATGATTCTGTTGTTAAAGTAGAGAAAGATATTTCAGAGCCATTTACTGAAAATGATCAGCCGTTTACAGTGCCGCCAAAGACAGCGGAGAATAAGATGAAAAAAGTATTTGGGGATATTCCGAAAGTAGCTTATTTTGAGCTGGGAGAATTAACACCACAAATGGTAAATGGTGAGGCTTTATATGTAGCACCGATTGAAGTTTCAGGATTTTTTAAAGCACGTAAGGCTGAGACAATTCCAGGGTATGTAACGATGTCAGGTACGAATCCTGATGCGGAAGCGAAGCTGCACCTCGGTTATAAAATGAAATATGTGCCGAGCATGTTTTTTGGTAATAAATTAGAACGTGTCGTTCGAAAAGCAGAACCGGATTTAATTTTTAAAGGGAAGCCTAAATTCGAAGTTGATGATCAAGGGAAACCGTATTATACAATGACGTATGGTGAATTTATTTCAGGAAGATCTGGATTTGAGGTAGAGGGTGTTGTAGTAGTAGATGCACAAACAGGTGAAGTGAAAAGATACGATAAAGGAAAAGCGCCTAAATTTGTTGATGGTGTGTTAAATCACGAGACCGCATCTACATTAAATACGTATTTTGGTAAATATATTCATGGATTTTGGAATACAAAATTCTCGCAAACGGATATGAAGATTCCGACTGAGTGGGGAACGAAAGAAGGAGTTACACCAATCTTCGGTAAGGATGGAACGCTATATTACTTTACTGATTTCACCTCTCCGAAAGAAGGAGTAGATTCTGCGTTAGGTTACTCGCTTATCGATGCGCGTACAGGTAAGTTGTATTACTATAACGGAAAAGAAGTAAAGGGAATTATGGATGGTTCAGCTGCTTCGGAAGTAGTGGATAATTCTTTTAAGAGAGAGAAATGGCACGGAACGATGCCGGTTATTTATAACGTGTATGGTAAACCTTCTTGGATTGTACCTGTTATTGATGACGGAGGATTAGTACGTGCTCACACGGTTATCTATGCTTCTAATGCGAAAATATTTGCAACAGGTTCGACACAAAAAGAAGCGCTTGAGAATTATAAAAATGCGTTGAGTGGAAGTGGAGATTCATTTAGACCGACTTCAAGTGGTAAAGAAGCACAAAAAGAAGGTACTGTACAACGTGTATATAAAGAAAAATCAGGTGAAAATACGATTGTGTACGTACTATTAGAAAATGAGCAAAAAGTATTTATGGTACCAGCGAAGAAATTCCCATATGCAATGTTTACAGAAGTAGGGGATCCAATCCAAATCACATATTTAGACACAGGAGAAACAATGGCATCTGTATCTAAATTTGCAAATAGTAATTTGAAAAAGTAAAGCGATAGAAATTCTATCGCTTTTTTTTACAGTATAAAACAGGAAAATGCACTATACTTGACGTATGTTTATGTTGTAACTATAATTGTTACGATTTAGTATGTATCGGAAAGGGTGAATTGAAAAAGTGAATGAAGTTAATCACGAAATATATAAACCTGTAAAGATGAACAGGTTATGGATGATTCTTGTACTAGGGACACTTACGGCGATCGGGCCATTATCTATTGATATGTATTTGCCTTCGTTACCGAAATTAACAGATGATTTACAAACGGGTGCATCCCTTGCGCAGCTTACATTGACAGCTTGTTTGCTTGGGCTATCAGTAGGACAGTTGTTTGTCGGTTCAATTAGTGATATTTACGGAAGGCGCAAACCTCTTATTATTGCTCTTATTATTTATGTTGCTTCTTCGTTACTTTGTGCTATTGCGCCATCTATTTGGAGTTTAGTGTTATTACGCTTCTTACAAGGAGCTTCAGGGTCAGCTGGGATTGTTATATCACGTGCAATGGTACGTGACATGTATTCAGGTTCTGAAATGACGAAGTTTTTCTCACTGCTCATGTTAGTAAACGGAGCGGCGCCTATTTTGGCACCGATTATTGGAGGACAATTGCTACAATTTACAACATGGCGCGGTGTCTTCATCGTTCTTGGAGCAATTAGTGTATTCATGTTAATATCAGCTACTTTCGTATTACGTGAAACATTACCTCCCGAAGAAAGAGAAACAGGTGGTTTGTCAGGGACATTGGCGACGTACGGAAAACTGTTAAAGGATCGTTTGTTTATGGGATATGCATTGTCACAAGGACTAGTAACAGCGGCAATGTTTGCTTACATTTCAGGCTCACCATTTGTATTGCAGAACATATACGGAGCATCCCCGCAGCAATTTAGCTTATTCTTTGCGATCAACGGTATCGGTATTATTATTGCTAGTCAGGTTACGGGCCGTTTAGCAGGGAAAGTGAATGAGAAAACATTATTCGTTTCCGGTATTATTCTCGCAGCTGTTGGTGGCTTATCTTTATTACTGACAATCGTACTAGGAATAGGTTTAATTGGTGTTTTATGTTCATTATTCCTTGTTGTATCAAGTGTTGGGATTGTCTCAACAACTGGGTTCTCGTTAGCGATGAGAAATCAGAAACAAGCTGCAGGAACAGCATCGGCCCTATTAGGATTATTACAGTTTATTTCAGGAGCACTTGTTGCACCGTTAGTAGGTATTGGTGGAAGCAACACCGCATTACCGATGGGTGTTGTAATAGCTCTTTGTGAAATTGGTGCTGTGTTATGTTATCTATTTATGGCCAGAAGAAGTGAGAAGCAGTTTGAACTGCAACAAAGACAAAATTTAGAGGCTTAATTTATAAAAAAGAGCTGATTCAAACATGTGTTGAATCAGCTTTTTTTTTCATTTCTTTGAAATAATTTATACAGTGTTGTAAGGTGATGCAAAAGTTATTTGCTTGAACTACTCACCACTTAACGTCCTTACGGACTGTTTGAAGTGGGAGATTCCTAAGTACAGAAGCCTAGTGGCTTCTAATTCATTAGGCTATCCCCGTAGTTCCTACGGTTAGAAGCCTTAAAGCTTCATTTTTAAGATTGATACTTGCGTTAATATCTCTGTCGTGATGACTATTGCACTCAGGACAATCCCATTCACGAAGATTTAGATTCTTAACGTCTTTATTTTGATACCCACAACAAGAACATAATTGGCTTGAAGCAAATGTTTTGGATACCGGAATGACTTGTTTTCCATACCATTTTGCCTTGTATTCTAGCAACGTTCTAAATTGTGACCAAGATACTTCACTAATCGCTTTTGCTAACTTATGATTTTTTAACATATTCGATACTTGTAAATCTTCTATACCGATAACATCGTGGTTTTTGATGATTTCAGTTGAGATTTTGTCCAAGTAATCTTTTCTAGCATTAGCTATGTATTCATGAATTCTAGCTACCCTTACTCGTTGTTTATTCCAGCGAGAAGATCCTTTCATTCTTCTAGAAAGAACACGCTGTGCTTTTGCCAACTTCTCTTCCAATGAGCGAAAAAATTTAGGGTTTTTATAGGTTGTTCCATCTGACAAAATGGCGAAATCTTTTAACCCTACATCCATTCCAATATAAGAATGTGTTTTCGGAAGTTCTTGCACTTCTGTTTCAACTAACAAGGACACAAAGTATTTACCAGAAGGGTTCCGTCTAACCGTAGCATTTAAAATACGTCCCTTTACTTCACGACTTTTGGCAAATCGAACAAGAACTAGTTTCGGCAATTTCATTTTGTTTCCCACAACAACAATGTTTTCATTTGTTTGTTTTGTGGTATAAAATTGTACGTTGTTCTTTTTAGATTTGAAACGCGGGGCACTGTTTTGTTTTTTAAAAAAGCGTGTGTAAGCATCCGCAAGGTTGCGAACAGACGATTGAATAGCAATACTATCCACTTCTTTTAGCCAAACAAACTCTTTCTTCATGGCAGGAAGTTTGGCAGAGCATGTACCATATGTCAAACCCTTTCCTGTTTCTTTGTATGCATTATCCCATAGAGATAGGAAGTGATTGAATACAAAACGAGAACAACCAATTGTTTTATTAATCAGGATCGCTTGTGCTTTATTTGGATAGATACGAAATTTATACGCTTTATTAATCATCCTTCGTTTCACCTCCATTTCGATATATGTCTATTATATACCAAACATACATTCGATTGATAGTGAAGTGATTATTACAAATTTCCTGGTAATACTTTACATATGTCGAACGATTAAGATGACTTCCTGTCATCTCTTGTTCGAAGCCAATTCATCTCCCACCTACTCGCTGGGCTACGTCCTTCACGATCCTTGAGGAAGGAGTCTTCTTGGCTAAATTGATAAAGTGACGATACTGTGACAAAAATGTTGGTGTGTATATTAAGATATCGTCTTAAGTGTAAAAAGTAGGGTGTTCTCGGTATAATAACAAGTGGAGATAAAATAAACTATAATGAGTAATAGCTGTAGATAAAAGGAGAAGAAGAGATGAAGAAGGTTTTGGGTATTGCTGTAATGGGAAGTATGCTCCTTCTAGCAGGGTGTAATGGAAATAAAGATACGAAAGAACCGAAAGAAAAGGTAGAGCAATCTACTGAACAAAAAGAAGAGATAAAAGAATACCTTGCAGTACATGAAAAATACGATATAAAAATAAATAAAGAAATTAATAAAGCACTGCAGTTATTTGAAGTAGCAAAAGAAAAGGGCGGTAAGGAAATAACGAATGCTACATATAAAGAGGATGTGCAAAAGGTAACAACGAGCATGTTAGAAGATATCGATAATATACGTAAAGAAATTCGTGTTCCAAAGTCGAAAGAGCAAGAACATGAGATATACGCTGGTTTCTTGAATGAATCGGAACAAGCGATGAAAAAATTACAGAAGCTAGCTAAAGAAGAAGACTCATCATTGATTCGTGATATAGAAATTAATTTTGCAACAGCATCGACATACTATAAACGTTTTCAAGCAGAAACGAAAAAATAACCTTGCACATGCAAGGTTATTTTTTCTTCTTACCGTCTTCATCTTCATCCTTGGATACCAATACTTGCTGCTCTTCATGAAATATAGAAATGGTTTGCCAGGTAATAGTATCGAATGGATTATAAAAAGTTTGTAGAAGCCAAGGATGACAAGTATAACGATTGTTAATGGTAATTCCGATAAAAGAATTAAAAACTGATTTTTCTAAATATATCCAATTTGATTGACTTTTCATTTTTTCAGAATTATAATTCGAAATATACAATTTGAACCAAATAATAATATAGCAATTTACTTATCCAGAGAGGTAGAGGGACTGGCCCTATGACACCTCAGCAGCGGGTTCTGTAACAGGAACACCGTGCTAATTCCAGCAAGCAAGTCTTGAAAGATAAGTGATGGGCCTTCGTTTATTAAGCCTTGATCTTATTTTTTAAGATCAAGGCTTTTTGTATTTTAAGAAGCAAAGAAGTAATGGGAATAAATATGTAAATAAAACAAAGTAAATTTATTTGTTTAGGGGGTTATTGAAGTGTATGTTATTAAAAAACTATCGGTTATGGTGTTCACACTATGGGTCATTACGACAGTAACATTTTTGATTATGCATATCATTCCTGGGGATCCATTTTCATCAGATGCGAAAATCTTCCCAGAGGAAGTAATACAAAATATGAGGGCGAAGTATCACCTCGATGAACCGTTATGGAATCAATATGTCGCTTATTTAGATGGTGTAGTTCATTTTGACTTTGGTGAATCCGTTCAATCGACGGGACAAGGTGTATCAGAGATTATAACGACAGGATTTGGTCCATCAGCAATTATCGGCTTACAAGCACTTATTATTTCATTGTTAGTCGGAATTGCAGCAGGTACATTTGCTGCCCTGCATCACGGCAAAGTAATTGATTATAGTGTGAGCTTACTTGCAATTCTCGGTATTTCTATTCCAAGTTTTATTTTAGCACCACTATTTATACAAGTATTTGCTATACAGTTTGAACTGTTACCTGTTGCTTCTTGGGGTACATTCGAACATACAGTATTGCCATCCTTCGCATTAGCATTAGGGCCAATCGCGGTTATTACAAGATTTGTTCGCTCTAATATGATTGAAGTTTTGCAGAGTGATTATATTAAGCTAGCGAGAGCGAAAGGCATACCAATTAAGAAAATTATTATAAGACATGCTCTTCGAAATGCGATTGTGCCAGTACTTACATTTGTTGGACCATTAATGGCTGGACTGTTAACAGGGACTTTCGTTATTGAAAAAATATTTTCCATTCCTGGTCTTGGAAAATATTTTGTAGATAGTATTTTTAACCGGGATTATCCGGTCATTATGGGAACAACCATTTTCTATAGTGCGCTATTAATTGCATGTATTTTTATTACAGATATTATTCATCGTATTGTTGATCCACGTATTCGTTCTATTACGTAAGGAGGGGGGACATTTAAATGGGAGCTTATAAAATCAATAACCAGTTATTAACGAATGAAGAGAAAAAAGAATTAACGATAAATAAAGAGCAGCAAACGATTAGCCGAAAGAAGGAAGTGTTTCGCAAGTTTATATCAAACCCTATAGCGGTTTTAGGGGCAGTGACGTTATTACTAATTATTATTTTCTCACTAATTGGCGAAAGTTTAACATCATTTACTGCGAGTGAACAAGTGAAAGAAGCAACTAATTTACCTCCTAGTAGGGACCATTGGTTTGGAACCGATGATTTAGGAAGAGACATATGGGCGCGTACTTGGGCTGGTGGGAAAATCTCACTAACAGTTGGATTGGTAGCAGCAGCTCTAGACATAGGGATTGGTGTACTAATCGGAGGTTTTAGCGGATATGTAAGAGGGCGTAATCGTCTTGGAACGTTAATTGATGAGTGGATTATACGAGGGATTGAAGTATTATATGGTATCCCATATCTATTAATTGTTATTTTGCTATTAATTGTTATGAAACCAGGTCTTTTTACTATTATTATTGCCCTTGCATTAACAGGGTGGATTGGAATGGCTCGTCTTATTCGAGCGCAAGTACTGTCTTTAAAACAAAGAGAATTTGTTATCGCAGCAGAGCGGTTAGGTACGTCTCATATGAAAATTATATATGGACATTTAATTCCAAACTTAACAGGGATTATTATCGTAAATTTATCATTTACAATTCCGGCAGCTATTTTCTCAGAATCATTTTTAAGCTTTATCGGACTCGGAGTGCAATCACCAGCGGCTAGCTGGGGAACGATGACGAACGATGCACTTGGGACATTACTAAGCGGAGAGTGGTGGCAGCTATTCTTCCCGGCAATCATGATTGCACTCATCATGTTCGCATTTAATGCTATTGGTGATGGTTTGCAAGATGCAATTGATCCGAAAATCGTAAAACGGAATCGAAAGGAGAAAAAACATGGGACAGCTCTTATCTTTAGAAAACGTAACGTTAGCCGTTGAAAAAGAGAATAGTAAGCAAGCGATTGTGAAACATGTTTCCTTTTCTATTAACAAAGGTGAAATAGTGGCATTGGTAGGGGAGAGTGGTTCAGGAAAAAGCGTTACAGCGCAATCTATTATCGGCTTAAATCAAGAATCCATTCGTATCGATGGTGGAAATGTATCTTTCCAATCAAAGGAATTAACGAATTTACAAGAATCAGAATGGAATCAAATTCGCGGGAAAGATATTTCCTTTATCTTTCAAGATCCGCTTTCATCTTTAAATCCGACGATGAAGGTGGGAAGGCAAATTACAGAAGTGATTTTGCAACACGAAAAGAAATCGAAAAAAGAGGCAAAAAAAATTGCAATTAACCTATTAAATGATTTAGGAATACATGAAGCAGAGAAACGTTTTGAACAGTACCCACATCAATTAAGTGGCGGTATGAGGCAACGTATTTGTTTAGCAATTGCGTTTGCTTGTCATCCAAAGCTTGTTATTGCAGACGAGCCAACAACAGCGTTAGATGTAACGATTCAAAAACAAATTATGGGATTATTAAAAGAGCGGAAAGAAAAACAAAATACGAGCATTTTATTAATCACACACGACTTGGCGCTTGTACGTGAAGTAGCTGACCGGGTGGTAGTTATGTACGGTGGACGTGTTGTTGAAAAAGGGACGATACAGGAAGTAATAGGTTCTCCTAAACATCCATATACGAAAAGCTTATTACAAGCAATTCCGAATATGGATGATTCAGAAAAAGTATTACGTGCAATAGAAGGAACGACACCTTCCATTGAAACATTAAATAGCTTTGGTTGTCCCTTTGTTAATCGTTGCCCAGTAGCAATAAAAGAATGCATTCATCGCTTCCCAGAGAGAACAACATATTCTGAGGAGCATAGTTCTCATTGTTGGCAGCATGTTCTAGAGCATAACCAAGCGAAATCAAAAGAGAAGGTGAATGCTTCATGACGACAGATTTAATTACGGTAAAGCAAGTAAAGAAAACGTATGGAAGTAAAAACAAAGAAATCACAGCTTTAAAAGATATATCTCTTTCTATCCCGAAAGGAACAACGCTTGGCATTATTGGAGAAAGCGGTTCTGGAAAAACAACACTCGGTAAGCTTATAGCTGGGATCGAGAAACCAACGTCTGGTGAAATTGATTATAACGGTCAAGTTGTTCACAAGTTGAAGGCAGCTCATAAGCGTGATTTCTTACAGAAAGTGCAGTTCATTTTTCAAGATTCCACAGCGGCATTAAATCCGCGCTGGAAAGTACGCGATAGCGTAACAGAAGGCTATATTTCATTTGGTTTAGGCGATAAAGGATTGAAAGATAAAGTCGCGGGTGATGCGCTAGAGCGTGTTGGGTTAGATAGACGATATATTGATCGTTACCCGCATGAATTTAGCGGAGGGCAACGTCAACGTATTGCTATTGCAAGAGCTTTATTATGTGAGCCAGAAGTATTGATTCTGGATGAACCAATTTCAGCATTAGATGTTTCACTTCAAATCCAAATTGTGCACTTGCTGCAAAAGATTCAAAAGGAACAAGGCTATACATATTTATTTATCGCGCATGATTTACCGATGGTTCACTATTTATGTGAAAAAGTGGCTGTCTTATATAAAGGAGAACTTGTTGAATTTGGAGATACGGATGAAGTATTCCGTAATCCACAACATTCTTATACAAAAACATTATTAGCATCAACACCAAAAATTTCAGGGTAAAGGGGAATGTAAGATGAAGAAGTTTTTACTGTTTGTCATTATGACCGTTTTAGCAATTACTTCTGTCGCTTGCGGTAAGAAAGAGACGCAAAAGGCAAGTGCTGGTAAGGGAGGAGGAGATCGATTAGTAACGAATATTGGTAGCGATCCATATACACTTGATTCCGCTATTGCAACAGATAGCACGTCAGGTTATGTAATTGGACATTTATTCTCAAGTTTATATACGCAAGATAGTGATGGGAAATATCAAAATGAATTAGCAGAGAAAGAAGAAGTAAATACTGATGGAACTGAATATACAATTCATTTAAAGAAAGATATTAAATGGTCAGATGGTTCTGCTATTACAGCAAATGACTTTGAATTTGCATGGAAGCGATTATTAAATCCAAAAACAGGTTCTATGAATGCGACAGAAATGTATTTTATTAAAGGTGCAGAGGCATATAATACTGGAAAAGGTGAAGAAGGCCAAGTGGGTATTCAAGTTGTTGATCCTCAAACATTAAAGGTAACACTAGAGCACCCAGTGTCTTCTATTAAACAAAAATTAGCAAGTTCATTATTTATTCCATTATCTAAAAAATCAATTGATGATAATAATAAATTAAAAACAGATCCAAAAGAGTTAATTACGAACGGACCATTCACGTTAAAAGAATGGAAGCATAACCAAGCAATTACAGTACAAAAAAATAAAGAATACTATGATAAAAAGGTAACATTAAAAGAAATTGAGTTTCGTATTATTCCAGACTCTAAAACAGCGTACCAATTATACAAATCAAAAGAATTAGATTTACTAAGTGGTTTACCACAAGAGATGATTGAGAAAGAAAAAGGAAATAAAGAATATAAGCGTGTTGCAGGATTTTCATCTTATATTTATTCGTTTAACGTAGAAAAAGAGCCATTCACAAATGCGAAAGTACGTAAAGCATTCTCATTAGCAGTTGATCGCAAGTTTATCGTGGAAAAACTCTATAAAAACAATGCACAAGAAGCAAATGCATTCGTTCCAGAAGGAGCAAAAACACAAAGTGGCCGTGATTTCCGTAAAGAAAAAGGTGGTTACGTTAAATTTGATCCAGCAGAAGCGAAAAAATTACTAGAAGAAGGTATGAAAGAACAAGGCTGGTCTACATTACCTGAAGTAACATTAAAATTCACTACAGATACACAACATAAAAAAGTAGCAGAAGCAATGCAAGAAATGTTTAAGAAAAATCTAGGCGTAGATATTAAATTAGAAAATAAAGAGTGGAAGAGTTACATCGACACATATAAGCAAAGTGATTTCCAATTAGCTTATATGGGATGGGGCGGCTCTCTATTAGATCCAATTACTAAACTAGATCTATATGCAGGTGATGGTCCGAATAACTATGCAAAATGGCATAATAAAGAATTTGATGCTTTAGTAAAAGAAGCAGAAGTTGAACAAGATGAAGATAAGCGCTTTGACTTACTGCATAAAGCAGAAGATATTATGTTTACAGATTCACCATTAATTCCGGTTATATTCCCTTCTGATTCCTATTTACAAAAAGAATCAGTATCTGGACTGCAATATTATGTTGGATCTAAGCCAGATTTAAGATATGCAAAAATAAAGAAGTAGGCAACCGCCTACTTCTTTATTTTATTTCTCTTTTATATTCTTTTTTCGTTCCATCAGAGAAGACAACTTCTAAATCGAATTTTTGGTAGTCTTTATCAAGTTTGAACACGTTCACTATTTGATCGATTACTTCTTGGTCAGGAGTATCTTTATCAAATTTTAATTCTTTTAGAAGTGGGCTTAATTTTGTGATAGCCTCGTCTCCTGTTAATTTTACATCTGCTTTATGATCTTCAATTTTTGCTTCCATTTTTTTATCAGCTGCTACGTTTTTATAGTCTGCTTCGTAGTCTTTCTTTGTATCTTGGTAGTCTGCCTTTAAATCGAATTCATTGAAGTTTAGTTTTAAATCAGCAGGAGCTTCATTCTTCGCCTCTTCTGTAGTCTTTTTATTAGAAGTTGTGTCTTCTTTTGCAGGAGCTTTACATCCTGTTAATGCAGGTACTAGCATAAGAGCTAATAAAACTGATAGTAAAATTCTCATTATAAATTCCTCCTTATGTAAATTCGTTCTATACAAGTTTTTCCCAAAAACATGTAATTATGTATGTGCTAAAAATAAATTATTATTCTGTAGCTACAAGGGCTAATCCGCAATTTAAATCAAAAATAATTTGTATGTATATGGTAAATTGAAGTTGTGAGGGGGTACTAAAATGCATGAAGAATATAAAGAGATGATGAAAAAAGCAATTGAATATATAGAGGAGCATTTACATGAGGAGCTTACAACAGAAAAAGTGGCATCTCACATTGCAGTATCGATGTACCATTTTCATCGTATTTTTCAAAGTTATATTGGGATGAGTGTCACGGATTATATTCGAAAGAGAAGGTTAACTCATGCTGCGCAGATTTTAGTGTCAACTGAGAGAGCAGTTATTGATATTGCAGTGCAATACGGTTTTTCCTCACAAGAGGCATTTACGAGAGCTTTTAAAAGAATGTTCCAATTGCCACCAAAGAAATATCGAAAGTATTTCCAATCATTTTATATAGAAAGAGAGGGTGTTTCAATGCAAAAAGGTATACCGAAAGGATGGATCTTAAGTGGAAGTCATCCTGCTGAATATGAGATGGGTTTAGATTATGAAGTTGTCCATCAAGGGAAAGTATCTGCATACATAAAAGCAAAAGAGAATGTTACGCACGGAGGATTTTCAACATTAATGCAAATGTTCCGAGCGGATAAATATGTAGGAAAGAGATTACGTTTTACAGCATTTGTTAAGAGTGAAAACGTAAGAGATTGGGCAGGATTGTGGATGCGAGTAGACGGAAAAGATACAGAACCGCTCGCTATGGATAACATGCAAAATCGTCCAATTAAAAATACGAATAACTGGCAATCGTACTCGGTTGTATTAGATATAAAAGAAGAAGCACTTGGTATTGCATTTGGTGTTTTATTATCAGGAGAAGGTTGTGTGTGGCTAGATAGTATTCGATTTGATGAAGTGGATGGAAAAATTCCTTCAACAGATTTGGCTGAAAACTTTTATGAAACACTCCTAGAAGAGCCGGTAAATCTGCAATTTGAAGAGATAGAAAAGTAAGGAGAAAAGGTATGTTCAAATATGTAAAACTAATAAGCATTAGTTTAGTAGTATCTTCTTGTATTATGGGGATTAACTATTTGATTAGCTATCTTTGGTCAGGGCATATACCTTCTTTGACGTGGAAAATATATTTGATGTTTTTATTTATATTTATGATGAGTTTTAGTTCAATGCAAAAAGAAGGGGAAGAGGATTATTGACAATAGTCTTCTTCGCTTTTCTTTCATTAACACAAATGTTCATAACTGTTTTCGGAAATGCAGGTATGATCTTTAATATAATTTCACTATCGTTACAACTTGTAAGTTCGGGTGTAATCGTACCACATGAGATGCTTTCTAAAACATATCAAACAATCGGCGAATTATTTCCCGCAACATATGCAGCAAATGGCTATTATACAATAATATTCGGAGGAGTTAGTTTAGAGAGAAATATTATTTCATTATTAGTTATTGTATTGGTTACACAATCAGTAGCAGTGATGACTTTAGCGATAAAAGGAATGGTAAAGGGAAGAAGAAGCTCTGTAGTTAAAGAAGCATAAAATAAAAAGGTATCCTTCTTGGGATACCTTTTTTACTTTATTATTTTGCAACTTCTGTCCACTTGTAGTTAAACTCACCGCCGAAGTCAGTTGTTACAAGTCCTTTAATAAATCCGCGTTGTAAGTAAGAACGACCTTGTTGGTATAAAGGAGCGACAGCACCGTCTTGTAATAGGATTTTTTCAGCTTGCTTCATTGCTTCCCAGCGTGCTTTTTCATCACCGGCTAAATCTGTTTTTACTTTATGAATTAGCTCATCATACTCTTTATTAGAGTATTTATCGAAGTTGTAAGCACTATCTGTTGTAAATAAATCTAAGAATGTAATTGGATCAGCGAAGTCAGGGCCCCAGCCATCGATTCCGATTTCATAATCACCACTTAATAGTAGTTTTAACTGTTGTTTACGTGGTTGTGGTTTTAAATTCACTGTTAAGCCATCTAAGTTCTTTTCTAGTTCACCTTTTAAATATTCACCAGTCTTTTTAGCTAAAGCATTATCACTAGTTAATAGTTCGATTGTTACTTTGTCAGTACCAAGTTCTTGCTTCGCTTTTTTCCAGTTTTCTTTCGCTGTTTTCACATCATCTTTGACTAGATTTCCATTTTCTTTACGGAAGTCATTGCCTTCTGGACTCTTTGCGAATTTCGCAGGAACCATTCCTTCAGCTGGAACAGCGCCGTTATTTAAAATTGTTTCTACGTATGCCTTTTTATTCATTGCGCCGTTAATAGCAAGGCGTGCATGTTGATTTTTTAATGTTTCATTTTTTTGATTGAGTCGTAAAAATTGAATGCCAACTTCAGCTCGTTCTTTGAAGTTTGGATCGCTCTTATATTTATCAACAAACTCCGCATTCAAAGCAACACGATCAATTTGTCCTGAATCATATAAGTTAACTTCTGTAGATTTATCCTTAACGACATTGAAGTTGATTTCTTCTAATTTTACCGTTTTAGCATCCCAATAGTTAGGATTCTTTTTCAATTGGAAGCTTTGTTCATGTTTCCAGTTATCTAATGTGAAAGCACCGTTGTAAATTAAATGATTTGTTTCTAAACCGTATTTATCACCTTGAGATTTTAAGTACTCTTCATTAATTGGTAAGAATGTTGAGAATGTCGTTAAGTTTAAGAAGTAGGGAACAGGACGATCTAGTTGTACTTCTAAAGTTTTGTCATCAAGAGCTTTAATACCTAATTGATCAACCGGTAATTGTTTTTGGTTTATTTGTTTCGCATTCTTTATATCGAAGAATAAGAATGCATATTCAGCTGCGGTATCAGGATTTACGGCACGTTGCCAAGCGAAGACGAAATCTTTTGCTGTAACAGGAGTACCGTTTGACCATTTTGAATCACGCAGGTGGAATGTATATTTTGTTTTATCGGGACTAACGTCAACCGACTCAGCAACACCCGGAATCGGTTTATTATCTTCTCCCATTGCATATAAACCTTCAAAAACATTTCGCATTACGTTCATGGATTCACCATCCGTTGCTTTTGCAACATCCATTGTTGGAATTTCTGAAGCGAATGATAAGTTAATGGCCTGTTTATCAGGTGCTTTATCATTTGCTTTCGCTCCGCTTGCATTATCTTTATTTCCCCCGCAAGCAGTTAGTAATAGACTTGCCCCTAAAACAGATGCAACAACAGGTACAACTTTTTTCTTCATTGTTCGTTCCTCCCTAAATGTGTTGTTTGTAACGTCATAATGTCCATGTCTTGAAGTGTAACTATAGAAGAAGAGAAAACCTATTATAAAAATGTGCATGTAGGTCATCAGGTGTTCTATATGTATATACATGTTGAACTATAATCTATCGTTATATGTTTCAACGTAGAAGACATTATATTTTGATGGTTAAATATTTAGTTTCTTTGATTATTTAGAATATTAACACTGGAAAGAACTATATGTCAATAATAAAAAATGGAGTATTATTTTTTAAAAATAATATATTGAAAAAGCGGATTTTCTCCTAATGAGAAATCCGCTTTTGATACATTTTTCCAATAAAACAATTGGTATGGGTAGAAAAACTTCAATTCAGGTTGCCTTTTATTTTTCAATTTGTGCCCATTTGAAGTTTAATTGACCTGCAAAGTCTACTTGCACAATTCCTTTCACATAAGAACGTTCTAAATAAGATTCACCTTTTTGGTAAAGAGGAGCGATAACAGAGTCTTTAAATAATATTTTCTCGGATGCCAGTAATGCTTCCCAGCGAGCTTTTTCATCACCAGCTAAAGTTGTTTTCACTTTTGCTATTGTTTCATCGAACTCCTTATTAGAGTAATGATCTAAGTTGTAAGGGTTATTCGTTGTAAATAGTTCAAGGAATGTAATTGGATCCGCAAAATCAGGGCTCCAGCCGTCAATTCCGATTTCGTAGTCACCTTTTAATAAAAGTGAAACTTGTTGTTTACGCGGTTGTGGTTTTACATTTACTGTTAATCCGTCTAAATTCTTTTCTAGTTGCCCTTTTAAGAACTCGCCAGTTTTCTTCTCAAGGTCACCATCACTTGTTAATAATTCTAATGTGATCTTTTCAGAACCAAGCTCTTGTTTTGCCTTCTTCCACAATTCTTGTGCAGATTTTGTATTGATTTTTGTTAAATCCCCGTTTGCAGTACGGAAGTCTGTTCCGTCAGGCCCCTTTGTAAAGTTTTTCGGCACGAGACTAAAGGTTGGTGTAGAGCCATCATTTAATAACGTATTTACAAAGGATTTTCGATCAATTGTTTGATCGATTGCTTGGCGTGCAGAAACATTTTGAAGTACTTTGTTTTGTTGATTCATACGTAAAAACTGGACCCCTACGTTCGGGCGTTCTTTAAAGTTGGCATCTTTTTTATATTTATCAACGAAGTCAGATGTTAGTTTTATACGGTCTAATTGTTTAGATTCGAATAAATTTACTTCTGTAGATTTTTCTTTTACGACGTTAAAATTGATTTCTTCTAGTTTGACAGTATCTTTATCCCAATAGCTAGGGTTTTTCTTGAATTTAAAGCTTTGTTCATGCTTCCAATCGCTTAGTGTAAAAGCTCCATTGTACAAGATTGCATTATCTTCTAAAGCGTACTTATCACCTTGTGCTTTAAAGAATTCCTCGTTAATTGGTAGAAATGTTGGGAACGCTGTTAAGCTAATAAAATACGGAACAGGACGCTCTAATTCTACCTCAAACGTATGGTCATCAATTGCTTTTACACCAAGTTGGTCGGCTGGAAGTTCTTTGTTGTTAATTTTTGTTGCGTTTTTAATATCAAAGAATAAAAATGCATATTCAGAGGCTGTTGCTGGATCGACAGCTCTTTGCCAAGCGAAGACGAAATCTTTCGCGGTAACAGGCGTACCGTTTGACCATTTTGAATCTCGTAAATGGAATGTGTATTTCGTTTTATCGCCACTTACTTCATGAGATTTTGCAACACCAGGGACAGGTTTGTTACCTTCACCAAGATTATACAAGCCTTCAAATACGTTTCTCATCACTTGACCAGAATCAGTATCTGTAGCACGAGCTGTATCCATTGTTCGTATTTCAGTAGGTGAAGATAAGTTTAAAACCTGTTTACTAGGTGCCTCGCCTTTTGCATTTGCTCCGCTTGCTTCGTTTTTATAACTACCGCAACCAGTTAATAAAATACTTACTCCTACAACTGATGCGATACCGGGTACAAACTTCTTTTTCATTTGATTTTCCTCCTAAATAATTAAGTTTGGATGATGATGAGGGAAATGAAAAATAAAAAATCCCTCTTTTCGTATTGAGAAAGAGGGATTTTTACGTACAAGTTATGCACCCGTATATAAACGAAGTCCCTCATTCTATCTTTCAAGCACAAAGCTTGCAGGAAGTGGCACAGTATTCAAAATGAACCTGCTGCCGAGGTTTCAAAGGGCCAGTCCCTCCACCTCTCTTGATACAATGAGTAAACGAATAAATTTTATTAATTTTTGTTCTTCTTTGATAATTCAAAATCTTACACCTTGGATAATGAAGTGTCAACCGGATGGAATATAGTTTAAATTTTCAGTTTTCTTTAACGTAAAAACCACTGCATATGGCAGTGGTTTTTCTACTAGAAGTTAAAGTTATCTGGATCTGGACCAACGCGACGATCTTCATTTAGAGCTTGAATTGCTTTCATGTCATCAGCACTTAATTCAAAATCGAATATATTTGCATTTTCAATAATGCGATGTTCTTTAATAGATTTAGGGATTGTTACAACTTCGTTTTGTAGATCCCAGCGTAAAATAATTTGTGCAGTTGATTTATTATATTTTGTAGCAATGTCTTGTAATGTTGGGTTATCCAGTAGCTGTCCTTGCATTAATGGCGACCAAGCTTCAAGCTGAATGTTATGTTCTTTACAGAAAGCATGTAATTCTTCTTGTGCTAAACGTGGGTGGTATTCCACTTGGTTGACCATTGGCTTAATTTCAGCAATTTCAAATACGTCTTGTAAGTGGTGAATGTGGAAATTACTCACACCGATAGCGCGAACACGGCCATCTTTATAAAGCTTTTCTAATGCTTTCCATGATTCAGTATATTTCCCTTTTACAGGCCAATGTACTAAATATAAATCTAAATATTCTAGACCTAATTTTTCTAATGTAGTTTCAAATGCTTGGAGTGTTGTTTCATATCCTTGATCGCTATTCCATACTTTTGATGTAATAAATAATTCTTCACGTGAAACACCTGATTCACGAATCGCTTGTCCAACGCCTTCTTCATTTTGATAGATTGCTGCAGTGTCGATGCTGCGGTAGCCATTTTTAATTGCTGCTTTTACAGAATCAATTACTTCTGAACCATCTTCTACTTTAAAAACACCTAAACCGAACCAAGGCATTTTTACACCGTTATGTAATGTTGTATAGTCTTTTAAACTTGTTAAACTCATATTATTTCCCCCTAGCTTTTTTGTTTGTTGCTTCTACTGCTTTTTGAATTGCCTCTGAAAAATTATACTCATATAAAGTTTTGAGACCTTCAGCTGTGGAACCACCTGGCGTTGTTACTTGTTCGCGGAGGTTAGCCGGATTTTGCGTTTGTTCAAGCATAGAAGCAGAGCCAGAAATCATTTGAATGACAAGGTGTTTTGCGGTTGCTTCATCGACTCCATAACTTTTTGTTGCTTCAATCAAGCTTTCAGCAAAGTAATAAAGGAAAGCTGGTGCACTTCCAGTAACTGCAGTAAGCTGATGAACTTCCTCTTCAGTGCAAAGTTGCGAAGTACCAATGCCTCTTAAAAGCAGTTGCAGGGTTTCTTGATGCATCTCGGTTACTGATTGTCCCATTGTATATAAGGAGATTGACTTCCCAATTTCAGCAGCTGTATTTGGCATAATCCAAGCAACAGGCGTGTCCTTAGGTAGTCTAGCTTCTAAATAAGATGGGCCAATGCCAGCAGCTACCGTTACGACAAGTTGATTTGATAGTAACGGAGATAACTCTGCTAATAATTCTTCATGTGCAGAAGGCGGCATTGCTAAAACAATCGTATTAACAGATGTAACATGCTGCTTCCAATCTGTTGTAATAGACACATTATAGCACCCTTGTAATTGTTCTAGCTTTTCTACGTTGCTACGGTTAGAAACGATAATTTCTTCGATGTATTCTTTGCTTGTTTTAAGTAATCCGGAAAATATAGCTTCTGCCATACGACCAGCACCAATAAATAAAATTCGATGTTTAGTTAGCATATCCTTTATTCCTTTCTAGTGGAGATATGTTATAAAAAACGATACCATTTTTAAGAGAATTTTGTAAAAAGAAAAGACTTATCGTGAAAAGGATGAAAATGGAGGGAGGAGGGTTAATGCAAATAAGGTTATAAATATTATTATATTTAAAAAATAGTTGTAATAAAAAATCCCTGAAGCATAATTGCTTCAGGGATTAATAGACTATAAGTTTATGCTTTTGTCATACCAAGTAATACAGCGCCGCCGATAATTAAAACACTACCTAGTGCAATAAAGATCAATTGACGTTTTGTTTTCTTTTCACCTAAGAAGACAATCGCACCGAATGTTGAGATAACGATTCCAGTTTGAGATAATGGGAAGCTTGTTGCCACTCCAACACGTGGTAATGAAAGAAGTAAGAATAAGTTTCCTGTTCCCCATAGTAAACCAGATAAAGCATTACGGATTGCATATTTGTTAAATGGCTTATGTTTAGATGTCAGTACAACCGCACCAACAAACATACCAACTGCTTGTGGTAAAATAGCAGACCAACCATCGATATTATACCAACGAATGATAATTACATATACAAGGTAGCCGAAAGTAGAAACAATTAAAGTAAGAAGTCCTTTTTTCAATTGTCCTGGTGGCTGAGCATTTTCTTTGTCATCTAGTGATGTGAATACAACACCAACTACGATTAATAGGATTGCAATCGTTCCCATAATGATTGTAGTAGTAGTAGTCCACTCACGGAAAGCGATAACCCCAAAGATAGAAGTTGCAACAAGTTGCATACCAGTAGAAATCGTTACAGTAGTAGAAACACCTAACTTTTCAACTGTTTTTAATTGGTTTACTTGTCCTAAAGCCCAGAATAAACCTGAAATAAAACCAACAATCAAGATTGTCATTGTTAAAGCCGGTTGAGTAAATACATACATAATTGTTGCGAAGAATAGAGCACCGATTGTCATACCTACCGTTTGGCTATATGCACCACCGCCCATTTTTACGCTTACTAATAAGATGTTTCCCCATGCAATTGCAGGAAGAAGCGCTAATAAAATGTCCATTACAAGACTCCCTTCGGTTTTCTATACCAATATAATTACATATCGTTCTAACGATCGGTAATGCCCCACTAATAGAGTAGAAGATTACCGATCGCTAAAACAGGATGAAGAACTTACGATATAAATGCGTTTTCATTTCTTCATTTTTTGAAACACCTCCATATAATAACAGGAAATTGCCTATTTTAGAAAGTGAATTCAAATAAAATGTATATTTAAATAAAAGGTAAAATTCAGTTATTTCCCGATGGTATATTTTATTTCCTAAGAAATAAAAAAAGCAGCTTCAAAAAAAGCTGCTTTAAGAGTTAGTGATTCTTTTATTAATAAGCTGAATACATAGCAAAAATAGGAGGGACATACTAATAGTGATAACTACTAGTGTCCAGGCGAGCTGCATATTACTTGCATCAATTGCCATGTAAATTGCAGTTGGGATCGTCTGTGTTTTACCAGGAATGTTCCCAGCAAACATGAGTGTAGCACCAAACTCACCGAACGCACGAACAAAGCTCAAAATCATTCCGCTTAGTAAGGCAGGAAATGCAAGCGGAAGTGTGACGTGTAGAAAAACTTGATATTCACTTGCACCAAGGTCACGAGCACTTTCTTCAATTTGTACATTCGCGATAGAAAATCCTGTTTTTGCTGATTGGTACATAAGCGGAAATGCAACAACTGTAGAAGCAATGATAGCAGCAGTAGATGTGAACATAATAGACTGCTGAAATATTGATTCTATCCACGTTCCAATGGGACTGTTATTTCCAAAAATGATAATGAGAAAAAAGCCGATTACAGTTGGCGGAAGTACCATTGGTAATAAGAAAATAGTTTCTAATATTACTTTATATCTCCATGAGGAGCGTGCTAGTGCTCGTCCGATAATCGTTCCTAAAATTGTAACGATAATGGTGGCACATGCAGCTACTCGTAAAGATAGAAAGATTGGTGACAAAATAACATCAAAGCTCATGGCAATTATGATAGGACTGTAAATCCATATTTCTTAAAGATAGATTGTGCATCTTTTGACTGCAAATACTCATAAAATGAAGTCGCCTCTTTCTTATGCTTAGATTCCTTTATAATACCTAAAGGATAGTGGATTGGTTCATGAGAAGTCGCTGCTGCTGTTTCACCAATCTTTACTTTGTCTGAAATGAGAGCATCTGTTTTATATACAATACCAGCATCGACATTACCTGTTTCTACATATGTTAACACTTGGCGAACATCTTTTGTAAATACGATTTTACTTTGAATGTCATTCCATAGATTTTCATGGGTGAGAGAAGCCTTTGCGTATTTTCCCGCAGGTACAGATTCAGGTGTACCAAGTGCGATTTTCTTAATTTTTTCATCTTTTAAATCTTGAATTTTTGTAAGAGAACTATCTTTTGGGACGACTAGAACGAGCTCATTTCCAAGAAGATTTTTCCCTTCTTTTTCATTAATGAATCCTTTTTTAACAAGAGTTTGGAATTTATCTTCAGCTGCTGAGAAGAATAAATCAGCAGGTGCACCTTGTTCAATTTGTTGTTGAAGTGCACCAGAAGCGCCGAAGTTAAAAGAAAGTTTAATAGTAGGTTCTTTTTCTTTATATTTTGTTTCAATTTCTTTTAATGCATCTTGTAAGCTTGCAGCTGCTGATATAGTAAGTTCGACTGTTTTTCCTTCTTTGGCAGTTGATTTCTCTTTCTTCTCTCCGCTTGTACATGCAACACTAAATATAAGAAGAAAAGAAAGTATAAGTGCCCCGATGGATCGTAATGTAAACTTATTCATAAAAAAATCCCCTTTCGTTTTGACATATTCAATTATAACTAAATATAACTAAATATAACTAGTTATAATTGAATATAATTTGAACGATGTAGTTGTTTTTAAAATATAGGAGAAATATTCTTTTCTTTGTTACAATGAAGAAAGAAAGTGAGGAATCGTCTATGGATCATCATTCCTACACAACGGAAGAAGTAGCAAAGCGATTAAAAGTATCGAAATTAACTGTATACGACTTAATTAAAAAAGGAGAACTTCCTTCTTATAGAGTTGGTAGACAGATGCGCATTGATGCAGAAGATTTAGAACAATATATTAAGCAAATGAAAACGGGGAAAATACAAGGTACTCCTGTAAAGAGCGAAGATAGTAGAGGCTTGGGTACATGTATTATTAGCGGGCAAGAACTAACATTAGATATGCTGGCAAAACGTATAGAAAATCGCCTGCCAAGTTCAAATATATTACGGGCATATCAAGGTAGTTTAACGAGTTTAGTAAAGATGTATCAAGGAGAAGGAAGTATCGTTAGCTTGCATTTGTTTGATGGAGAAACGGATACATATAATGTTCCGTATGTAAAACGTATTTTAGTTGGACAACCATGTATTATGATTAATTTATTAGCAAGGAACGTTGGGTTTTATGTGCAAAAGGGGAATCCAAAAAATATAAAAACATGGGCTGATTTATCTCAATCGTCTATACGATTTGTAAATCGAGAAAAAGGTTCTGGCATTAGGGTGTTAGTCGATGAACAATTGCGAATTCAAAAGTTAAATAAAGAACGTATTAGTGGATATGAATGGGAAGAATCAAATCATCTTGGTGTTGCCACGCAAGTCGCGAATGGAAAAGCTGATGTGGGAGTAGGTTCAGAAAAATTTTCGCAAATTGTAAATGTAGATTTTATTCCAATCATGAAAGAACAGTATGATTTAGTGATTTTGAAGAATAAAGAAAATGAAGAGCTGATTGAAGTCGTGAAAGACATTCTACAATCGGAAGAATTTCATAATGAATTAAAAGCAATTGGCGGATACGATATGACGAAAACAGGTCAAATTATATATGAAATAAAGTGAAACTTTAATCAGTGGGGGTTTTCTTCATCCCCCACTGATTATTAGTTGAACCAATCGGACTTTTATGGGCAGTTGATCCCCCACCAAACTTCTTTGCTTTCGCTGAATTTTGAGGTGGGGGTCTTACTGCCCATTAAAGCGGGATAAACTAAAAAGCTGCTTGTCTATAAGACGAGCAGCTTTTTCTATATATAAAGGGGTTTGGGGAAACAAAGTGTTAAACAAGACCTTGAGCAAGTGTGTAAATGAAAGCTGTAAGAAGAGTCGCTCCACTTGCAAGTCCTAAAAAGTCTGATTTGTTGAAAGTAATGTTGTTCATTATAATCTCTCCTTATTTGTTTAATGTAGTTGCAATAGCTTTTGCATCGACAAGTGCGGATAGCACCATGCCCATTGTATTTAAAAATTTGTTTGATTTCATTTTGTTCATCATGCGTATCCGCTCCTTTTCGAATTGTTGTTGCCCTGCTTTATGTCTTAATTATAGGAAATATGATCGGTTACAACTATCGAATTAGCTTACGGAAGGCTTACACTTTTGTAAGAAAAAAAGACATTCGCGTAAGAATGTCCTTTAAAGCATGTTGATATGATGATGCTCTTCAATTGTTTTTAAAAAGCTGCGCATTGAATTCGTCATATAGCTATCTTTACGACGTATGAAAACCGTTGAAATACTACCATATTTTTCAGGGATTGCATGACAATGCACTTTACCTGCTTTAGAAAGATGATGGACAGCAGACTGGGGTACGAGTGTAATCCCAAGGCCGAGTGCAACACTGTTTAATATTGTCTCTAATATATTAAATTCCATAATTCTTTTTGGTAGCAAACCTTCGTCTTTCAGCCATCGTTCTAGTTTGGAACGGTATCCACATCCTTGGTTAAAAACGAGTAGGGGTGTTGTTGTAAATTCTTCTATATGAAAAGCTTTATTCTGTGTTATAAGCATTAATTTTTCTGTACTAACATCGTATTGTTCGATTAGTGGATGTTTAATAGGACCTGATATAAAGGCACCATCTAATTGATGATCAAGTACTTGTCTAATTAATTCTTCTGTTAGACCCGCTTGTAATGATAAATCGACGTTCGGATAGCTTTTATAGTAAGAAGATAAAATGGTAGGTAATGTACTTACTGTTTCGACAGTACCGATTTTTAATATGCCAGAGGGTGTTTCACTATCTAAAAATACTTGTTTTAGCTCATCAACATCTTGCAAAATTTTATTAACATAAACGAGCATTTTTCTTCCTTCAGCTGTTAAAGTCATGCCTCTTTTATGACGATAAAAGAGCGGTGTTTTCAGCTCGTTTTCCAGTTGTTTAATACGTGCAGTTACATTTGATTGTACGTAGTTTAATTCCTTTGCTGTACCGGTTACACTACCGCGGTCGGCAACGCTTTGGAAGATTTGTAAGTCTCTTAATTCCATAGTATGATCCTCCTTGATGTTAACTATCATTATAAGTGATAGTTAACATCATTTTGAATCATTTTACGTGATATATTTTTTCTTTTACAATTCTCTTTGTGCAAATAGAAAGAAGCGGGGGAATTGTGTTGAGAAAAGGTCAAATGATAATAGGGGCTTTAGCATGTTTAATTGCAAGTATGTCATGGGGGGCAATGTTTCCGGTTGCTGATCATGCGCTAGAATACATAGATCCATTTTATTTTTCGCTCATTCGCTATGGAGCGGTGGCGATCGTACTTATTGTATTGTTGTTAATGAAAGAAGGAAAACAGGCATTTCGTTTAGAGGGAAGAGGAAAGTTACTCGTCTTTTTCGGAACGATGGCGTTTACTGTATATAATGTACTTATATTTTTAGGTCAAATGTTAATGGGGAAATCAGGCGTGATGGTAGCTTCTATTATGGAAGCACTTATGCCGATGATTTCTATTTGTATTCTATGGGGATATAAGCATGTAAAACCGAAAAAGTATATGATAACGAGCATGATTATCGCTTTTGTAGGAGCTGTATTCGTTATTACGAAAGGTGATGTGAGTTTCTTTTTAACATTGAAAGATAACATGTTTTCACTGGCCTTTATATTTGTTGGTGTTGTAGGTTGGGTTATTTATACGATGGGTGGTCAAACGTGTAGCGATTGGTCAACATTACGTTATTCTACGTTGACGTGTGTATTCGGTACGACTGTCACAGGGATTATAACTGTAATTATTACATCGCTTGGATACGTATCGGTTCCGAGTGTGGGAACGATTTCTATTGTGAAATATGATTTATTGTTTATGATGACATTACCAGGTATCGTAGCGTTACTCGCTTGGAACTATGGTGTGAAAATTTTATCATCTATTAATGGGATTTTATTTATTAACTTTGTACCGATTACGACTTTAATGATTATGATGATGCAAGGATATCAAATAACGATGTTTGATATTGTAGGAACTTTACTTGTTATTGCGGCACTTATTCGCAATAACGTTTGTCAGAGAAAAGAAGAAAATATAAATAAGAAGATTTTACAAGAAGAGCAATTACGCCAAGCTGTTTAATAGGCAATTGGAGGATTTCACATGTTAGAAAGTTTATTGTTTTTCTTCGCCGTCGGAGTTGCCTGCGAGCTTGCAGCAATTAACCGAAATGGTCGTAAAAAGATAAAACAACAAGCTGAGATGATACAGCTTTTAAAAGAATTGAAAGAAAGAAAAATGTAAAAAGACGACCGGGCATAGACGGTCGTCTTTTTCTATATAAAGGGGAAAGGGGACACAAAGTTATACAAGCGTAGCAGCGTAAATAAAAGCAGTAAGAAGAAGAGAGCCGCTAGCTAATCCTAAAAAATCTAATTTGTTAAAAGTGATGTTATTCATGATACATTCTCCTTACTTGTTTAATGTAGAAGCAACAGATTTTGCATCGATTAGAGCGGAAAATACCATGCCCATTGTATTTAAAAAATTATTCGTTTTCATCGTGTTCATCATATTGATCCGCTCCTTTTCGAATAGTTGTTGTTTCTTTCTGACTTAATTGTATGAAATATTTTGGGAAGTAACTATCGAATTAGCTTACAAGAAAATTACACTTTTGTAAGAATTGAAATGTAACAATTAATACTTAAAATTATTACCAACTCCTAAAACTTAGTGTTATAATCGTTGTAAGAGAATGATTATAATTCGGATATTCAGAAAGGAACGAAACAAATGTATAAACCAATTACATTTTTGTTGAAATATATATTTAAAACAGCTGGGAAAGTAGAAGTGCAAGGAAGAGAAAAGTTACCAGAAGGTGGCCCATATGTTGTTGCATGTACACATACAAGTTTTATGGATGTATTAATGTTAGCTACAGGGATGTACCCGACCCAAATTCATTACATGGCAAAAAAAGAGTTATTTGAAGGGAAGTTCAAAAATTGGTTCTTTAAAAATGTGAATGCATTCCCTGTAGATCGTGCGAATCCAGGACCGAGTACACTTAAAATTCCATCACGCCTATTAAAAGAAGGAAAAGTAGTAGGGATTTTTCCGAGTGGGACGAGATCAACAGAAGACGTTTCATTAAAAGCTGGAGCTGTTACGATTGCGCTGCGTTCTAACGTTCCGTTAGTACCGGCAGCTTATATTGGTCCATCAAGTGTAAAAGAATTGATAAAAGGGAAAAAAGCGCAATTAGTTTTTGGTGATCCAATTCAAATTGATGCCGGAGAACAAATAGATCGAAAAACAGCTATGAAAATGATGACAGATCAATTAAATGAGAAGTTTGAGGAGCTAAAGGAAACTTTGCAATCACATCAAAAGTAAGAAAAGACGACCGGGCATAGACGGTCGTCTTTTCTATTACTATTTATAATAAAGGGGAAAGGGGACACAAAATTTATACAAGCGTAGCGGCATAAATAAAAGCAGTAAGAAGAATCGAGCCACTAGCTAATCCTACAAAATCTAATTTGTTAAAAGTGATGTTATTCATCATGCATTCTCCTTACTTGTTTAATGTAGAAGCAACAGCTTTTGCATCGATAAGAGCGGAAAATACCATGCCCATTGTATTGAAGAAATTGTTTATTTTCATTGTGTTCATCATATGAATCCGCTCCTTTTCGAGTAATTGTTGCCCTGTTTCTGACTTAATTGTATGAAATATTGCGGAGAGTCACTATCGAATTAGCTTACAGGAAAATTACACTTTTGTAAGAAAAACGAATGAAGTTGTAATGATAAGAAGATTTGACATATGTTGATGGGATTCATTAAGTTAAAAGTAGAGGTGAGTGTATGGCTAATATTAAAGATATCGCAAAGATGGCGGGAGTTTCAGTTACGACTGTTTCGAGAGTATTGAATGATCATCCGTACGTAAGTGAAGAGAAAAGGAAAGCGGTTATAGAGATAGTTGAGAAGTTGAATTACTCACAAAACGCAAATGCTGTTCATTTATCAAAAGGGAAAACGAATATCGTTGGTGTGATTTTACCGTATATTAATCATCCATGTTTTGATGCGATGGTGGGCGGGATGATGGAGGTGGCGTTAGCTCATAATTACAGAGTGCTACTTTGCCAAACGAATTATAATGAAAAAGAAGAAATGAAAAGTTTACATATGTTAAAAACAAAACAATTGGATGGTCTGATTATTTGTTCTCGTGCGAATGAATGGGAAACGATAGAGCCGTATGCTTCCTATGGGACGATTGTTGCTTGTGAAGATAATGATATTTCAAATATCTCAAGTGTATATACGAACCATTCGGCAGCTTTTCAATTAGGAATGGATTATTTAATTGGGAAAGGTTATAAAAAAATTGGTTATTGTACGGGAAGGAAATTAGGACCGAGTAGTCAAAAGCGTTTTGATGTTTATAAACAACGATTGCAATCTATAGATGAAGAAGTGAATGAAGAGTGGATTTTCACAGAATGTTTTACATTAGAAGATGGTGTGAAAGTGGCTCATAAATTAAAGGGGATGCAGGATCTTCCCGAAGCATTAATAGTAGCAGGAGATGAAGTTGCGATTGGAGTTATGACAGAAGCTGAAAAATTAGGTATTCAAGTTCCTGAGGATTTAGCGATTATTGGCTTTGATAATCAACCTATTTCGCAAGTGTTGCAACTTACAACCATTGATCAAAATTTAAAGGAGATAGGTAAAAGGGCCTTTGAAATGTTTTATAGGCAAATAAGTGATGAAAGTTCTAAACAAGAAAAGTTGGAAATTCCATACGAACTTGTGGAACGCTCTACAGTTTAATTTTAATCCGTTATGTGTACATCACATAACGGATTATTTTTTTGAAATATCTTTGACAGGAAACGCGTTTCATACTTTATAAAGAAGTTAAACCGGTTTGTAACAATCCATGGATTCTTTTCAAGAATAATATTTGGAGGGATATGCATGAATGAACTTTTTTTAAGTATGAAAAAGTATATAGAGGATGACGAAAAGATTTTAGCCTTTGTAGTAGGGGTCTTTGAGAAGGATAATTTTATGTTATGTTATCAACATGGAATTTTTGTTGCCACTACTAGACGTCTCCTGTTTTACGGGAAATTTCCGTACTATCCTTCAACATTTAAAGAGTACTCATATTTGCATATAGATAGCATAGATTTTCATCCGTACTTTGAGTTTACTTGTAATCATGAAACGGTTAGAGCTAAGCATATTCAGAAAGGGAATGTGGAGCGATTTGTCCGTACAGTGAGAATGAATATGAATAATTAACCACCCCTTTGTTTAAACATAATATCTCGATTTTTAAGAGGTAAAATGCGGAATAAAAACCACTTCTAAACCTCTAGGAGATAGTGATACAATGTCAAATGGGGGGAGGGTATGAACTATGGTTAATCAACGTATAAAGGAAATAACACTAATTACAATTGGTTCATTATTATTCGCAATTGGTATTAATTACTTTGCAATTCCAAACCGTTTATCGGAAGGTGGAATTATTGGTTTAACGGTTGTTACGTACTACTTATTTGATTGGTCACCAGGGATTGTGAACTTTGCTATAAATGCAATTTTACTAGCTATTGGTTATAAGTTTTTTGATAAAAAAACGATGGTTTATACAATTTTAGGGATTGTAGAAACATCCTTGTTTTTATATGTTACAGAACATATTGAGTATCATGTAAATAGTGATACGCTATTAGCAGCTTTATTTGCTGGTTTGTTTGTAGGTATCGGATTAGGCTGTATGTTCAAAGCTGGAGGTACATCAGGAGGATCGGCAATTTTAGCACGGTTAGCAAATCAATATTTAGGGTGGAGCGTTGGTAAAGGTGTACTTATTATTGATATCGTTGTAATTGGTGGTTCTGTATTTATAATAGGACAAGAAAAAGCGATGTACACACTTGTTGCAGTATTCATCGGAGCCAAAGTGATTGATTTCATTGTAGAAGGAATGGATACAAAAACGGCTGTCACAATCATTTCAAATCAACCAGACTTAATACGTGAGGCTATTACGAAAAACATGACACGCGGTGTCACTGTATTAGAAGGACGCGGCGGATATACTGGTAAAAATAAAGAAGTTTTATATGTTGTTATTAATAAACAAGAGCTTGTTAAGTTAAAGCAAGTTATTAGCCGAGTAGATGAAGATGCTTTCGTTGTTATTCACGATGTACGTGATGTGCTTGGTGGTGGTTTTAAAGCGAGCTAAAAGGTGAACGAGTAAATTCGTTCACCTTTTTTTTATTCTTACAAAAATGTAAGTGTAATGTAATGAGATTCAATAGTAGATTTTATTCCTTCTTTTTAAAATGGATGTATATATATCCTGCAGAGGAGGAATGTTTAGTATGAAGAAAAAAATGATCACTACTATAATAGCGATGCTAGTGATAGTAGTAATGTTACTGCCTACGAAACTTGGACCAGTTATCGATAAATATAATCCGCTTTATAAGACGAAAGAATACTATACGGTTGTGAATACAATTGGTCAGCATGTTGGTGATGAGTGGTATGAATATGAATTTATTGCATTTGACGAACGTGGAAGAGAACAAAAAATAAAGAAGACTGTTAAGCATATGTTAAAGAGAGATGAAGCATTAAAGGTGTACGCAAAAGGACGCTACGGTGAGTCAATTGAAGAAATTGAAGCTGTAAATATTCCTATTAATGCGAAGAGTAAACTTTTAGCGATGAGATAGCGAAATATACCCCTGCCTATTTTTTGTCGAAAACAAAAATACAAGGTAGGGGTATATTGATATGCGTAAAAAAGCCTTAATCCATATGGACTAAGGCTTTATTTATTATATAAAGGGGAAGGGGGTACATTGTAGTAGCATGAGTGAAAGGTATAAGAAGAGTAGCTACTAGCAATGTAATTTGGTTATGTGAGTGTTCTTCTTATTTGGCTTACTTTCTAACTTCATTGTACGAGATGTAGGCAAGGGAAACTATCGAATTACATTACACATAGCTTACAAACATGTAAGTCTTCTGTAATGTAATTCGATAGTTAAAAGATAGTGAATTTCATATAGTGTAATTAGAAAGTCGCACTGTATTACTTTCTGTTTGTAATGTTAATGAAGAATGAAAAACCAACTACTTTTTAATAGCCCTCATCTGTATGTAGATGGGGCTCTTTTTATAAACCTTACAACATTGTAAGGTTTACGTAAGTTAATTCGATAGTAAATTTGTCATATTTTTTGCATAATAGATACAAATAGATAAAAATAATTAGGGATATAGTAAGAAGGGAGAAAACTGGGATGCGTAAAGAAGAAGTAGTGAAGTTTCCAATTAAAGATTTCTGTAGCTACTTTACTGTTGCCGTAGTATGTATTGGATTATTTGATATCATAACAAACTTAATTGTTAAATAATATAGATGACAAAACAAGAAGGGAGATCCTTTCTTGTTTTTTTTATGGGGGAATAAAAATGAAATGGATTGATAGTCATATACATGTTGATCAATATAAGGATGAAGAAAAAAGTAGATTACTTAAAGATGTGGAAAATAGTAAAGAGATAAAGGGGCTTATTGCGGTATCTATGAATTATCAATCATGTAAAGAAACTTTATCTTTAGCAAAGCGATATCCTTTTGTGCATCCAGCAATAGGTTTTCATCCGGAGCAACCGATTCATAAAGAAGACTGTGAGCAAATGTATAAATTAATTGAAGATCATGTAGAGGACATAGTTGCGATTGGTGAAGTGGGATTACCATATTATTTAAGGCAAGAAGAGAAAGATATTACTCTAGAGCCATATATAGCGGTATTGAAAAGGTTTATAGAGTTAGCGAGGAAGTACGATTTGCCGATTGTTTTGCACGCTGTTTATGAAGATGCTGATATCGTATGTGATTTACTAGAGGAACATAAAGTTTCGCGTGCACACTTTCATTGGTTTAAGGGAAGTGAAACAACAATGAAACGGATGATGAGGAACGGTTATTATATTTCTATCACACCAGATGTTTTACATAAGGAGAAGATTAGAAAAATTGTTTCGTATTATCCACTTGAATATATGATGGTAGAAACAGATGGACCGTGGGAATTTCAAGAGGATGTTATGACGCATCCGAGGATGATTCGAGAGGTATTAAAGGAAATTAGTGTTATAAAAAACATATCTGTTGATAGGGTTACGAAAACGATATATGAAAATACGATTCAATTTTACTTAAAAGGATAGGAGAGTTACTCTTATCCTTTTTATTATGGATATTTTTTCTAATATTTTCTATAATTTATGATGTGTTTAATTTGATGAAGGAAGTAGGGGGAAAAATGGGGAAAGCATATAAAAAAATAGCTATTACAATGATGGTCGGTGCACTTTCACTTGCAGCATTTGGGTGTGAAGCAGAAACAAAGGCTATAAATCCAAACGCAAAACAAGAAAATAAGGAAGAAAAAATTGATCCAGTAGTTGAAAAACAGATGAAAGAAAATGAGAAGAATGGGAATACGGTTGGAAACAGTTCTAATGAAGGGAAAATGGCAGAAAGTAACGGCTGGATTTACTATGCGGTGAATGGTGATAAAAATACAGGAGGCATTTATCGTACGAAAGATCAATTTCAAACAGCAGAGCCTGTAGTAAAAGGTGTAAATGCTTCTTACATAAATATAAAAGATAAATCTTTATATTTTATTCATACGGATAAAGATAAGAATGCAGGATTATCTTCTTTAATGAAGTATGATATATCTAGCAAAAAGCTAGACACGTTAAAAGATGATACAAATTATGTTTATATAAAAGACCAAACTTTATTTTATCCGAAAAAATATTCTGAGCATGGTGGCTTTGATATTGTAGGGATTGTAAAAATGGATTTGAAAACGGGACAGGAAGAAGAAGCGGCATTTAAAAACTCTGGTTGGTCTCGAACGATAGACGATAGTATTCTACATTGGAATAAAAATCGTGGAACGCAAGTGACAAAGGATAATAAAACTTGGTCAAAAGAAAATTATGCAACAATATCTAGTGCTACGTATAATAATGAAAAATTATATGCTGTTGTCGACTTCTCGTTACCTTTTGAAACAAATGAAGCTGAGCATGGCATATATGAAATAGACATTCAACAAAATAATGAAAAGCTATTGGTAAAGGATGCCTTGCAGATGAATGTGAAAGGGGATACTTTTTATTATTTAAAAAAGGACGGAGTATATAAGAAGAAAATGAATGGTGGAAATGAAAAAGTGATTTATAATAAAGCGGTTGAACCAACGAAATCCTATTTATATTTTGTAGCAGGAGATATGTATCTCTATACGGATAACGGGACTATTTTGAATCTAGATACAAAGAAATCAAATGAAGCACAAGATAAGAAGTTAGCAGATGACGGTATGTTACAGAAAGTATGGAATGCACAGAAGGAACTTACTAATATTCAAATGGCTGCACTAACAGGAAACCCAAAACGAGTAGGGGATTTTTCGTACGGGGAATTAGTGAATCCTATTTATAATACGAGGGATACTTTAGAGACTACGCTATCTACGTACTTCTCAAAATCATTTATAGCAGAGTATATGAAGAGTAAGTATATTAAAGAGTTAAATGGAAAAATGCACTATGCTATTGGAGATCCAGGGTCAAAAGCAGCGACTAAATTTACAAAAATTATTTCTACCGATTTGAAGGATGGGAAAATAAAAGCGCAGGTAGAAACGTATAATGACTATGATAATGTAACGGAAAAAGTAGAAGTTGAATTTGTTTATGAAAATAATCAATGGGTTATTAATAACATGCCACGTTTTGGTTTAAGTTAAAAAAACCACCAAGCATTCTACTTGGTGGTTTTGTATTATGACTCTAATTTTTTCGCGCGTCTTAATAGGAAAAGAAAGACAATGACGAAGAAACCAAGTATAAGGAAGAACCCATATTGTTTTATATAATCCATTACGTCATCTGCACTTGTTGGTTTTTCAACATGAATGCCATCTTTGTTAGTGGTAATATGAATATTTTTCATTTTCACTTCATTTGTTTCTTTTTGTAAATCAATCCATTCTATATTTGGAATACTTTCTAGATCCTTTAATACTTCTTTTAATGGTTTCACACCTAAGTAAGGATGATAGAATGCACCAATAACGCCATCGGATAATTTAGCAACAGATACAGCACGTTCCTTCATCTTTGCAATAGCATGTGGCTTATCTTCTTCGATAAAGCCGACTGTTTCAGGCATTAATTTCATTCCGTGTAAAAATGATGGGGTACTTGTATAAAATGGTGAGTGCATGGATTTCCAAGTTGTATCACTTAACTGTAGTTGTCCTACATAAGTTGAAAAGTACCTTGATAATATTTCGTATCCTTTTTGAGACATCGTGTAATGAGGTGCTTCAAATGCGACAGGATATAGTTTGGCATCTACAAGTTCTTGAATGCCTTTTTCAATATGATCAGTCGTATATTTTTCTTCAAACTCTTCTCCTTTTTTTACGTATGCATTATATGCCTCTATATTAGGAAAGTCATCTTTTGTTTTTGATTTTTCATGCTTCGGTTGACGAATTGGTTGATCTGTTTTTACGTCCCAAAATTCAAAACCTTCACCAGTTTCACTATCATAAAATTGGTGAGTATAACCATGCATAATAATTGCTGCACCATCATCTTGCATAGAGCGTAAAAGATCGACTAGCTCAGGTTTATCTTTTAAATGTATGGTCTTTCCTGTATCCGGATCTTTATATACCGGTATGACTGTAATCATATAAGGGATCTTTTTCTCTTTTAGTAATTCAGCAATTTCTTTTAATTGATTTGTATCTGCGGCTGGATGAACGTCCTCAAGACGTAAATAAGCTTCTACTTTATTTGTCGTCGATTTTTGTCCAAAGTAAGAAAATAACATTTCACCGACGTAATGAGACATCCAGTCAAAGAGATTTGGCGTTGCAACGTAATAAGATGTTTCATGGTGAACGATAAGTGGGTTCTTGCTATTTGAGCTTACAGCGTTAGCAAGAACAGTTCCGTTTGTATCAAAGGATTGAATCAACCGTTCCTCTTCTAAAGTGTTTTTTAGTTTATGGCTTGGATATTCGATTTTATTAACTCGTATCTCATTATCCTTTAGAGTAATGAAAGAAAAGCGATTAGATAATTGTTCAACATTTTGTCCTAGAACTAATACTGGGCCTGAGAAATTTTCTATCAGTTGTTTTGCTTCAGCAGGAAACTCTTCCTTTTGTTCACCGATATAGACAATATGTGTATAAGAAGATGAATTAGTAATTTCATTAGCTTGTTTTAAACTTTTCGTAGTTATATCGTTTGTAAAATGGCCTAATTGAGTATTAAGTATTTGAATATTATTTGTAATTTTATCGTCTTTTGTACTATATAAAACAAGTACTTTTGGTTTTGGTGACGTTTGTGCAGAGGTGTGGATAGGCATAAGAAGTAAAATGCTGAACAAGAGTATTATGCACTTTTTCATTTGGTTTGCTCCTATTCTATATGTAGAGTTCAATTTACAATTATATACAAAAAATACGTTGTGGTCTATGAAAGTTACATTTTTGCACGTATTTACCAGCTGTTTTTTCACAAAATCGGTCTAAAGCATGATGATAATATGTATAGTTATTTGCTATGATAAAAGGGTAAGAGAATGATAGAATGTTGGTAATTGTAAAGGGAAGAAGGCTGAAAGGGGACAAATTTCAGCGGAGAAAGAGGTAGAGGTAGTGAAGAAATTCTTTGTAGGATTTTTAGTTGTTCTTGGGGTGTACTTATATTTCCAAGGAAAGTCTGAAGGAATGGGCAAGTTAATGAATGAGACAAGCTATGTTGACTCAGAAGAAGCAAAACAGATGAAACAAATTATTATAGAGGAAGCAAAGAAAGTCAATCTTCCAGAATGGATACCTCTTACAATTGCCGAACATGAAAGCCGGTTAAATCCAAGAAGTGTTGGAGATAATGGAACTTCATTCGGATTGTTTCAATTGCATCGCGGGGGTGGACTTGCACCAGAGCATTTAACTGATGAAGAGTTGAAAGATCCACGTACAAATGCGCAAATTGCAATGCCGCATTTAATGAAAGGATATAAGCGCGGGGTGCAAAAAGGTTTGACTGATTTTGCATTACTAAAATATATAGCAAATACATCTGGATGGCCGGGAAATTTAGGACCAGAGTGGACGGATAATAACATGAAGTATAACGTCGGGTTAGAGGACGTGTACTATCGAAATAAAGGTGTAATCAAAGAGTAGGTTTTCTATACCTACTCTGTTTTTTGGTGAATAATTGTATCTTTTTCGCTCGTGAAGTACTGCGCGAGTTGTATTTTCACGTCTTCTAGTTTTGTGGAAACTTGCGGTATTTTATATCCTACATACAATGGTGAAACGACAAACCTAGGAACAACTTTACAAATGATTTTTCCGTCTAAGTAATAGAAGAATAAGTTATAACTACTACATCCTTTATGGAAATCTGTCAGTATGTAACGTACAGTTTGTTGAATATAATTTGCTAGTTCATCTATGCATTCAACATCTTCAATGATGATATTAAATTCAGTAAAACCGATAATAGGACGATCTGAAATATTGAGTTCAATGTGTTCGTTTTTTTGCACAATTACTCCTTGGAAGTTTTCCTGTTCTACGTTATCGAGGTAGTCTACATATTTCATTCCAATAATCTGCATGTGTGCATGATGCAAACTTCCGCCTGAGAATGGACCATGATTTTTGTATAAAATCACAGATGTGAATTCTTCATTCTTCTGTAAGTCTAACCAATGTTGAATGGAGAAACGGATTAGCGATCTCATATGTTCTTCTGTATATGTCGCAATATGGTCTTCACAATTATCTGTTTCGATTAGCACCGTTTGAAATGTATCTTTTAATGTAGGAAATTTGTTTTTTAGCCAAATAATTGAGTCTTCAGTAGCTAAAATATCCGTTAAATTTTCTCTGTCACAAAAAGGACATGCAGCGCTTCTATTCCGGATGCTTTCTGGTTTTTGTTTGCCGATATCGTTTAAAAAGTATAGTTGTTGTGTATCCATTTGTATATGTGCCCCTTTAAAATATGTGTAAAAAATCCCGCTTAATACATTCGGGAAAAGGAGAAGGAAATCCTTTAAAGGGGATAGGAAAAATAAAAGACAAGATATCCTCATTAAGATAGGGTACCTTGTCTTTTATTTTTTCTTTAATAATGTGTATGGATAATATAGATCGTTTTTATTGTGCTTCTTTTTTCTATTTTTTATTGTGTATAAGGCAATTGCTGTACTTGCGATTACAATAATGGCTTTCTTCATATTCATTTACCCCTTTTTTATTGTTCGTTTAATTCTTGGCTAACTGCTTTTGCATCAACTAGAGCGTGTAAAATCATTTTTACCATGTTCATCATATTCCTTCACTCCTTTTTATAGTTCGTTTAGTTCTTTTACAACTGCTTGTCCGTTCACTAATACCTCAAAGATTGCTTTTACGATTTCTTTCATCATGATTGTTTTCCTCCTTTTGTTGTCTCTCTTGTTTACATCTTTATTGTATAGGGAGGCGCTTTTTCGTACTATCGCTTTCCATTACGTGAACATAACAGTGTTGTAAGATTTGATGTCACTTATTGAAATGTTTAGTCTATCTTCATTATTTTCAGAAAAATGACTATTCAAACATGAAATGGGGAAGTATAATAAAGAAGTAAGTATTAAATTCCGTACGAAAGAGGTGAATGAGATGAAACGTTCTTTAGCTGCACGTGCCAAATTTTTAGATTATATCTATTTTTGTCGTGCGATTTTTCATGATGTAGTTGTTAACGGGATACGTCTGTCCTTTTTTAACAATTGCATAGTAGCTATTGAACGATAGAAATCTCTTCACCCATTTTTAATAAACGTGTGAAAAGGGAGCTATTTGGCTTCCTTTTTCTATGCCGAAAACCATGGGGAATGTTTCTTTCCCATGGTTTTTTATATTGAAAGGAGTACGGAAAATGACAATTTGTAGTGTAAATAATGTAACGAAATCTTTTGGTGGAAACATCATATTTGAAAATATATCGCTTGAAATAAAGAATGGTGAACGTGTTGGATTAGTTGGTCGTAACGGTAGTGGGAAGACAACAATCTTTCAGCTTCTAACTGGAATGGAAAGTTTGGATGCAGGGGCCATTCATATGAAGAAAGGTACATGTATTGGTCATGTGGCACAAATTCCGAAATTTGATGAGGGTATGACTATATATGATGTATTGAGTTCCGCCTTTAAAACAGAAAAGGAATTAGAAAGAGAAATGCGTGCTTTAGAAAAACATATGGCAGAAGAACGGGAACCGTCTGCTTTACAAAGATTAATGGAGAGATACGGAGTAATCCAAGAAAAGTTTGCGTTTCTTGGTGGTTATGAAATAGAAGCGAATATGATGAAGGTAGCAAACGGTCTACAGGTGACAGAACTATTTCTCCGATCATTTTCCGAGTTAAGTGGTGGGGAACAAACAAAAGTAAGCCTTGCATACATGTTGTTGCAGAAACCAGATTTACTTCTATTAGATGAACCAACCAATCATTTAGATTTATTCGCCGTAGAATGGCTAGAGCAATTTTTAAAAGAATACAATGGAACGGTTATGGTCATTTCACATGATCGCTATTTCCTTGATGAAGTTGTAACGAAGATTTTTGATTTAGAAGATGGAGAGATTCACGTGTATCATACAAACTATTCTCAGTTTGTTGAGGAAAAGGAAGAACGGTTACTTCAGGAGTTTCAGGCTTATCAAGAACAGCAAAAGAAAATAAAGAAAATGAAAGAAGCAATTAAACGACTACGTGAATGGGCAAATCAGGCGAATCCTCCGAATGAAGGATTGCATAAGAGAGCGAGAAGTATGGAACGTGCACTGGAACGTATAGAGAAACTAAAGAAACCTATTTTAGAACGAAAACAAATGGGACTTCAGTTTGAAGGGAAAGAGAGAAGTGGGAAAGATGTTGTTGTAATGAAAGAAGTGAGTAAAGGATTTGCTGACCACCCTTTATTTAACGAAGCGAATTTACATGTTCGTTTTCAAGAGCGTACGGCGATCGTTGGTCGTAATGGTACAGGAAAGACAACGCTACTAAAGTTATTATTAGAAGAAATAGAACCAGACGTTGGAGAGATCCGTATTGGTAGTAGTGTGAAAATCGGTTATTTATCACAACATGCGTACGGAAATATGAAGAGTAATGTATTAGAGGCTTTCAGGGAATATGTAGCTGTAACAGAGGGAGAAGCGAGACATATATTAGCTAAGTTTTTATTTTATGGTCCAGCGGTGTTTAAGAAAGTAACGCAACTGAGCGGTGGAGAAAAAATGAGGTTAAGACTTGCGCAACTTATGTATCAAGATATCAATTTTTTAATTTTAGATGAGCCGACAAACCATCTCGACATTGAATCAAGGGAAGTTTTAGAGGAAGCTCTTGAGCAATATAATGGAACGATTTTAGCTGTTTCACATGATCGTTATTTTTTGAATAAGTTATTTGAAAAGACGTATTGGATTGATGAGCATAAATTATTTGAGTTTGCAGGGAACTACGCATGGGCTCGTCAAAAGTGGGAAGAAAAGCTCGAGAAACAAGTAATAAAGCAGCAACGCCAAGGAAGAAAAAATATTGAAACAGCTCCTGTAAAAAAGAAAGAAGTTAGGAATGTTGAGGATATTGAAACGGAGTTAATGCATGTAGAAGAGGATATATATGCGCTTGAGTGTAAGATGGAGCATGTAGTTGATGTTGAAATGCTTGAACAATTGTATGAAGAAAAAACGAAGAAAGAGTTGTTGCGAGCGGAGTTATATAATGAGTTAGAGAATATTGTGGAGTAAAGAAATTAGAATGAAAGAGCAAGTTGTTTTCTCATATTTTGAGGGAGGCTTGCTCTTTTTGTGTACGGAAAGATAAAAATTGGTATAATTTTCTTGTTGTTGCAATAAAGAGAAGAACTTTAAGTTATTAAAACGTGAGGAGAATGTTATGTTAGGATACGCACGGATTGCTACAATCGTTATGATTTGTTTTGTTTATGCAAACCATGTTTCACGTGAAACAGCACATTTGCAACTTTTTGTAGGTACAGCACTTTTTATTTATATTGTGAATCATATTTTGCTAGTAAAAGTAAGTGGAGGTAAAAAGCTTGTTTTTTATACACTATTAGCAAATGGGATAGTCACAGCTTTATTAGGTTTTTTATTTCCTGAGACATGTTTATATTTAATTATATTTGGAATTGATGCAGTAGGACTATTTATTCATGAATTTCGTAGAAGCATGACGTACTTTTTTATTACTTTTTTCTTTCTTTGTTGGCTTATTAATATACTACATGCATATCAACATACAGGTAGTTTAGAATTGGAGAGTAATGCCATTAATTTTATGTTCATCGTTTTTAGTGCTTTAGCTGGAAGCTTAATAAAAAAACTTACAGCTGCTCGGAAAATGGTAGATGAGCAATATGGAGAATTAGCATTATCTCATACAGCTTTAAAAGAAGCGCATGAACAATTACGTCTATATGCCAAAGAGGTAGAAGAATTGACAGCTGTTCGGGAGCGAAATGATATTGCCCGAGAAATTCATGATACTGTCGGTCATAATATGACAGCCTTACTTGTTCAATTACAACTGGCAGAGGCTTTGTGGAAACAAAAATCGGACGCTACGGAAGAGGTTTTACATACATGTCATGGGCTAGCCAGAAAATCACTTCAAGAGGTTAGAGCTTCTGTACATGCTTTAAAAGAAGAAGGTAAACTAGGGAACATAATAGAGAATATGCGTGAAATGTTACATGGATATTCTAAAGCGACGAAAGTACAAGTATCTTTTCAATTAGAAGGGGATCCGGTTGTGATTCCGTTGTCACTACAACCTACACTGCTCCGAGTTATGCAAGAGTCTTTAACAAATGCAAAGCGGCATGGGAAAGCGAGTTTATGTGAAGTGAGTTTAATTTGTTCGGCGAAACAAGTTAAACTATGTATTTTGGATAATGGCGTGGGAGTTAACGAGGTAAGCCCGGGTTTTGGTTTACTTAATATGAAAGAACGAGTAGAGGAACATGGTGGAACTATTCAATTTGAGAGTGAGATAGAAAAAGGCTTTCGGTTACAGATTGAATTTCCACTTCAGGAGAAAACGTGGATAATAGGGGGAACTGTATGATTCGGATTATGATTGTTGATGATCAATCGCTCATTCGTGATGGTTTAGCGATGTTATTAAATTTAAGTCCGGAACTCGATGTAGTGGGAACGGCTACGGATGGAGACGAAGTGATACAAAAGGTGAAAGAGCTACATCCTGAAATTATTTTGATGGATATTAGGATGCCTCGTATGAATGGTGTTGAAGGAACACGTTTAGTTAGAGAACAGTTCCCTCATATAAAGGTACTTATGCTGACGACTTTTAGTGATAGTGAGCTTATTTTTGAAGCATTGGAGCAAGGAGCGAGTGGTTATTTATTGAAAGATATGGAGGCAGATGCAATTGCTCAAGCAATTTTAACGGTGCATAGTGGAGGGGCTGTGCTTCCTCAGGATATAACAGCGCAAATCATAAAAGAATTAAAAAAGACAAAAGTAGCAGTAGAGTGCACCACACCAGAACAATTAGCGCAATTAACTGAGCGAGAAGTAGATGTTTTAAGAGAAATTGGACTTGGTTTAAATAATAAAGAGATTGCGGAAAAGCTATTTATTACAGAAGGGACTGTTAAGAATCATGTTTCTAATTTAATTAGTAAGTTAGAACTGAGAGATCGAACGCAAGCTGCCATATATGCAGTAAGGTATGGCATCACGATGTACACATGACTTTTGGCATATATAATTGTGAAAAAGCAGCAGAATTTGCTGCTTTTTTATTTTGTATTTCTATCTCAAGGGTGATGGAGAGAAGAAAAAAATTTTCTACAATGAAAGTGTAGATGAATGCAAAGGGGCTGAATCAGTATGTTAGTCATAGATCATATTACGAAATCATTTGGCAAGAAGGAAATCATAAAGAATGTGTCTTTTGAAGTGAAAAAAGGTGAAACATTTGGATTGCTTGGTCCAAATGGAGCGGGAAAATCAACGACAATATCAATGATTTGTGGATTAATTCCGTATGATAGTGGAGATATAAAAGTTGGTGGGAAATCTGTAAAAGAATATCCATTAGAAGCGAAAAAGAAAATTGGTATTGTTCCGCAAGACATTGCTTTGTATCCGACACTTTCAGCAAAGGAAAATTTGATTTTTTGGGGAAAGATGTACGGTTTAAATGGAAAAGTTGCAAAAGAGAGGGCAGAGGAAGTATTAGCCTACGTCGGTTTACAGGACCGCGGAAAAGATAAAATTGAAACATTTTCAGGTGGCATGAAAAGGCGTATTAATATTGGTGCAGCACTTATGCACGAACCAGAGTTATTAATTATGGATGAACCGACAGTCGGGATTGATCCACAATCGAGAAATCATATCTTAGAAACTGTTAAGAAATTAAATGAAAAAGGTATGACGGTTATTTATACGAGTCATTACATGGAAGAAGTAGAGTATTTATGTGAACGAATTGCAATTGTTGATCACGGAAAGGTAATTGCATTAGGAACGAAAAGGGAGCTATGTAATCGCCTGGCAGATGGGTTTATAGTGAGATTGCAATTAAATCGTTATAGTACGGAATTGCTACAAAAGTTGAAATCACTATCTGTTGTTGAACGGATTATTTTTGATGAAGATAATAGCACGATTGATATTGGACTAAATGGTGGCGAGTCTATTGGTACAGTTGTGTCAGTAGTTGTTGAGAACAACGCTCAAATTTTAAAGCTTGAAGTACAAGAACCAAATTTAGAGGCACTCTTTTTACAATTAACAGGACGTTCACTTCGTGATTAAGGAGGTTAGTGTGGGATGAAAAGTTTTATTATTGCATGGAAGGATTTAAAAATACGTTTAATTGATCGGCGCGGATTTATGATGATGTTAATTATGCCGCTTTTATTAACAGCGATTTTAGGTTCAGCGTTAAGTAATATATTTGATAATGGTGGACTACCGAAAACAGTGATTGGCTATTATCAAGTGGGAACTGATGAATTGGCAGATGTCTTTCAAAAAGACGTATTGCAATCTAAAGAAATAAAAGATGATGTGAAAGTAAAGATAGTTCATTCTCAGGAAGAGCTTGAAGATATGTTAAAGGAAAAGAAAATCGATGTGGGAATCGTCATCCCAAATAAATGGAGCGAACAAGTACAAGATGGAAAATTAAAAGAACCAAAGGTGCTTATAGACCCATCAAAAAATATACAAGCGAAAATTGCTGAATCAATGATCCGATCCTTTTCAGAACGTGTTCAAACAGTCGCAGTATCTACTAAAAGTGTTGTAACAGAATTAGTGAAATCTCAGCAGGGTGATGTAGCACAAGTTGCAAAAGAGGTAAGTGGAAGTTTACAGGCGATAGCAACTACAAATGCGGATAACATTAAAAGAGGGACGATAGGTAAAAAAACAGTTGCAGCGATGCAATATTATGCAGCAGCGATGTTAGTCATGTTTTTACTATATAACATAACAGTAGGTGCAAAGTCAGTTGTAACAGAGCAACGAACTGAAACGTTGGCGCGTTTGTTCAGTACACCGACGAGCTCATTTTCAATTTTATTTGGAAAGTTTTTAGGTACATTACTATTTGCTTGTATACAATTTGGAATATTTATAGCTGCTACGCACTTTATGTTTCATGTGGAATGGGGAGAAGATGTGTCTCAAATAGTAGTATTGGGAATTTCGTATGCAATTTGTGTTTCTGGTTTATCTATGTTAATTGCGGCTTTTATCCATGAGGAAAAAACGGCAGATGTAATGGGAGGAATCGGTATTCAAATACTCGCTATATTAGGGGGATCAATGTTACCGATTTACGTATTCCCTGATACACTTCAAACCATTGCAAATGTTACTCCGAATAAATGGGCACTTACAAGCTTCTTAAATATTATGTCGGGAACATCTTGGGATGTGCTACTCCCTGTTATTTTTAGTTTATGTAGTGCAGGAATTGTCTCCGTTATGGTTGGAACATTACGTTTACGTACGAGATAGGAGGGGAAATGATGAAGAAGGTTTGGGCGCTTTGTTGGTTAGAGCTAAAACAAATTTTAATAAAGCCACAAAGTTATATACTCATGTTTGGAATGCCTATTATTTTTACACTCATTTTTGGAGGACTTTTAGGTGGAAGTGGGAATGAGAAAGTAAATGTTAGCTTAGTAGATGAAGATGGTTCTGTACTATCTAGCAAATATTATGAGGAAATAAAGAAAAGTGACTTAATTTCTATAGAGAAGGTAACGTATCAGGAAGGAAAACAGAAGGTTGAAAATAAAAAATCATCGGGTATAGTTATCATTCCGAAAGACTTTCAAAAGAGTATGCTAGATAGGAAGATAGAAAATATTCAGTTTCAGGCCAGTGCTGATTTTACTGGTGGAACTTCTGTAGAGCAAGTATTGACAAGCACATTAAAAAAAATGGAGATAGAAGTTAGTGCGGCAAGAGATTTTGAGAAGAAAAGTAACACTTCGTGGGAAACGATGTATAAAGAAACCTATACAAAAGTAGAACCTGTTTCGATTCAAAAAGAGTCAATTTCACATGATGATCAAAAGTTAAATAACGTTACAGGACGAGCGGCAGGCTTTTCCATTCTATTCGTTATGATTGTTATGTTAAGTGCGACGGGGACTATTTTAAAAGCTAGGCAACTTGGTGTTTGGTCTCGTTTATTAGAAGCGCCAGTTTCAAAAGTTCAAATACTGGCGGGATATATCCTTTCCTTCTTTTTAATAGGGTGGATTCAATTTGGTGTTTTAATGATATTAACGCATTCCTTATTTGATGTGCAGTGGGGAAATTTATTAGGAGTTATTACCCTCACCTCGGCGTTATTACTAGCTGTCATTGGTCTAGCCTTATTATTAGCAAGCATCGTAAAAACAACAGAACAGCAGTCAGCGCTAGGGAATATCGTTGTGATTTCAACATGCATGATTGGTGGTCTTTATTGGCCAATTGAAATTGAACCAGCATGGATGCAAACAGTAGCAAACTTTGTTCCGCAAACTTGGGCAATGCGTGGATTTACGGAGTTGATTGTAAGAGGAGGTGCATTAGCAGATATAGGAAGCTATATTGGTATACTCATTTTATTTGCAGGAGTATTTTTCGTGATTGGTTTAACAAGAATACGTTACGATTGAAAAAAGCAGAGTTACAGCTTTACACGCTGAACTCTGCTTTCTTTTTGTGTGGTATCTTCCTTTGTTGAAATGATAATAGCGATCCCGAGCATAATAAAAAAAGCTAAAAAGAGGACGAACTTTGGGAAGAATGGGAATAGTAATAGCGCCCCAACTATCATAATTGTTAATAATACGTAGTGCAGGACGTATTGGAATAGGTTGTCCATGTTTTCGCCCCCTTTTTGGTAATTGGTTATTAGTATTCTATGTTTCATGCTGAACGAATAGAAGTGGATTTTCAATTTTTTAATACGAAATAAAAGAGAACGATTGACATGTTTAAAGGAAAGGAATAATCTTGAAATTAATTCATACTATTTTTATAGGAAAAATAAAGATAGTTACAGGAAGGGGGCCTATGTTCCTACATCGTTAAAAATTAGGAAGGTAAAGGTGAGAGTGCAATGAAAAATGCTTTTAAAGGAGCACTTGTTACATTTCTTAGTGTATCAGTATTACTAGCCGGATGTGGTCAAGAGGAAGCAAGTACAAATGAAGCCGGGAACGTACCAAAAGTAAAAGATGAATTTATTAAGGCAAGCGACAAAGCAAAAAGTCCTACAAAAGTAAAAGAAAGAAAAGATACCTTTGTAGTTGGAATGCCGAGTCCTGGGGGGATATTCCTTCCGCACTTTATGGAGAATGGATGGGATGGTAATATAACGCAAGCTATATTTGCGCCTCTTGTTGGACTGGATAAGGAAGGGAAACCAATTCCTATTTTGGCGAAGAAGTGGGATATTTCGGAGGATCAGCTTACATATACATTCCATTTGAAAGATGATTTAAAGTTTAGTGATGGTACACCGTTAACTGCAGATGATGTAGCATTTACATTAACTTTATTACACGACCCAACTTATAGTGGGGCGACTGATATAAGTCAAACAGCAATAAAAGGTGGGCAAGCATATAAAGAAGGAAAAGCAAATTCTATTGAGGGAATTCAGGTCATTGATCCGAAAACAATTACGATTACAACCGAAAAGGTAAATGCCCAAACATTATCGTTAATTGGCGGAGAAGTTATATCTAAAGCTTATTACGGGAAAGAGTATAAACAAGGACACTTGGAGTACTTAAAAGAGTTGTATGGGAAGCCAGTGGGAGCAGGAGCTTATAAGTTAGATCAATATATTCCTGGTCAAGAAGTTCGATTTGTAGCAAATGAAAATTATTTTGAAGGAAAGCCGAAGATTGAGCACTTTATTTATAAAATTTCAAAAGGCGATACGAAGTTGCAGCAATTCCAAGCTGGAGAAGTGGATTACGACGGATTTTCTACAAATGCAGAAACAATTGAACAATTAAAAGATTTAGGTTTTGCTAATATTAATGTGTATACAGGAAGCTCTTACGGCTACATTAAAATGAATTATAAGAAGCCATACTTTAAAGATAAACGTGTTCGCCAAGCATTTATTTATGGATTAGAGCGTCAAAAGGTTATTGATACGTATTTCCAAGGTTATGCGTCACTTGTTAATGTACCGATTACGCCAGTTTCTTGGGCGTATACAGAAGAGGGCATTAATAAATATGAGTATAATTTAGAGAAGGCAAAGAAATTATTGGATGAGGCTGGATGGAAAGCAGGTTCGGATGGAATTCGTGAAAAGGACGGACAAAAACTGAAAGTAAGTTATTTTGCCTCATCAGCAAGTAAAATAAATGATGTAATGATTCCTGTGATGAAAGAAGATTATAAAAAGCTTGGTGTAGAGTTCAACCCGGAATATATGGACTTTAATACGATGATTTCAAAAGTGATAAAAGGTGATTATGATTTGGCGATGGTATCTACGCCAATGATTGATGATCCAAGTGGAACAATTGAGGAGTTTGTTTCGACAAGTAAACGAAACTATGATGGATACTATAATCCAAAAGTAGATGAATTAGCTAAGCAGGCACTAGAAACATTAGATATTGAAAAACGAAAAGAAATTTATAAAAAGTTGTACCAGGAGTTGAGCGAAGATCCGCCTGTTATTTTCCTAAATAATAGTAAAGTTGTGTCTGCACATAATGCACGCATTCAAGGATTGCAAGAAGATAACTATAACGGTATCTTGTTAAGTTTACCTAAATTAAAGATAGAACAATAATTTTGGAAAAATTCTCAAAATATTTATTTAGAAAGAATTGACAAAATATAACGGACGATATAAGCTAATAACCATAAAGTCTACCGGAAAGGTCGGAATAGGATTGTTACCCCTCAAAAACATCTGTTTTTTTACGATTAAAACCGACTTTTCCGATTGGCTATAAATGTGCTGTGGGAGGCATACATAAGCTAATAAGTTCAAAGGGTATCACTATTAAACAGTTAGGGTGGGGACAATGAAGAAAAAGACAAAAAAATGGGCTGGTGTATTTTCGGTATTACTGAGTAGTTCACTTGTGTTATCTGCTTGTGGGGGACAGGAGGATACGGCTTCTACAGAACCGGTAAAACAGCAGGATTTAAAAAATGTAAAAGTTGAAAAAATTGCGGCTACAGATAAAACGAAAGTACCTGATAAGGCAAAAAATAGAAAAGATACGTTTATTTCTGGTATCTCAAAGCCTGGGGGAGTTTTCTTACCTTACTTTCAAGAGAACGGTTGGGATGGGAATGTGACATCGGTTATTTTTGCTTCCCTTGTTACAACAGATAAACAAGGAAAACCTATACCAGATCTTGCTGAGAAGTGGGATGTTTCTTCAGACCAATTAACATATACATTTCATTTACGCAAAGACTTGAAATTTAGTGATGGATCGCCATTAACCGCTGACGATGTAGCATTTACATTATCACTTCTACATGATAAAGCGTATGAAGGCGGCGATGATATTTCACAATATGCAATTAAAGGTGGAAAGGAATATAAAGAAGGAAAAGCGACGTCTATTGAAGGAATTCAAGTTGTTGATCCACAAACAATTAAAATTACAACTGAAAAAGTTAACTCACAAGCGCTAATTGCTTTAGGTGGTCCAGTATTATCGAAAGCTTATTATGGAAAAGAGTATAAACAAAATACTAGTTTAGATTATTTAAAAGAGTTATATGGAAAACCGATAGCTGCGGGGCCATATAAGTTTGAAAAGTATATCCCAGGACAAGAAGTTCGTTTTATAGCAAATGAAAATTATTATGCAGGCAAACCAAAAATCCCAAACTTTATTTATAAGATTACTTCACCGGATACAAAATTCCAATTATTCCAAACAGGTGAGATAGATTATACAGGAGTAGGCTACGGGGATGAAATTCTAGAACAAGTGAAGAGTTTACAGTTTGCAAATGTTGAAATAGAGACGGCTGCTTCATTTAGTTATATAAGAATGAATAGTAAAAAACCGTATTTAAAAGATAAGAAAGTTCGTCAAGCTCTTATTTATGGATTGGATCGTAAAAAATATGTAGATACAGCTTTGAAAGGATACGGTACAGTAGCAAATGTTCCAATTCATCCAACATCTTGGGCTTATACAGAAGAGGGTATTAATAAGTACGAATATAACTTAGATAAGGCGAAGAAATTATTAGATGAAGCTGGATGGAAAGCTGGTTCAGACGGAATTCGTGAAAAAGATGGTCAAAAACTTAAATTAACGTATTATGGTGCAAGCTCAGCAAAAGAAGGTGATTTATTTATTCCGATCGCAAAAGAGAACTATAAAGAATTAGGTGTTGAGTTCAATCCTGAATTTATGGATTTTAATACGATGCTATCAAAAGTGAAAAAAGGCGATTATGATTTAGCTTCTGTTGCAACACCAATTACAACAGATCCAAGTGAAACTGTAAGTGGTTACTCTTCAGAAGGTGATGATAATACCCTAGGTTATAAAAATGAAAAAGTAGATGCATTAATTAAAAAAGGAATTGAAACCGTAGATATTGAGAAACGTAAACCAATTTACAAAGAACTGTACAAAGAACTAAGTGATGATCCGCCAGTAATTTTATTAAACTATCGTAGAATCATCACAGCTTACAATGGAAACATTAAAGGAATTGATCCTGAGAAGTATGACAGTATTAGTTCGAACTCGCCAGTATTATCTATTGAAAAATAACGAGAAGAATGTATAAGTAGAAGACATTTTTTCATTCGGCTAGTAATATGCTGATTCGAAAAAATGTTCTTCTATTTTAAGCATAAGATTGGAGAGAAAAAGGGTGAAAACGTATATCGTTCGTAGGTTGTTACAAATGATTCCTACACTTTTGGGAACGTCAATTGTTATTTTCTTCCTGTTTGCACTTCTTCCAGGGGATTATATTGATTCGAATCCTAAGATTACACCGCAAAGGGCGGCAGAGCTTCGGGAATTGTATGGATTAAATAAGCCAATTGTTGAGCGCTATTTTCATTGGTTAGGTAATGCGTTACAAGGCGACTTTGGTTTTTCGTTGCAGTATCAAGAACCTGTAACATCATTATTAAATAAATTTATTTGGAACTCTTTTAGTGTAGCAATTATTGCATTGTTTTTTATTTGGCTAATTGCACTTATTATCGGTGTATTTTCAGCGACAAAACAACATTCTTTATTCGATAAGCTTGTAACAATTGGTATCTTTGCAGCAATGTCATTTCCTTCATTTTTTATAGGTCTGTTTTTAATTAAGGTGTTCGCAGTTGATCTTAAGTTATTGCCAATAGGTGGAATGATTGATGTTGGTAGTAATTCAACCGGATTCGCTTATGTGATAGAAGTTGCAAAGCATATGGTTTTACCGGTATTTATTTTGACTCTTCTTGGTGTGGGCTCATTAACTCGCTACTTTAGAACAAGTATGTTAGAGGTTGTAAGACAAGATTACATACGAACAGCACGAGCAAAAGGGTTAAAAGAGAAGACTGTTATTTATAAGCATGCATTAAAAAATGCCATTTTACCGGCTATTACATTGCTTGCGTTTGAGTTACCTGGATTGTTTTCTGGGGCAATTATTATTGAACAAATTTTTAACTGGCCAGGGATTGGCGGTATTCAATTGGAAGCACTAAATTTCCGTGATTATACAGTATTGATGGCATTTACGATGTTTCTTTCTTGTTTAACAATCGTTTCAAATTTTTTCGCAGATATCGTATATGCAGTTGTTGATCCACGAATTCGGTTGAAGTAAGGGGGGAAAGAAATGGAGACTGTTACAGTAATTACAGAGAAGAAAGAAAAAAAGAGAAGAAAAAATGAATCATCGCCATGGCGACAAGCTCTTAAACGGATAAAGAGAAATAAGATGGCGCTCGTAGGGTTGTATGCACTAATTTTTATGTTTTTATTTTGTTTTATCGGTCCGTTCTTTTCACCATATGCATCAGGGAAAATACAAGTTGCGTTAATTAACAAACCACCTAGTTTTTCTCATTGGCTCGGTACAGATCAATTAGGAAGAGATATTTTAACAAGACTTATGCAAGCGGGACGAATTTCATTAACGATTGGCCTAGCATCAATGGTTTTATCAGTGATACTAGGAGCTGTATTAGGAGCTATCGCAGGTTTTTATCGTGGTATCGTTGATAATATTATTATGCGTCTTGCTGATATATTAATGTCGATGCCAGGATTACCATTACTTATTATAATGGGAGCGATTTTATCAGAGTGGAAAGTACCGTCTGATTATCGTCTGTATGTCATTATGATTATTTTAAGTTTAGTAGGTTGGCCGGGGCTTGCACGTCTTGTAAGAGGTCAAATTTTATCACTTAGAGAGCAAGCATTTATGCAAGCTGCTGATGTGCTAGGAATAAAAGATTACCGAAAAATTATATACCACTTAATTCCTAATGTTTTACCGATATTAATTGTTGTATCCACATTAGGTGTTGCGGGTTCAATTTTAGGGGAGTCCGCACTAAGCTACTTAGGTCTCGGCGTCGTCCCACCTACACCATCATGGGGGAATATGATTAGTGCAGCTAACTCATTAATTGATTTCCAAAAGCGTCCGTGGTTATGGATTCCGCCTGGTTTTGCAATCTTTATAACAGTTGTATCAATTAACTTACTTGGTGATGCACTTCGTGATGCGTTAGATCCAAAGATGAGACGGTAGGTGAGAAGGTATGAATAAAGCGGTAGTAGAGCTGAAAGACTTACAAACACACTTTCAGACAGAAGAAGGGACAGTAAAGGCTGTAAATCACGTTAGCTTTGCAGTTCGAGAAGGTGAAACGGTTTGTGTTGTAGGTGAATCAGGGTGCGGGAAAAGTGTAACGGCTTTATCTATTATGGGACTTATTGCTGAATCAGGCAGTGTAGTAGGTGGAGATATTTTATATGAAGGAAAAAGTCTTTTAGGAATGAAAGAGAAAGAACTTCGTAGTTTACGAGGAAATGATATTGCAATGATTTTTCAAGAACCGATGACATCGCTAAATCCCGTCTTCACTGTAGGTGAACAAATTGTAGAAACGTTAAGAGAGCATGAATTACTTAGTAAAAATGAAGCGTATAAGAAAGCAATTGAGTTAATTCGTAAAGTCGGCATAGCTCGTGCGGATGAAATCGTCCATTCTTATCCGCACGAACTAAGTGGTGGCATGTTACAACGTATTATGATTGCTGTTGCACTTAGTTGTAATCCAAAGTTATTAATTGCTGATGAACCGACAACGGCTCTTGATGTTACGATTCAAGCTCAAATATTAGACTTATTAAGACAAATAAAAGAGGAATTTAAAACATCCATTTTATTAATTACACATGATTTAGGCGTTGTAGCAGAAATGGCTGATTACGTTGTCGTTATGTATGGCGGGAAAGTTATTGAAGAAGCACCAGTGCTGGAGATATTCCAAAATCCGAAACACCCGTACACGAAAGGATTGTTGAAATCAAAACCAGTGATGGGAAAACGAATAGATAAACTATATTCTATTCCAGGGCAAGTTCCTAATTTAGTCGGTTTGGATGAATTTTGCTACTTTAGCGGTCGTTGTGAGCATTGTATGGAAATATGTAAAGAAGAAGCACCGAATCTAAATGTACATGATGAAAATCATAAAGTAGCTTGCTGGTTATATGAGGAGCGTGCGGAACAATGAGCGAACCATTATTAGAAGTAAAAAACTTAAAGACATATTTCCCCATTAAAGGTGGCGTATTTAGTCGAACAATTGGACATGTAAAAGCAGTTGATGGAGTAAGCTTTACTATTAATAAAGGCGAAGTGTTCGGTCTCGTTGGTGAATCAGGAAGCGGAAAAACGACGATAGGAAAAACAATTTTACGTCTCGTCCAAAAAACGGAGGGGGAAGTGAAGTTTAAAGGACACGATGTTCATTCTCTATCAAAAGAGGAATTGAGAAAACATCGTCCTAATATGCAGCTCGTCTTCCAAGATCCATTTAGCTCATTAAATCCAAGAATGAGAATTGGAGAAGCGCTTGGCGAGCCGATGTTGGCTCACGGACTAGCGACGAAAGAAAACGTTCGTGAAAAAGTGACAGAAGTATTAGAGTTATGCGGTCTAGCTCCATATCATATTGACCGTTATCCTCACGAGTTTTCTGGTGGGCAACGTCAGCGTATCGTTATCGCGAGAGCTATGGTATTAAATCCAGAATTTATTGTAGCTGACGAACCTGTGGCAGCACTAGATGTATCTATTCAAGCACAGATCATTAATTTGTTTAGTGAGTTACAGGAGAAAAAGGGACTATCTTATTTGTTCATTTCACATGATTTAAGCGTAGTGGAGCACTTATGTACGAAAATTGGGATTATGTATTTAGGAACGATTGTGGAAACAGCGCCGCGTGATGAGTTATTTACGAACCCACTTCATCCGTATACAAAAGCATTGTTATCGGCTGTGCCAATACCAGATCCAACAGTGAAGCGAGAGCGAATTATACTAGAGGGTGACATTCCAAGTCCAGCAAATCCACCTTCGGGTTGTCGCTTTCATACACGTTGCCCGTTTGCGACGGATATTTGTAAACAAACAGTACCAGAATTCCGTAATGTTGGTGAAGAGCACTTTGTTGCTTGTCATCATGTATAAAAGAGAGGGACTCTTTCAGAAGTTGAAAGAGTCCCTTTTTTACCCCGCATTAACTGCCCGTAAAAGCCCGATTGGTTCAACTAATAATCAGAGGGACACCCCTCTCTAATTAAAGCTTCACTTTATTTACTAGATGAAGTTTGTTTCAATACAAATTGCTCGATTGCATGAGCAACACCGTGTTCATTGTTTGTTAATGTCACAACATCACATAGTTTTTTTACATCTTCTTCAGCATTTCCCATTGCAACTGATAAACCAGCTACTTCTAACATGGGTACATCGTTAAAATTGTCACCGATAGCAACTGTATCTTCAATTGGTATGTTAAAGTGGGCTGCCATTTGTTTCAGCCCATTCCCTTTATGCCCATTCTTATCCATAATTTCTAAGTTAGTAGGAGCAGATGCTGTAACCATAATATCAGTGTCTTCTTGTAACATACTTAATAGCTGTGCGCGATGCTCTGCATTAAATGTCAAAATAAAGAATTTAGATATTTCTAGTTCTGGATTATTTACAACATCTTCGATTTTTTGGAAATCAGTAATTAAGTTTGATTTCTTTTGTTTTTCTGTAATTCTTTCGAGTTCCTCAAGTGTAACATCTAGTGCATGCTTGTTTTCTTCGAACGCTTGCATGACTTGATTTTGCCATGTATATGGAGAATAAACTCCTTTATTCGTATATAGCTTATAAGGAAAACCTTCAGATTCTAGTAATTTTGCAAGCTTGTATACTTTATCATTTTGTAAACAACGCGAGTTAATTACTTTTCCATCCACATAAACAATTGCCCCATTGCTCGCTCCAACTGGAAGAGATAGTTTATATTCTTCCAATAATTTCAAAGCATCCTCTTTTGCACGGCCAGAACAAATCATTACGATATGACCGGCTTCTTTTGCAGTTTGGATTGCTTGTAAGTTCTCTTTGGAGATTTCGAGATTAGATGATAGTAGCGTACCATCCATATCTAATGCGATTAATTTCAAAATGACCACCTCTTTGTTTTTATTATACATAGTTATATAGAGGAAACATATAAACTTATCTTGGAAAGATGGTGTTTTATCCCGTATTAACTGTCAGTAAAGTTTCAATAGGTTCACTGTCATTTATTAGAGTTTTACTTTGATTTGTAACAAAAGTAGGGAGAGAAATGATTATATTTCGTTTTATGACTGTAATGTTACACGAATGTTACAAACGTGAACTTAGTAGAAAGTGCATTAAAACAAGGTTTTTGAGGGTGTTTATAAAAAAACGTAAAAAAAGTGTAATAAAATTTACGTAATTATATTGCAACGTAATAATAGTTATGTTACATTAATGTTACAAACGTTACGTTATTAAATTTAATGTAACGCTAACATAAAAACTATGAAATAAACATTTCTTAGAAATTACATATAGATAACTTATTAAAAAGGAGGATACATAAAATGAAAGAGCAAGTATTACAAGTAACAAAAGGTGACTTCGTAGGATCAGCAAGTGGAGCAGTAGTATTAACAGCATTAATCGTATTTCTATCAAGCGTATTAGTATAATAAAAGTTTTGTGACAAAAGAAAATAGAAGGGAGAATGAAAGATATGAAAGAGCAAGTATTACAAGTAACAAAAGGTGACATCGTAGGATCAGCAAGTGGAGCAGTAGTATTAACAGCGTTAATCGTATTTCTATCAAGCGTATTAGTATAATAAAAATTTTAAATCTCACAAAATGAAAGGAGAATGAGGAATATGAACAGTGAACAAGTGTTACAAGTAACAAAAACAGATTTATTAGGATCATTAGGTGGAGCGGTAGTATTAACATCATTTATTCTATTCCTTGCAAATGTATTAGTATGAGACATATAAATACAATCATTCAAAAAAAATAAAGACTCTAGCATATTAGTAAGTAGTTAATATGTTGGGGTCTTTTTTGTTTTTCTTCTATATATTCCTTCAAGTATTAACAGTCTCCCTTTATCTTGTAAAACTTCATTGATTAAAGTTTCACTTTATTTTAAAGAGAAAAAAGTCGAATTTTATATGTAAGAAAAAAAGAGGAATTTGACAGAAAAGATAGAAAATTTTAAAGGTCAGAATTTGTTAGCTTGCTAACTAATTTCTATTAATCGATGTTGGAAGCGTTTTCGGTTGGTTTTAAGTATGGACCATTTAATCTATTTACAGGGGGATGAGGATTTTATGAAACAAAAATCTATGGATACGCTAGCTGCACAAATGGAGGACTTTTTTCCAGTACGTGATGTAGATCATTTGGAATTTTACGTAGGGAATGCAAAGCAATCAAGTTATTATCTTGCGAGAGCATTCGGATTCAAAATTGTGGCTTACTCTGGATTAGAAACTGGTAACCGTGAAAAGGTATCTTATGTTCTTGTGCAAAAAAATATGCGTTTTGTTGTGTCTGGAGCTTTAAGTAGCGACAATCGTATCGCAGAGTTTGTAAAGACTCATGGTGATGGTGTGAAAGACGTGGCATTACTTGTTGATGATGTTGATAAAGCATACTCGGAAGCAGTAAAACGTGGTGCCGTCGCAATTGCTCCGCCTGTAGAGTTAACGGACGAGGACGGTACATTGAAAAAAGCAGTTATTGGTACGTATGGTGATACAATTCACACGCTTGTAGAGCGTAAAAATTATAAAGGAACATTTATGCCAGGATTCCAAAAGGTCGAGTTTAATATTCCATTTGAAGAGTCAGGGTTAATTGCTGTAGACCATGTAGTTGGTAATGTTGAAAAAATGGAAGAGTGGGTTAGTTATTATGAGAACGTTATGGGCTTTAAACAAATGATCCATTTTGATGATGACGACATTAGTACAGAGTACTCGGCGTTAATGTCAAAAGTAATGACGAATGGAAGTCGTATTAAGTTCCCTATTAACGAACCGGCAGATGGAAAGCGAAAATCACAAATTCAAGAATATCTAGAATTCTATAATGGAGCAGGTGTACAACATCTTGCTTTACTAACAAGCGATATCGTTAAAACAGTGGAAGCGCTTCGTGCAAATGGCGTGGAGTTTTTAGATACACCCGATACTTATTATGATGAGTTAAGTGCACGAGTTGGAAAAATTGATGAGGAAATTGATAGGTTAAAAGAATTAAAGATTTTAGTAGATCGTGATGAGGAAGGCTACTTACTACAAATCTTTACGAAACCAATTGTAGATCGTCCAACTTTATTTATTGAGATCATTCAACGTAAAGGTTCTCGCGGATTTGGAGAAGGGAACTTTAAAGCATTATTCGAATCAATTGAAAGAGAACAAGAGCGTCGCGGAAATTTATAAAATTTATATCCACCAGCAAAAATTATTTTGTTGGTGGAAATTTCATTTTCATAGGGAGGAATCATGATGAAATTTGTTACATTTCGTCTTCCTTCAAAAGAAATGCGAGCTGGATGGCTTGAAGGTGACAAAGTAATTGATATGAATCTTGCTAGTGATGGGAAATTACCTTCTTCTATGTTCGCCTTTTTAGAGAAAGCGGATGAGTATGTAGAAGTATTGCGTAAGATTAAGAATCCGGAAAAGGGTGTATATTCCTTAGAGGAAGTACAATTAGCGGCGGCAATTCCTAATCCGAGTAGTATTCGGGATTTTTACGCGTTTGAACAGCACGTAAAAACGGCTCGTGGCCGAAGAGGGCTAGATGTTGTACCTGAATGGTACGATTTCCCGGTTTTTTATTTTACGAACCATCGTGCTGTAATTGGTCCTGATGATTTTGTAATCGGTCCGAAGAAATCTAAAAAACTTGATTATGAGTTAGAGATTGCTTGCGTAATCGGGAAAGAAGGAAGAAATATTTCTCGTGAGCAAGCAGAAGAATACATTTTTGGTTATTGTATTATGAATGACTGGAGTGCAAGGGACTTACAAGCAACAGAAATGAAGGTAGGACTCGGTCCGGCAAAAGGAAAAGATTTTGCAACTTCATTAGGAGCGCACCTTGTTACGAAAGAGGAACTAGCTGTGTATCGTAACGGTGACCGCTATGAGTTAGAAATGACTGCTCATGTAAATGGAAAGCTATTATCAAAGGGGAACTTCCAAGATATTTACTATACATTTGCTGAAATGATTGAACGTGCTTCAGAAGACGTTACTTTATATCCAGGCGATGTGATTGGTTCTGGGACAGTAGGAACAGGTTGTATTTTAGAACTGGGTACGGAAGAGTGGCTGCAAGATGGAGATGTTGTAGAACTTACGATTACTGGTTTAGGTACGTTACGTAATACGGTCAAAAAAGAAATGGAAGCAGGTGATGGGCATGTTTTATCGTCACATGGGGGAGCTACCTCATAAACGACATGTACAATTCCGTAAAAAGGATGGATCGCTTTATCGTGAACAGGTAATGGGAACGAAAGGCTTTTCTGGTACGCAGTCTATTTTGTATCATCATTATATGCCAACGGAAGTATCGCATTCGGCAGTATCACATTCCTGTCAGTTGCAGTATGAAGAAGATGTAGCTCTTGCTCACCGTCATTTTCGCACGAAAGAAAATAAAAAAACTGGTGATGCAGTAAGTGGAAGAAACTTTATGCTTGGGAATGAGGATTTATTAATTGGAGTAGTGACTCCAACAGAAAAAATGGACTATTTCTACCGTAATGGCGATGGAGATGAAATGTTATTTGTTCATTACGGAACAGGGAAAATTGAAACGATGTTTGGAACGATTCACTATCGAAAAGGTGATTATGTAACGATTCCAATTGGCACAATCTATCGTGTTATTCCAGATGAAGGAGAGACTAAGTTTCTTGTTGTAGAGGCAAATAGTCAAATTACAACGCCGCGTCGCTACCGCAATGAATACGGACAATTGTTAGAGCATAGTCCGTTTTGTGAGAGGGATATTCGTGGTCCTGAAAAATTAGAGACGTATGATGAAAAAGGTGAGTTTGTCGTAATGACAAAGTCGCGAGGGTATATGCATAAACATGTTTTAGGGCACCATCCGTTAGATGTTGTTGGATGGGATGGCTATTTATATCCGTGGGTCTTTAATGTAGAGGACTTTGAACCGATCACAGGCCGTATTCATCAGCCACCTCCAGTACATCAAACGTTTGAAGGTCACAATTTCGTTATTTGCTCTTTCGTACCACGTTTATACGACTATCATCCAGAATCTATTCCGGCACCATATTATCATAGTAACGTGAATAGTGATGAAGTACTGTACTATGTAGAAGGAAACTTTATGAGCCGGAAAGGTGTGGAAGAAGGTTCTATTACACTTCATCCGAGCGGAATTCCTCATGGGCCGCACCCTGGGAAAACAGAGGCGAGTATAGGGAAGAAAGAAACGCTTGAATTAGCTGTTATGATAGATACATTCCGTCCGCTTCGTATTGTAAAACAAGCACATGAGACGGAAGATGAAAAATATATGTATAGCTGGATTGAAGAAGGTTCACATACTGTGAAATAAGTAAAAAGAGGCATGCTCACTTAGTGAGCATGCCTCTTTTATGGAATCGACATGTATAATAATACCAAAAAAAGTTATAGAAAGATATATAGAAAGAAGGATAAGGATAGGACATATTCAGAAGAATTTCTACTTATTTCGACAAAAGTATTGACTAGGAAAAGTGCTATGAGTAAAATAAAAAAGCGAATTAAAAATTTTCAGAAAATTTAAAACTTGGAGGAGCATGCTATGAAGCAAATTTTTCAAAAGAAGCCTATTGCAAAGTTAATGCAAGAGAGTAAGCAAAAGACATTAGCAAGAACATTGGGCGCATTGGATTTAACTATGCTTGGAATCGGGGCAATTGTTGGAACAGGTATTTTTGTTCTAACGGGCGTGGTGGCAGCAAAACACTCTGGACCAGCTATTATATTATCATTTGCGATAGCCGCGTTAGCCTGTGCCTTTGCTGCATTTTGTTATGCTGAATTCGCTTCTTCAGTTCCCGTCTCAGGCAGTGTGTATACGTACACATATGCGACGATGGGAGAGGTATTCGCATTTTTAATTGGATGGGACTTAATGCTTGAATATTTACTCGCTACATCTGCTGTAGCAAACGGTTGGTCCGCTTATTTTCAATCTTTATTAAAGGGATTTGGGATTCATATTCCGACTATTCTCTCCTCAGCACCTGGTACAGGGAAGGGTGGAATAATTGATTTACCTGCAGTTTTAATTATTTTAATTATGACAGTTCTTTTATCTAGAGGTGTTCGTGAAAGTGCACGAATAAATAACATTATGGTGTTTATTAAATTAGCGGTTGTTCTTATTTTTATCTTTGCTGGTTTTAATTATGTAAAACCTGAAAATTGGACACCTTTTATGCCGTTTGGCTTAGATGGTGTAATGGCTGGAGCTGCTACGGTGTTCTTTGCATTCATAGGATTTGATGCAGTTTCAACAGCTGCAGAGGAAGTGAAACGTCCACAACGTGATTTACCAATTGGCATTATTGCATCTTTATTAATTTGTACGGTTCTTTATATTGTCGTTTCACTTATTTTGACAGGAATTGTTCCATACGGACAGTTGAATATATCAGATCCAGTTGCTTTTGCACTTCAATTTATTGGACAAGATAGTTTAGCTGGAGTAATTTCAGTAGGGGCAATTACGGGAATCACAACAGTAATGTTAGTTATGATGTATGGGCAAGTACGTGTTTCGTATGCAATGAGTAGAGATGGATTATTGCCGAAGCGCCTTGCTAAAGTCCATCCGAAATTTAAAACACCATTTTTAAATACATGGACAACAGGAATTATTGCAGCACTTATTTCAGGATTAATAGATTTAAATGTGTTAGCGCATCTTGTAAATATGGGGACTTTGTCAGCCTTTGCACTTGTAGCTGTTGCTGTTATTGTAATGAGAAGAACTCATCCTGATTTACCAAGGGCATTTAAGGCGCCGCTTGTACCATTTTTACCAGCATTAACGGTGATTTTTTGTTTATACTTAATGCTTCAGTTATCCGGGACTGCTTGGATTAGTTTTGGGGTATGGATGGTTATCGGTATTGCGGTTTACTTCTTATATAGCCGAAAACATAGTGCGTTAAATAATAGTAAAGACGAAGAAGATGCAGCAAATTTATAAGTCGAAAAATCCATTCTAATTCTGTTAGGATGGATTTTTTATTTTGAAAATTTACATTTTTCTGAATTAGTTATAAGATAATTGTTGGCGAACGAAAGGGGTGAAATGATGAAAAATACGTGGCGTGAGTTAAGGGAGATGGACCGTAACGTATGGATTCGATTTATTGGAGAGACGTTAAATGGAATTGCGATGATGATGTTGATGCCTTTTTTTGCATTATATTTAAAAGATAAGGTAGATTCGTTATTGCAGGTCGGAGTGATTATGGCGCTTTCTCCAATTGCAGCAAGCTTTGGATCAATTATAGGGGGAAGAATTGCTGATATATATGGAAGAAAGCCGATTATGATATTTTCGATGACGAGTAATGCGGTGTTAATGCTCGGTTTTTTATTTATAGAAGGATTTATTCCGTATGCGATTTTATCTATTTTTTTAGGGTTAAGTAATTCGCTATTTCATCCAGCTGCATCAGCGATGGTTGCGGATGTAACAACGCCAGAAAAAAGAACAGAAGCATACGGTTTATTACGAATGGGGCACAATATAGGTGCTGCAATTGGCCCGATAATGGGCGCTTCAGTAGTTATGTTGTCGAAGAACCTTGTGTTTATTATTGCCTCGTCTACGATGTTATTTTATGCATTACTTGTATTCATTCTTATTCAAGAGACAATGCCAAAGAGCGCGAATAAAGAAGAGAATAAAGAAAAGGAATCAGGGGCGGTTTGGAAAATTGTAATGAGAGATAAGGCACTAATGATTTATTTGTTAGCAGGTATCATTATTTCGATGGGATTTTCTCAAACAGAAGGCATGTTGCCGCTGCACTTTGATAATGAAATGAAAGGCATTTTTGGGATTAACAATCCATACCCATATTTAATGGCTTTAAATGGACTATTAGTTGTGTTGTTCCAATTTCAAATTTCAAAATGGGCCACAGATAAACCTGTCGGAAAGACGATGTTATATGGCGCATGTTTGTTCGGGATTGGTTTGTTCTTTATAGGATGGTTACCGAAGTGGTTTGGAGAATTCGATGCAAATGCTACGATTATTTTAATAACGTTGTTGTTCGTTTATGCCATATATACGTTAGGTGAGATGATTATGTCGCCTGTACAGATGACGTTTGTAGCGAATTTGGCCCCTGAGCACTTGAGAGGGACTTATATGGGAGCTGCAAGTTTGCAGTGGATTACAGGAGGTGCATTCGGTCCGCTTCTTGGAGGTTTTTTATTGGATCGATTACTTGGCCACTTTCTATTTACAATTTTAGCTGTAGGATGTGTAGTTGCAGGTATTGTATATGTTTCTTTAGATCATCTCGTTGAAGAAAGGCAAAAAGGCACAATGACCAAACAATCTTCTTAATGAGTAGATGACATACACAAAAAGGGGATTTCTACATATTCTAGGTACATAACTAGAGTGGGGTGCAATTTTATATATTTATGAAGAAAGTTAAGTGGAAAAAGTATAGAAAACCAATAAGTGGAGTCATTTATTTATTTGTGGAAGTTACATTTTATTTCAAATAGGAACTACCTATTTTTATAAAAAGTGCTAAAATAGAAAAATGAAAACAATTGGTTAGGGTGATTTCAGTGACAAAAATTAAATTAGGTTTATTATATGGTGGAAAATCAGCTGAGCATCAAGTTTCGCTACAAACGGCTCTTGCTGCTATTAAAGCATTAAATCAAGATAAATTCGAGATTCATCCAATTTATATTACAGAACAAGGTCAATGGGTGCGCGGTGAGCGTATCGAAGGTGAAGTAACAGATGTTGAAGTTCTAAAAATGAGCGGTGCAGAAAATGCGATTTCTCCGTTATCATTAAGCACAGAAATCATTCCATCTGCAGCTTCTGAGGAAAATGCTATCGACGTTATTTTTCCATTATTACATGGACCAAATGGTGAAGATGGAACGGTTCAAGGATTATTAGAATTAATGAACATTCCTTATGTAGGAAATGGTGTTCTAGCATCTGCTGCTGGTATGGATAAAGTTGTTATGAAAAACATCTTTGCAGAAGCTGGATTAAAACAAGCAAAATATGCATCATTTATTCGTAGCGTATGGGAAAAAAATCGTGAAACAGCATATGAAAAAGTAGAAGAAGTATTAGGATATCCTTGCTTCGTAAAACCAGCAAACCTTGGTTCAAGTGTTGGTATTAATAAGTGTAAAAATCGTGAAGAACTTGAGAATGCATTTGAAGAGGCGTTCCAATTTGACCGTAAAATTATTGTAGAAGAAAATATTGTTGGACGTGAAGTAGAAGTTGGTGTACTAGGTAATGATGAACCGAAATGTTCAGTTGTAGGTGAAATCGTACCGAAAAAAGACTTCTATGATTATAAGTCGAAATATATCGATGGCGATACAGCGTTAATTATTCCAGCTGAAATGACAGAAGAAGAGTCTAATGTCATTAAGCGAGATGCGATTATTGCATTCCAATCTTTAGATAGTGCTGGCTTAACAAGAGCTGATTTCTTCTTAACAAAAGACGGAGAAGTATATATTAACGAAGTGAATACGATGCCAGGATTTACGCCGTTTAGTATGTTCCCTCTACTATGGCAACATACTGGATTACCGTATCCGGAATTAATTGAAGAGCTAATTCGTTTAGCGATTGAGCGTCACGAAGAAAAACAAAAAATTAAATATACAATCTAACAAAAAAGGAGGAGGCACTATTCGCAGGAATAGTGCTTCCTCTATGTAAGGAGTGTTTTCATGATAAATCGAACGTTAAAACAAGTAGAACAGATGATAAATGGTACGGGATTAGCAGCGCAATATGAGGGAATTACTATACAAGGAGTGTCTATCGATACGAGAAAAATCGAAAAAGGAAACCTATATGTTCCGATTCAAGGTGAACGTTTCGATGGACATGCTTTTGTAGATAAAGCTGTTGCAAATGGAGCTGTGGCGACATTATGGATGAAAAATGTAGCAAATCCACCTGAGAATCTTCCAGTTATTTTTGTAGAAGACACGCTATCAGCATTACAAATGTTAGCGAAAAACTATCGCGATCAATTGGATGTTAAAGTTATTGGTGTGACAGGTAGTAACGGTAAAACATCTACAAAAGATATTGTAACAAGTCTTCTTGCGACTAGATTCAAAGTTCAAAAAACAGAAGGAAACTTCAATAACCATATCGGATTACCTCTTACTATTTTAAACTTAGAAGAAAATACAGAAGTAGCTGTATTAGAAATGGGTATGTCAAGCCGAGGGGAAATTGAATTCTTATCTAAGTTAGCTCGTCCAAATGCAGCTATCATTACAAACATTGGTGAGGCACATTTAATGGACTTAGGTTCTCGTGAGGCAATTGCTGAAGCGAAATTAGAAATTGTGACAGGATTACAAGAAGGTGGAGTATTCGTATATAACGGAGATGAGCCATTATTAACAAATCGTGTTCCCGAAATGAATTTAATAGCTGAAACAGTTACGTTTGGTGATGCTAGAGCAAATGATTATTATCCAACGACTGTAGCATTACAGGCGACTGGGACACATTTTAAAATGAATAGAGATGAAAATATTTCATTCTACTTACCAGTATTGGGAAAACATAATGTGTATAATACACTTGCTTCAATGGCAATTGCGAAACATTTTGGTGTAACATGGGAAGAAATGAAACAAGGTTTAGTAACACTTCAAATGACGGGCATGCGTATGGAAATTGTAAAAACGGATAGTGGATTAACAATTATCAATGATGCTTATAATGCAAGTCCGACAGCTATGGAAGCAGCATTCCATTTAATGAATGGTTTAGATGGATTTGCTAAAAAAATTGTTGTGCTCGGCGATATGTTAGAGCTTGGAGATCAAGAAGTACAGTTTCATTATGAAGTAGGTAAATTAATCGATCCAGCAAAAATCTCATATGTGTTCACATATGGTAAATTAGGAGCTCAAATTGCTGAAGGAGCGAAAATTAATTTCCCAAATGAACGTGTAAAGGCGTATGATAATAAAGAAGAGTTAGTAAAAGAGTTGCAAGCAGTAGTCGATGTGAAAGATGTTGTATTAATAAAAGCATCTCGCGGTATGAAATTGGAAGAAGTAATTACTATGTTGAAATAATTGGTGTATATAAATAGGGATGATAGCCACGAAAATAGAAGAAACTTATAATAAGCGCTTACAGTAAATATAAAAAAATAAAAGTGAAGAAAAAAACTCTGAATATGAAAATAAGGTAACAGTTGGGTTTGCTTTTTACACATACAAAACTTATAATTGATAAAGTGTAATAACGTTTAGAAGTATTTTCGCGAAGAATATACGCCCGTTTATATACGTGAGCATTCAGGAAAAGGGCTTTTCCGCAAATTCGGAAAACGCCTTTTTTTAAATGATAAGTATAGGATAGAAAAGGAGAAGTAACATTGACAACATTTCGAGAATTAGGATTAAGTGAGTCTTTACTACAATCTGTTGAAAGTATGGGCTTTGAAGAGGCTACGCCGATTCAAGCTGAAACAATTCCACATGCATTGCAGGGTAAAGATATTATTGGGCAAGCACAAACAGGTACAGGGAAAACAGCAGCATTCGGATTACCACTATTAGATAAAGTGGATACAAATAAAGAAGCAGTTCAAGGTATTGTTATCGCGCCAACGCGTGAATTAGCAATTCAAGTTGGAGAAGAGTTATACAAAATTGGTAAACATAAGCGCGTTCGTATTCTACCAATTTATGGTGGTCAAGATATTAACCGCCAAATTCGTGCTCTAAAAAAACACCCACACATTATTGTTGGTACGCCGGGTCGTATTTTAGATCATATTAACCGTAAAACACTTCGCTTACAAAACGTAGAGACTGTTGTTCTTGACGAAGCAGATGAAATGTTAAACATGGGCTTCATTGAAGATATTGAAGCGATTTTAACAGATGTGCCAGAAACACATCAAACATTATTATTCTCAGCGACAATGCCAGATCCAATCCGTCGTATTGCTGAGCGTTTCATGACTGAGCCTCAACACATTAAAGTAAAAGCAAAAGAAGTAACAATGCCAAACATTCAGCAGTTCTATTTAGAAGTGCAAGAAAAGAAAAAGTTTGACGTGTTAACACGCTTGCTAGATATTCAATCTCCAGAGCTTGCAATCGTATTCGGTCGTACAAAGCGTCGTGTTGATGAATTATCAGAAGCATTAAACTTACGTGGTTATGCAGCAGAAGGTATTCATGGTGACTTAACACAGGCGAAACGTATGTCTGTATTACGTAAATTTAAAGAAGGTGCTATTGAAGTTCTTGTTGCAACAGACGTTGCTGCACGTGGTCTTGATATTTCAGGTGTAACACACGTATACAACTTCGATATCCCACAAGATCCAGAATCATACGTTCACCGTATCGGTCGTACTGGCCGTGCGGGTAAAAAAGGTATTGCAATGTTATTTGTAACACCACGTGAATCAGGACAATTAAAAAATATCGAGCGCACAACAAAACGTAAAGTTGACCGTATGGAAGCACCGACACTTGACGAGGCATTAGAAGGTCAACAACGTTTAATCGCTGAAAAGCTTCAAAGCACAATCCAAAATGAGAACTTATCATACTACAAGCGTATTGCAGAAGAAATGTTAGAAGAGAATGATTCTGTAACAGTAGTAGCTGCTGCTTTAAAAATGATGACAAAAGAGCCAGATACAACTCCAATCGCTTTAACATCAGAACCACCAGTTGTTTCAAGAGGTGGCGGTTCTAAAAAACGCGGCGGTAACGGAGGCGGATACCGTGATGGTAACCGTAATCGTAGTCGTGACGGACGCGGCGGTGGCGATGGTCGTAACCGTGATCGCAATCGTGATGGACGCGGTGGTGGCGATGGCCGTAACCGTGATCGTAATCGTGATGGTGGTAGCCGTGGTCGTAAAGGTGAAGGTCAAGGTCGCCCTGGATCTTCAAATGGACGTGGCGAAAGAAAACATCATAGCCGTCCACAAGCTTAATAAAAAAGAGAATGCCCTTTGCGGGTATTCTCTTTTTTTATTTCTGTAATTGTACATACTACATAATAACTTGTGTAGAAAAGAGGTGCTACATGCTTGTAAGACTTGGGTATGTTGCGATGAGTGTACATTTAAAGAATGCATCTCCATCTCAAACGATGACATATGCGCAGTTTCAACGAATTGATGATCGGGAGGCTGCAATTCGTAAACTCGAAAGAATTGCCAATTCGAATTTAGAAAATTGTTTACGGTTGTTAAAGCATAATAAAGGGCATGATATATCTTTCTTTCGGCTTAGTTCCAAGCTTGTTCCTTTAGCGAATCATGAGGAGTTGCTAGAGTGGAACTACATTCGTCCGTTGAAAGAAAATTTAAAAGTGCTAGGTGAATACGCAATTCGTATGAACATGCGAATTGATTTCCATCCAGATCATTTTGTTGTACTGAATTCACCTGAAGAGAGTATTTTTAAACAATCCGTAAAGACATTGCAGATGCATAAAAAATTATTAAAAGGTATGGGGATTGAACATAAACAGAGGTGTGTATTGCATGTGGGTGGAGGTTATAACGATAAGGAACTTGCATTAGAACGTTTTATAGAAAATTGGTCGAATGTCCCAAGAGGTATTCAAGAGATGGTCATATTAGAAAATGATGATACGACCTTTTCTTTAGAAGAAACATTGTATTTGGGTGAGAAGTTAGATATTCCAGTCGTGTTTGATTTGCATCACCATATGATGAATCATGATCGAGAAGATTGGCATGAAGATTGGGCTCGTGTTGTACATACGTGGGAATCGTCTTTGTTACCAGTGAAAATGCACATTTCTAGTCCTAGAGAGGGAAAAGACCCGAGAGCACACGCGGACTTTATTGATGTAGATACTTTTTTATCTTTTTTAAAAAAGATAAAGGGAAGTGTTTCGCAAATTGATTGTATGATTGAGGCGAAGAAGAAGGATGAGTCTTTATTTCAACTAATGAGAGATTTAAGTAAACAAACAGATGTAGAAATTGTCGATGGTGCAAGCTTTTATATTAAATAAGCTCTGCACCATCGAGTTTTTTTATCCCGCTATTTGTGGGTTGATTAAAGTTTCACTTTATTAAAAAAGGGGTGCAAATACCGCCAATGATCAATCCTGTTAAATGGCTTATGGGGTTAGCGGAGGGATTGAAGAAAGTGAATAGGAGTAATATACATATCATAATTGAAAAAATAGCAATGTCTCTTGGATTGAAAGAACGATATCGACTATATAATAGAAATAATTGTGCCCCTAGCAATCCAAAAATACCACCAGATGCCCCGGCATGAATATATTCAAGAGGCATAATAAGATAAGAAGAAATATTTCCAAGAATGCCAGAAAGGAAAAAAATAATGATGAAAGAAAAGTGCCCTAGTTGCTTTTCAATAGAAGAGCCAAACACGAATAAACAAATACTATTAGAAAGGAAATGTTGTAAGTCTACATGTACAAGTAGAGAAGTTATGAGACGCCACCATTCTCCTTTAGCGATATATTCATTATAGGCTGCCATGGGAAAGAGAAAAAAGTCGCCTAACATAATCATGACTAATTGTATGAGAAGTAAAGCGATGACGATTGGTTGTAAGGAAATGCGGAAAGATGGTATTAGCATGTTGTTAGTATCACTCCTTTTGCATCAGAAAGATTCTCTGTTATTCTTACAATATGAAAGAAGAAAGCTAAATAGAAGAAGGGGATTTTGAAATGATTGTAGGGATTGGAATCGATATTATTGAATTGAATCGAATTGAAAAAATGCTAGATGGAAAACTTAAATTTATGGAACGTATTTTAAATGAAAATGAACGTAATGTTGCTAAGGAGTTGAAAGGAAGTCGCCTTATAGAGTTTGTGGCTGGAAGATTTGCAGCAAAAGAGGCGTATTCAAAAGCGGTAGGGACTGGTATCGGGAAAGAAGTAAGTTTTTTAGATATTGAAGTAAGAAATGATGATAGAGGTAAGCCAATTCTTGTTACAAGTACAGAGCATATTGTTCATTTATCAATTAGTCATAGTAAGGAATTTGCTGTTGCTCAAGTTGTTTTAGAAAGCTCGTCACGCTAGTCTGCATATTTTATATCTTTGTCTCATATATTTGATGTAGCGATAAGGAAGGTACATCTTCCATTCATTTATAGGGGCAAAGGGGCTGAAGTGATGAAAAGGCGTCTGTTTTTAGTTCTTGTCGGTTTATTAACCGTTTTTGTGTTGGCGGGTTGTATGGAAAAGAAACAAGATGATGTTGTGAGAGATTTAGAGGCGAAAGTAAAAGGGATGAAAAGTTATCAAGCTGAAGCAAAATTATCTATTAAAACAGGGAATGAGCCTCAGGAGTACAAGGTAGAAATATGGCATAAGGAACCTTCTTTTTATCGTGTGAATTTGCAGAATGCGAAAAAAGATCAAAGCCAAATTATTTTAAGAAATGAAGAAGGGGTATTTGTATTAACGCCAGCGCTTAATAAGAGTTTCCGTTTCCAAAGTGATTGGCCGCAAAATAGTAGCCAGGCTTATTTATATGAATCACTTGTGAGAGACATTTTACAGGATAAGAAAAACCTTACTTTTGAAAAAACAGATAAGTATTATATTTTTAAAACAAAAACAAACTATCAACATCAAAACATGTTGCCAAAACAAGAGATTACATTGAAGAAAAGTGATTTAACACCAGTTTCGGTGAAGTTAATGGATAATGATCAAAATGTTCTTGTGAAAGTAGATTTCTCAAAAGTGAAATTTGATGCGAAATTTGATAAAGGTGCATTTGATACGAAACAAAATATGTCTAGAGCGCAAGTAGATGTTCAAACGACAGCGAAAGAAGACAAACCATTTGCTGTTTTGTATCCGCGTGATACGCCGCAAGGTATGGTTTTGAAAGACGAAAAAGAGTTGAAGACAGACAGTGGCAAGCGTGCGATACTCACATACACTGGAAGTAAGAAATCCTTTACTTTAATACAAGAAAAGGCAAAAGTTGCAGAGGCTTCGTCAGCGATAAGTGTGAGTGGAGAATTGGTTGATCTTGGCTTTACGATTGGTGCATTGACGAAAGACTCTTTAACGTGGTCGCATAACGGAGTAGAATATATGCTCGTGTCTAAAGGTTTAGAGCCGAAGGAGCTGTTAATGGTTGCTCGTTCAGTTACAGAGAAGCAAGTGAAGTAAACTTCTTAGACGTGGTGATATATGTGCACCACGTCTTTTCTTAGTTTGAAGGTGGATTTCATAAAAGAAGCATATAAAAGAATAAGCTTCGCATATCGTGTATAAGGAAGTGTATTTATGGAAGAAGCACCATTTTACCGTGATACTTGGGTGGAAGTGGATTTAGATGCGATCTATAACAATATTACACACATTAAAGATCTCATTCCAAGTGATGTAGAGATTTTTGCTGTAGTTAAAGCGAATGCATATGGACACGATTATGTACCGGTGGCTAAAACGGCATTAGAAGCAGGGGCGACAAGGTTAGCGGTTGCCTTTTTAGATGAAGCTCTAGTGCTCCGAAGGGCTGGTATTACTGTGCCAATTTTAGTGTTAGGTCCTTCCCCGCCTCGTGATGTCAATGTAGCTGCTGAAAATGATGTAGCGTTAACTGTCTTTCAAAAAGAATGGGTGGATGAAGCGATCAAACTTTGGGATGGTTCATCTACAATGAAATACCATATTAATTTCGATAGTGGTATGGGGAGAATTGGAATACGCGAACGCAAAGAATTAAAAGGGTTTTTAAAAAGTTTAGAAGGTGCACCATTTTTAGAATTAGAAGGAGTTTATACACATTTTGCAACAGCGGATGAGGTGGAGACTTCTTACTTTGATAAGCAATATAACACATTTTTGCAGCAGTTAAGTTGGTTGAAAGAGTTCGGAGTGGATCCTAAGTTTGTCCATACAGCTAATAGTGCTGCAACGCTACGTTTTCAAGGGATTACATTTAATGCAGTACGAATTGGCATTGCGATGTATGGGTTATCCCCGTCTGTAGAAATACGCCCTTTTTTACCGTTTAAATTAGAACCAGCGCTATCATTGCATACGAAAGTTGCTCATATTAAACAGGTGATTAAAGGGGATGGGATTAGTTATAACGTCACTTACCGAACGAAGACGGAGGAATGGATTGCAACTGTTGCAATTGGATATGCAGATGGATGGCTTAGAAGATTACAAGGGTTCGAAGTGCTTATAAATGGTAAAAGGGTACCGATTGTAGGTCGAGTAACAATGGATCAATTCATGATACACCTTCCTTGTGAAGTGCCGCTTGGTACGAAAGTTACACTCATTGGAAAACAAGGTGATGAGTATATTAGTGCTACTGAGGTTGCTGAATATTCTGGGACTATTAATTATGAAATTATTGCAACGATAAGCTTCCGTGTGCCGAGAATATTCATACGGCACGGCAAGGTTGTAGAAGTAATCAATTATTTGAACAATATATAGAAGGTAGTATGATTTGCTTCTTGTCATTTGAGAGGACTGTTCATTGGTTAAGAATAAGCTCATTTTTGATGAGAAGCTTTTTACTTATCATTACTTTTAACATAATTTAAAGTGAATTTTGCTGGGAAACTCTTTCGTTTCTTGTTTGTAATAAGATAAAAATAAAAGAATATGAATGTTTTGTTTGTGAATTGGAAAACATAAGCAAGGAATAAGGAAGTCTTTGCAACAGGCTCCATACAATGGTATTATTACAATAGGTGTCATATATATATTTGGGTGTGTAGTTGACGGTGGAGGTGTATTTTTGTGTCCGAATCAAGTGTAACTACTGAAATCGTGGTTCGGTTGCCAAAGCAAATGGTAACGGAATTGGACGGAATTGGAAAACAAGAGAATAAGAATCGCCATGAACTAATTTGCCAGGCAACACAACTGTTATTGCGTCAACATAAGACGAAGAAACGCTACCAACATGAATCAATGCGACGTGGGTACATTGAAATGGGAAAAATTAATCTTGGTATTGCATCGGAAGCTTTCTTAGCAGAGTATGAAGCAGCTCATACAGTAGAACGCTTAGTTAGCGGGGGGTAATATTTTGATTGTAAAACGCGGCGACGTGTATTTTGCAGACCTTTCCCCAGTTGTTGGTTCTGAGCAAGGAGGCGTTCGTCCGGTTCTTGTCATTCAAAATGACATCGGAAATCGTTTTAGTCCAACGGTGATTGTAGCGGCTATTACTGCACAGATTCAAAAAGCTAAATTACCCACTCATGTGGAAATTGATGCGAAAAAGTACGGTTTTGAGAGAGATTCTGTTATTTTACTTGAGCAGATTCGAACAATCGATAAGCAGCGCTTAACGGACAAAATCACTCACTTAGATGAAGTGATGATGATTCGTGTAGATGAAGCGCTACAAATTAGTTTAGGACTAATAGATTTTTAAATCGGCAGTTTAAGTTGCTCTCTTTACAGGGCAACTTTTTTTTATTATAGAGGAGGTTACGGTTGTATATGGAAATGGTAGATAATCGACAAGCGTTAATGAAAATGTTAGTGAAGGAATTAGGCTTTACCGAAAAGCAAGTTCGTCATGTTATTCAATTAACAGAAGAAGGTAACACAGTTCCATTTATTGCTCGTTACCGAAAAGAATGGACAGGCTCTTTAGATGAGGTGCAAATTCGTACAATTTTAGAGAGATGGCAATATATGATGCAGCTTGAAGATAGGAAAGAAGAGGTTCTTCGTCTTATTGATGAGAAGGGGAAACTGACAGAAGAGTTACGTCAGCAAATTGTTAAAGCTGTAAAGTTGCAAGAAGTAGAAGACTTATATCGTCCATATAAAGAGAAAAGAAGAACGAAAGCAACGATTGCAAAAGAAAAAGGACTAGAGCCGTTAGCTGAATGGTTATTGTTATATAAGAAAGAAGATCCAAATCAGAAGGCAGTGGAGTTTATTGACGCAGAGAAAGAAGTGCAATCTGCAGAAGAAGCATTACAAGGTGCCCAAGACATTATTGCAGAAATCGTTTCAGATGAAGCAGCTTATCGAAGTTGGATTCGGAATGTTACTTTTAGAAAAGGTGTTATGTCTTCGTCCGTGAAAGATGAAGAGAAAGATGAAAAGAATATATATGAAATGTATTACAGTTATGAAGAACCGTTGCAGAAAGTAGTACCGCATCGTGTATTAGCGATGAATCGCGGTGAGAAAGAAGATATATTGAGAGTTTCTGTTGTTCCACCAGTAGATGAGATAGTAACTTTCTTATATAAGAGAGTAATTCGTGATAACGATTCGAAAAGTGCACATTATGTAAAGTTAGCAATTGAGGATGGTTATAAACGATTAATTCAATCCTCCATTGAAAGAGAGATTCGAAAAGAATTAACAGAAACAGCTGAGGAACAAGCGATACATATTTTCTCTGAGAACTTACGTAATTTATTATTACAACCTCCAATGAAAGGAAAGGTTGTGTTAGCTGTAGATCCTGCATATAGAACGGGTTGTAAATTAGCTGTTGTAGATGATACGGGGAAGGTTCTATATATTGATGTTATTTATCCGCATCCACCTGTTCGTAAATATGAAGATGCAAAAACGAAAGTTCTTTCTATTATAGATAAATATCAAGTTGAAATGATTGCGATTGGGAATGGTACAGCTTCTAGAGAATCGGAAGAATTTATAGTTGATGTATTACAAAATGTGAAACAAGAAGTCTTCTATATTATTGTGAACGAAGCTGGTGCGAGTGTGTATTCGGCCTCTGATTTAGCTCGTGAGGAATTTCCGAATTTGCAGGTTGAAGAAAGAAGTGCTGTTTCTATTGGGAGACGTCTGCAAGATCCACTTGCTGAACTTGTGAAGATTGATCCTAAATCAGTTGGGGTTGGACAATACCAACATGATGTATCTCAAAAGAGGTTGAATGAATCATTAACATTTGTAGTAGAGACGGCAGTTAACCAAGTTGGTGTGAATGTAAATACAGCTTCAGTTGCGTTATTGCAATATGTTTCGGGTTTATCGAAAACCGTTGCGAAAAATATTGTGGCAAAGCGTGAAGAAGAAGGGAAATTTACAAAACGAACAGACTTAAAGAAAATACCGCGTCTAGGTGCGAAGACATATGAACAATGCATAGGTTTCTTACGTATATTAGAAGGGGCAAATCCGTTAGATCGAACGGGTATTCATCCAGAACAATATAAAAATGTTGAATTGTTATTGAAGAGTCTAGGGTTATCAAAAGATGACGTAGGGCAATTGCAATTACAAAAGAGCTTGGAAGAAGTGGAGATTTCTAAGTTGTCGCAAGAAACGGGAGTTGGGGAGCCGACATTAGTAGATATTATAGATGCGCTCATTAGTCCGGAGCGAGACATGAGGGATGAGTTGCCTAAACCGCTTCTGAAAAAAGGGATTTTGAAATTAGAAGATTTAAAACGTGGTATGGAACTGGAAGGAACAGTTCGTAACGTTGTTGATTTTGGTGCTTTTGTTGATGTAGGTGTAAAACAAGATGGTTTAGTACATATTTCTAAACTAAGCAAACAGTATGTGAAGCATCCGTTAGATATTGTATCTGTCGGACAAATCGTCAAGGTATGGGTAGATGATATTGATACGAAAAAAGGTCGCGTTGCACTATCCATGTTGCCGATAGAATAGTAAGAGGAGAGAGCGGATGAAACTGCTCTCTTTTTTTATGGGATAAAACGTGTAATGGATTATGAGCTTTGGTGTATTTTGCTATAATAAAACCAGCATTCATTTAGTAATTTAATTTGATACCGGTTTTTTTCAAAATATGCGCGTTGCATTTGTTTTTTTAGCCACGTAGGCATAGGAATCCCTCCTTGTTTAATCCTACTCTCAACAATCTAAGGTACTATTGATGAGAGGTTGGTGAGTGGATTTCTATTCATGCTATATTTTTAGAAACCACGCTTCTTGAATGAGGATGGGTATATGTACTATTTAATATATGTATAAGGGAGGAGAAAAGTGTAAAAATATTTTTTAGTTTAGGAGGAATGAGAGTGGATGAGCAAGAAATACAGCGTCTGGTGGAAGAAGTATCACTACAATACTTCGGAATGCCATTTTTACATAAAGCTATGTTCAATAGTAGGTTGCGTACAACTGGTGGACGTTATCTATTGAATACACACAATATTGAAGTGAATTATCGATATTACGAAATGTATGGGAAAGAAGAGTTAGTTGGAATCATTAAACATGAGCTTTGTCATTATCACTTGCATATTACAGGAAGGGGCTATAAGCACCGGGATAGAGATTTTCGTGAATTGTTAAAAGAAGTTGATGCGCCACGCTTTTGTAAACGAATAATGAATGAAGAGAAGGAAAAAAAGGTTTATACGTATGAATGTATGGGCTGTTCGCTTCAATATGTAAGAAGACGTCAAATAAATACAAAAAGATATGTCTGCGGAAAGTGTAAAGGGAAACTGAACCTGATAAAGAAAACATCTTGACAGTGAAAACGCAATCCAGTATATTATAAACATGTCACGTTTGTACAAGATGTTATGAAAAAACATCTTGACTTACGATGAGAAATTTTATAAGATACAAATTGTCTTTATTATTCCGCAGTAGCTCAGTGGTAGAGCTATCGGCTGTTAACCGATCGGTCGTAGGTTCGAGTCCTACCTGCGGAGCCATACAGAGAAGTACCCAAGTGGCTCAAGGGGCTCCCCTGCTAAGGGAGTAGATCGCTAACGCGGTGCGAGGGTTCGAATCCCTTCTTCTCTGCCATACATACTGGCCCGTTGGTCAAGTGGTTAAGACACCGCCCTTTCACGGCGGTAACACGGGTTCGAATCCCGTACGGGTCACCACTTCGGAGGATTAGCTCAGCTGGGAGAGCACCTGCCTTACAAGCAGGGGGTCGGCGGTTCGATCCCGTCATCCTCCACCATATAAATTATATAAGTAATATCATCGCGGGGTGGAGCAGCACGGTAGCTCGTCGGGCTCATAACCCGAAGGTCGCAGGTTCAAATCCTGTCCCCGCAACCAAATGGTCCCGTGGTGTAGTGGTTAACATGCCTGCCTGTCACGCAGGAGATCGCCGGTTCGACCCCGGTCGGGACCGCCATTTTAACTTCTGCTATTTGGCAGTTGTTTTTTATTGGACATTATGTTACAATAACATTTGTCTTTGAAAAGATGATAAATATTTCGATGGGCTATAGCCAAGCGGTAAGGCAACGGACTTTGACTCCGTCATGCGCTGGTTCGAATCCAGCTAGCCCAGCCATTTACGAGCCATTAGCTCAGTTGGTAGAGCATCTGACTTTTAATCAGAGGGTCGAAGGTTCGAATCCTTCATGGCTCACTTTTGTTTTTTCCGCGCGGTCGTGGCGGAACGGCAGACGCGCTAGGTTGAGGGCCTAGTGGGGGAAACCCCGTGGAGGTTCAAGTCCTCTCGGCCGCATCAAAAATCTTTTTTAAAAAAGTACTTGCATTTGAAAATGTAGTATGATAAGATAATTGAGTCGCCAAAATACAACGACGAAAAAACATCATGAATAAGCGCCCGTAGCTCAATTGGATAGAGCGTTTGACTACGGATCAAGAGGTTAGGGGTTCGACTCCTCTCGGGCGCGCCATAACGGGAAGTGGCTCAGCTTGGTAGAGCACCTGGTTTGGGACCAGGGGGTCGCAGGTTCAAATCCTGTCTTCCCGACCACGCGGGTGTAGTTTAGTGGTAAAACAAGAGCCTTCCAAGCTCTGGTCGAGAGTTCGATTCTCTTCACCCGCTTTTAGTTCTTTGAAAACTG
>NZ_JBTIWT010000019.1:0-105398 GCF_054353775.1 Bacillus sp. 5w2 | reverse complement strand
CGGAAATGACAACCAAGACGATAACAAAACAATTGATCCCAATGCTCTTACAGATGGTGAATACAGCATCAATTTTAAAGTGTTAAAAGATAAAACAGACGAAATTTCAATGATGAACACATATACGAAGAGTCCAGGTGTATTAAAAGTGAAAGATGGTAAGAAATATGTGTCCTTCACATTAACAAATAGTTCATGGATTACGAAGTTTGAGTTTGAAAAGAATAGTGCGTTCGTCGATGCAAAAGTATTAGGTACAAATAAAGAGCAAGATACAAGAGTAGTAGAAGTGGAAGTAGATGATTTATCGAAAAAGTTAAATGCAAAAGTGAAAGTGGACATTGATGCGATGAATTATCATCACTTCTATGACATTCAATTTGCATTTGATAAAGGAAGTATTAAAGCTTTAGGTGATCAACCTGGAAATGATAACCAAGGCGGAAATGACAACCAAGGTGGAAACAACAACCAAGATGGTAACAATAATCAAGGTGGAAGCAATAACCAAGATGGAACGAATAATCTAAATGAAAACCCAACAGTTGATCCGAAAAATTTAAAAGATGGTCAGTATGATATTGCTTTTAAAGTGTTAAAAGATAAGACTGAAGAAATTTCAATGATGAATCAATATGTTGTAAGTCCAGCAAGATTAACGGTGAAAGATGGTAAGAAGTATATTGCAATGACACTAAAAAATAGTGAATGGATTACAAAATTCCAAACAGAAAATAATGGTGGATTTGCAGATGCAAAAGTAGTAAGTGAAGATAAGGCTGCAAATACAAGAGTAGTAGAATTTGAGGTTAATGACTTATTTGCAAAATTAAATGCAAAAGTAAAGGTAGATATCGATTCAATGAACTACCACCACTTCTACGATGTACAAATTCAATTCGATACAAATAACATCGGAGCGGTAGGGACTATTAAAGAGGATCCAAAAAAAGATCCAAAAAATGATCCGAAAAATCCAGTGACTACACCGAAAGTAGACAATGTAAAAACAGTTGGTACTCCTAATTTTAACCGCAATGCAGATGATAAGAAGAAAAAAGAAGATACAAAAAATGATTCAAAAAAAGAGAAAAACTCAAAAACAGCAGATACAGCACAACTTGGTTTATACATGGTGTTACTGCTAGGTTCACTTGCTTTACTAGTTCGTAAATATAGAGCAGGTAGATTGTAATTTTTGAAGTCTTGATGCATGTCCGCATGCATCAAGACTTGTTTCATATTATTTGGAAAGGAGTGGTGATTGAGAGTGAAGAAAATTGCAAGTGTACTAATGGCTATCATTTTATTAGTGAGTATAGCTGGGTGCTCATCACCAAAGAAAGAAACAGCGAAGCAGGTAAAGAGCGAGAGTAAAGAGAGAGTTGTTGCAACGACAGTCGCTGTAACTGAAATTATGGATGCATTAGAAGTAGATTTAGTTGGTGTTCCAACAAGTTCTAAAACTTTACCAAAACGATATAAAGGTTTACCAGACGTAGGGAATCCGATGAGCCCTGATATGGAAAAAGTAAAATCATTAAAGCCGTCAGAAGTATTATCGGTGACAACACTTGAATATGAATTAAAGCCAGTTTTTGATGGTGTGGGTATGAAAGCAAACTTTTTAGATTTAACAAGTTTGAAAAACATGCAAAATTCAATTAACGATTTAGGTAAGAAATATGGACGTGAAAAGCAGGCCGAAGCAGTAGTAACTAAGTTAGATAAAAAAGTTGCTAGCATTCAAAAAGAAGTAAAAGGGAAGAAAGAACCGACAGTACTTATTTTATTAGGTGTGCCAGGAAGTTACTTGGTAGCAACAGAGCATTCTTATATTGGAGATTTAGTAAAACAACTAGGTGGTAAAAACATTGTACAAGGTGAACAAGTAGAGTATTTAGCTTCTAATACGGAGTATTTAAAGAAAGCTGATCCAGATATTATTTTACGAGCAGCACACGGTATGCCTGATGAAGTTGTAAAAATGTTCGATAAAGAATTTAAAACGAATGACATTTGGAAACATTTTGCGGCAGTTAAAAATAATCGTGTTTACGATTTAGAAGAGCGTTTATTTGGAACGACAGGAAACTTAGCAGCAATTGAAGCGTTAGATGAATTGAAAAAAATGATGTATCCGTGATGCATTTTAATATAAAGGAAGAGTGGAATGAATAAAAAAACTTGGAGTTTCCTCATTGTTACTGCATTACTTATTGTTATGACATCATTGTCAGCAACGAAAGGGAGTTTAGAAGTAGGTATTGTTGAGCTTGTACAAGGGGTATTTACAGGGGGAAATGAAGATGTTGAAGTGATTAAAGATTTACGTTTCCCGCGTATTATTATTGCACTGTTCACTGGGGCGGCACTTGCTGTTTCAGGTGTGCTTTTTCAAGCTGTTATGAAAAATCCACTCGCTGATGCTGGAGTGATCGGTATATCTTCAGGAGCAAGTTTTATGACACTTGTTATTATTACGTTATTCCCGCAGTTTTTTTTCTGGACACCAGTATTCGCCTTTTTAGGTGGTGCGTTTGCATGTTATCTCGTTTATGCATTTTCATGGAAGTCAGGGTTAAGTCCACTTCGCATTATTTTAGTGGGTATAGCTATTAATGCGATGTTCACTGGATTAAATGAATCGTTCATTACCATTTGCGGATATTTCATTAAAAGTATTAAGCAAACAACGACTTCTAATATAACGATGAAGACGTGGGGCGATGTAGAAATAATGGTTACGTATGGAACAATTGGTCTTATTCTTGCTCTGTTTGTAGGAGCTTGGTGTAACTTATTATCGCTACAAGATAAGACTGCGAAAAACTTAGGTTTGCACGTGACGAGAGTTCGTCTTATTATTTCTGCTATTGCAGTACTCCTAGCGGCAGTATCAACAGCGATTGCGGGTGTTATTGCTTTCGTGGGATTACTCGTTCCGCATATTTCAAGACAATTAGTCGGTTCAGATCATAAAGTATTAATTCCATTTTCTGCTCTTGCAGGAGCGTTACTAATTTTGACGGCGGATACGATTGGAAGGTTAATTGTGCCACCTAACGAAATTCCAGCGGCGACGATTATGGCAGTTATTGGTGGTCCATTCTTAATATTCTTGCTTAGAAAGAGTGATAAAGTTCATGGAAATTAAAAATGTAACCTTTTCGTATGATAATGTAACGGATCGATTAAAGTCGGTTAGTAGTGAAATAGAAATTGGTAAAATTACAACAATTATTGGTCCAAACGGTTGCGGGAAATCGACATTACTTGGCGTGATGTCAAGAAATCACGATCCTCGTAGCGGAGAGGTAATACTGGATGGGAAGGCGATCAGCCAATATAAACCGAAAGAGTTTGCTAGAAAGTTAGCCGTTGTCCATCAACAAAATGAAGCACCGGCAGATATGACGGTAGAGAAATTAACAAGCTTTGGCCGTATGCCTCATAAAAATATTTTTTCCTCGCAAACTGATGAAGATAGAGAAGCGATCGAAAGGGCTTTAGCATGTACGAATTTGCTAAGTAAACGTGATAAAGAGATTCATGCGTTATCTGGCGGAGAAAGACAACGTGTTTGGATTGCTATGACGTTAGCCCAGAAAACACCAATGCTCTTTTTAGATGAACCGACAACTTATTTAGATATTTATTATCAACTTGAAATATTAGAGCTAGTAAAAGAGTTAAATGAAGTACATGGATTGACGATCGTTATGGTATTACACGATATTAATCAGGCGATTCGCTATAGTGATCATATCATTGTTATGAAAGACGGCGAAATTGTTACGAAAGGTAAGCCAAATGATGTTGTGACAGAAAGTATGATAAAGACGATATACGGTGTAGATGTCGTTGTAAAGCAAGATGAAGATACAGGGTTGTATATGGTCCCAATGGGTATTTAAATATGCGAACAATCCGTTTTGAGGTGATAATTTGAGTAGTAAAAAAGAACGGAAGAAGAATTCTTTTTTTCAACGAATACTTACAGTTGTTTTTTTAGGTACCTTTTTCTATTCAGTATATGAATTAGGTGATATTTTCATGGATTACTATGAAAATCGTAAAGTAATGGCCGAAGCACAAAACATTTATGAAAAAAGTCCGATGGAAGAGCAATCACAAGATGGGGAAGTGCGTAAACAGTTCAAAGCTCTGCAGCAAATTAACCAAGAAATAGTTGGATGGGTTACGATGGACGATACACAAATTAATTATCCAATCGTTCAAGCGAAAGACAATGATTACTATTTATTTCGTAATTATAAAGGTGAAGATATGAGAGCAGGAAGCATCTTTATGGACTATCGTAATGATGTGAAATCTCAAAATCGAAATACTATTTTATATGGTCACCGTATGAAAGATGGTTCTATGTTTGGAAGTTTAAAGAAAATGTTAGATGAAGAGTTCTTCATGTCGCATCGTAAATTATATTACGATACATTATTTGAAGGATATGATCTTGAAGTGTTCTCGGTGTATACAACAACAACTGATTTTTATTACATTGAAACGGATTTTAGCAGTGATACGGAATACACATCATTTTTGGAGAAAATTCAAGAAAAATCGCTGTACAAAACGGATACAAAATTGACAGCAAGTGATCAAATCGTAACACTTTCGACGTGTGACTATGCACTTGATCCGGAAGCAGGAAGGTTAGTCGTGCATGCGAAACTAGTAAAAAGACAGTAAATAAAAAAGTATAGAATATGAGAAGCGGTAACGCTTCTCATATTCTATACTTTAAAAAAGAAATATGTTTACTGTGCTGCGGCCATTGGCATACGTACAACTTCAACATTGTAGTAAGTGATTTTATTATCAAGAATATATTCTGGCATCCCGCCTTGATGTGAGTGAGCATCTTTAAATGCTGAGCTCTTCGTCCAACCTTGGAAATCTTCTTTTGCATTCCAACGTGTGCTAATTGTTACTTCATCATAATCAACTGTATTTTGCGTTAAAAGAACTTCTAATCCTAAAAAGCCTTGCATCGTTTCGACTTGACCTACTTTATTAAAACGCTCAATTAATTTATGTCCATTTCCCTTTGTAATTTTAGCTGTATTTGTAACAATAATCATGTTTTATTCCTCCTATAAATGTTGCCTTTATTTTCGAGAACTCATATACATTAAATGATAATGAAAATCATTATCATTGTCAATGGTAATGATGAAATATATAAGTTTTTTTTTGAAAGTACGATATTTATTTCATAAGTTAGTAAATATATGGCGATTAGGTGCAACAATGAGTGGGTTGTACTAGTAAAGCGATAATATGGTATAGTGAAACGAGGCTGTTTTTCAGCCTCGTTTTTTTACATGCTTCCTACTAATTAGAAAGCATTCAAATGGAAAGGAAGACATTACATGCGATCTGAAGTAACTATAAAAATAAAGCCGAAATTTATAAAAGAAATTAAAAGTGGATATCCGCTTATTTTAAAAGATGCGATTCAAAATTTAAATGATGTTCGGGAAGAAGGAACAATCATTAAAGTAGTAGATGAGAAGAACCACTTTGTCGGAAAAGGTTATTATGGAAAACAAAATAAAGGATATGGCTGGATTTTAACGAGAAAAGAGAGTGAACAAATTAATCAATCTTTCTTTGAAAGTAAAATAAAATCTGCCTTACATAAACGAAAGCAATTTTACAAATCAAGTGATACAACAGCATTCCGCGCCCTAAACGGTGAAGGTGATGGTCTTGGAGGCTTAATCATCGATTATTATGACGGTTATTACGTAGTGAGTTGGTATAGTGAAGGAATTTATACTTTTAGAGATGAGATTATAGCAGCTCTTCAAAAAGTAGCAAACTTTAAAGGGATTTATGAGAAAAAGCGTTTTGATACGAAAGGGAAATACATTGAAGGCGATGATTTCGTAGCTGGAGAGCGCGGTGAGTTCCCGCTTATCGTAAAAGAGAATGGTGTGAATTTTGCGGTTTATTTAAATGACGGAGCGATGGTTGGTGTATTTTTAGATCAGCGTAACGTTCGAAAACAAATTCGTGATAAGTATGCAAAGGGGAGAACCATGTTAAATATGTTCTCTTATACAGGTGCTTTCTCTGTATTTGCAGCACTTGGTGGAGCGAGTAAAACAACGAGTGTGGACCTTGCAAATCGTAGTTTAAGTAAAACGATTGAGCAGTTTAGTGTAAATGAAGTTGATTATGAAGCACAAGATATTATTGTAGAAGATGTCTTTCTGTACTTCAAATATGCGGCTAAGAAAAAGATGAAATTTGATATGGTTGTACTTGATCCTCCAAGCTTTGCACGCTCAAAAAAATATACATTCAGTGCAGCGAAAGATTATAAAAATTTATTAAAAGAAACAATTGCCATTACAGAAAATAACGGTATTATCGTTGCTTCTACAAATTGTAGCGCATTCGATATGAAAAAGTTTAAAGGCTTTATCGATACAGCATTTAAAGAAATGAATGGCAAATATAAAATATTAGAAGAACATTCTTTACCAGAAGATTTCCGTACAATTGATCAATTTAAAGAAGGGGACTATTTAAAAGTAGTTTTCATCGAGAAAATCAAAGGTTAATAAAGAAAAGGAGCTCAAGTTTACATGAGCTCCTTTTCTTATTGAACGATATTTTGTACTCTACCGACTTGCCCATCCTGCAATCGTACTTTAATGCCATGCGGATGAGAAGGGGAGTTCGTTAAAATATCTTTTACAATTCCACGTGTTAATTTACCAGTTCGTTGATCTTGTTTTAGTACAATATCAACTTCAAGACCGGGTGCGATATTAGAACGTTTTTGTCCGTTCATTTATACACCTGTACGTCTACGTTGGTTGTTCGTTTTTTTCGTTTGTTGATTTTGTAATTTTTTCGTTGCTTGGCTTTGGTTTGTGTTATTTTGACCATTACCGTTACCTTGCTTTTTCTTTGCAAGTTGTTCGCGCATTAAATCAGCTAAGCTTACTTTTTTGTTTTCTGACATGATAAGTCTCCTTTATATAAAGTTAATTATGAACAATAGTAGTGAATTTTATCATATCATTGTTAAGGAAGGAAGGGAAGTTGGTTTGAAAATTCACATAATTCTTTCCAGTATTCATTCGTTACGATACAATTAAAGTGTTAATGTTTGTAAAAAAGGGGATAGAAATATGTCACATCATATTTTATTAGTTGAAGATGACGTTTCAATTCAAGAGATGGTTGAAACATATTTAGTAAAAGAAGGCTTTCAAGTTACAATCGCATCTGATGGAGAAGAAGGGGTGAATACATATTTAAAAGGTTCATTTGATTTGATTATCCTCGATATTATGATGCCAAAGCTAGATGGCTTAGAGGTCGTGAGAATCATTCGAGAAAAAAGTGCCGTTCCGATTTTAATGATGTCGGCAAAAGATACAGATGTTGATAAAGCTGTTGGATTAGGACTTGGAGCAGATGATTACATTTGTAAGCCGTTTTCTATGATTGAATTAGCTGCACGTGTAAAAGCGGGTATTCGGAGGTCTACGAAATATTCGGCTACAGAAACAACAGAAAAGATGATTCAGATTGGTGATTTAACAATCGATCCAATTAATTTTACTGTGGAAAAAAAAGGGAATCCTCTCAAGCTTACTTTAAAAGAATTTGAGATTTTAAAACTGTTCGTAAAAAATCAAAATCGTGTATTTACAAAAGCACAAATATATACGTTAGTTTGGAATGAAGAGTATTACGGTGACGATAATGTTATTAATGTTCATATGAGAAGATTGCGTGAGAAAATTGAAAGTAATCCATCTAATCCAGAATATATTAAAACGTTATGGGGTATCGGCTATAAGTTGGAAGTGATGTAATATGGTCAATCTGTTAATAGGTATTATTTTTATATTGTTATGTGTCATTTACATACAGTATAAAATGAGAAAAAATAGTAGTAAAAATTTACGATACACATATGAAAAGTTAGAAAGTATTGTAAATGAAAAAACAGGCGAGAAGTTACTCGTTATGACAGATGATCTAGAATTACAAAAGTTATTAGTTGCAATTAATCAATTATTAGATGCAAAACAGAAAACGAATGCAGATCATGCAAAAGTAGAAATTTCGATGAGAAAAATGCTTTCAAATATTTCGCATGATTTAAAGACGCCACTAACAGTTATTCTTGGATATACAGAAATGTTAAATAAGGATAAAACGATAAATGAAGAAGAACAGCAAATATTACTTGAAAAGGTGCATGTGAAAACACTAGAAGTAATGGAACTAATTCATAAGTTTTTTGATTTAGCAAAATTAGAATCTGGTGACAAGGCAATCGAGATGACAAAAGTAAATATGAATGAAGTTTGTCGCGAGAAGATTTTATCTTTTTATGATTTAGTGACGACGAAAGGTTTTCACGTTCATATTGATATACCAGAAAGAAATATATATGCACTTGGAAATGTAGAAGTATTAGGTAGAGTATTGAATAATTTAATATCAAATGCGATTACATATGGAGACGATGGAAAGACACTCGGTATGACGTTAAGAGATGACGAAACAAATGTGTATATAGACGTATGGGATACAGGAAAAGGAATTGATGAATCTCATATTGATAAAGTGTTTGAGCGTATGTACACACTTGAAGATTCAAGAAATAGATTGTACCAAGGGAGCGGTTTAGGGTTAACGATTACGAAAAGGCTTGTGGAAGCGATGGATGGGAAAATTCACCTTTCTAGTAAGCCGTATGAAAAAACAATTTTTACAGTTGTATTAACAAAGATGCTGTTTTAGCTTGTAGAGAAGTAGATTCTACAAGCTTTTTTGCAGCGTAAGGAATTTGTAAGAAACGGGTAAGAAAAAAGAGATTTCTGTTGTCTATTATAGAAATATAAAGTAGTGCGAAAGGGGTAAGTGACATGACATATATATTAAAAACGAACCAACTGACGAAAGTATTTAAAGGGAAAGAAGTTATTTCTAGCGTTAACATGCATGTGAAAAAAGGAGAGATATACGGTTTCTTAGGGCCGAATGGTGCAGGTAAAACAACGATTATGAAAATGATCACAAATTTAATAAAACCGACGAGCGGTGATATTGAAATTTTTGGTGAGAAGTTAACAGATACATCTTATGAATTGTTAAAGCGCATGGGGACCATTATCGAATATCCAATCTTTTATGATAAATTAACGGCGAAGGAAAACCTAGAATTACATTGTGAATATATGGGCTATTACGATAAAAATGCAATTGATCATGCTTTACATTTAGTAAAACTGCACGGTATAGATGATAAAAAAGTAAAAGATTTTTCATTAGGGATGAAGCAACGACTTGGTATTGCAAGGGCGATCATGACAAAGCCAGAACTACTTATTTTAGATGAACCAATTAACGGTTTAGATCCAATTGGTATTAAAGAATTACGAGACTTATTTAAAATGCTTTGCAAAGAATATGGCATTACATTATTAGTTTCTAGTCATATTTTAGGTGAGATGGAACTAATGGCAGATACAATTGGTGTGATTCAAAATGGAAAACTAATAAAAGAAGTTTCAATGAAGAGCATTAACGGAAAACAAACAGAGTACATTGAAATTACTGTTCCTGATGTGAAGCGTGCAGCTTATATTTTAGAAGATAAACTCGGTATAAAAAATTACAAAATAATGAGTGGAAACATGATTCGTGTGTATGATACGTCAGAGACGCAACAAGCTATTTCAAAAGCACTTATTATGAACGATGTAGAAATTGAAAGTATTAATAAGAAACATAGTTCCTTAGAAGAATATTTCTTAAATGTAATGGATGGAGAGGGCATTCATGCTTAATGGATTGTTAGTGAATCTAGTAAGTGGGTTAATTGTAATGTTCATAAGTGGGATTTTATATTATAGAAAACCAGAGCGGAAATGGGCGTTAATTTTACTAGTGATAGGGATATTAAGCGTAAGTACAGCTGGAATTAGAATGTTAGCAGCGTAGAGATAGTTATATAAAGAATGGAGGAGTGGTTTGTATGCTTAGATTAATGAAGCTTGAGTGGAAAAAGCATCGATTATCTAGTTACTTTAAAAGTGTAGCAATTTGTATTATAGCAATTTTCGCTGCAGTAAGCCTTATGGCATTAGGAATTAAAGCCGAGGGAGACGTGCTCTTCTCTGACTTCACACAGAACATGGCTTTAGCAAATGTTTTTATTAGGATAACATTCATTATTTTTAGTTCGGTCATTTTATCACGTTTAGTAATTGATGAGTATAAGAACAAAACAATGCAACTATTGTTTATGTATCCACTACAAAGGAAAATGTTAATGAGAGCGAAATTAACAATTGTTTTTTGTTTTTGTTTTGTGAGCACGATTATCGCTACTTTTATTATTAGTTTGCTCGTATATTTTGTGAGTCCAATGATGGGACTGATTGAAACGCCAGCTACGATAGGTGAAATAATAGCTATCGTTCCAACTACTATTATAAGTGCATTTATGATATCTGGTATAAGTTTAATTCCTTTGTTTTTTGGGATGAGAAAGAAATCAACACCGACAACGATTACTTCGGCAGTAATAATTGGTATGCTGATTAGTGGTAACGTTGGGGCTGGAAGCGATCAAGTAAGTATGTTTGATTTTATAGCTATCCCAATAGTGCTCTGTTTATTAGGGGTTTTCATTAGTTATCTATCCTATCGTAAAATCGACAAGATCGATGTGGCGTGAAGTAAGATTAAAACAACAATGAACTGGGGTATGAATGTTGAAAAAAATAATAGTAATTGCAATTTTATTTCTGACAATTGCTAGTGTGGTTTTTGGTTTTAAGACATTTCAGGGGAAAGATTTTAAGAAAGAAAAGTCTTTTGAGATAAATCATATAAAAGAAATAGAAGTAGACAATGAAAACTGGGATATTGAATTTAAAAGTACAGACGCTAATAAAATAGTAATTTCTGCTCAAGGTCAACAAGTGGATAAAATAGATCCTGTCAAAATAGAAAATGATGAAAATAAAATTGTGATTAAGCAAAAACAAAAGGTGACTAAATTTTTTAATGGTTTTACGTTTAGGAAGAAAAATAGTATATCTATAACTGTTCCGAAGAAAGAAATAGATAAAATTGTATTAAATAATAAATCGGGTGATGTGAAAATAAGAGATATAGTAGTAAAAAGTATTGTGACGAAAGGCAAATCTGGAGATGAAATGATTGTAGGGCTATCGGCAGAGAAGGGGGAATTCACATCCGAAAGTGGAGATTTAATGTTAAAAGATAGTTCATTACAAGAAGTAAATATAACTTCTACTACTGGCGATAATTATGTGAAAAATGTAAAAAACGAAAATATGAACATCACTTCAACATCCGGTGAAGTATTACTGAAAGATATGACAGAAGGAAAATCATTATTTGTAGAAACAAAATCAGGCGACATTGGCGTAAGGTATAAAGGTGTTCCGGCTTCTTTAAAGCTTACGGCTAAAAGTAATTCGGCTGACATAATAGTGAATGTAGACGGACTTAAGAAAGATAAAAATACAGAAAAGATAAAAGAAGGAACCATCGGTGACGCAAAAAATGAAGTGAAGATTTTAAGTAAAACAGGAGCGATTTATATTGATTAAAATGTAAATGAAAGGAGGACTATTATGCTACGTTTAATGAAGCTAGAAATGAAGAAGTTTAAGCTTGGCTGGTATGTAAAAGGGGCAGTTATTGCAAATATCGCTATACTGGCATTAATGATCTTTACGAGCATTGTTGCTCAAGTAGAAGGTGATCCAGAAATAAGGGATCCGCAGATGATGTTGTTAACGGCTAGTACATTAGTAAGAGCAACATTCATTATTTTTGGTAGTGTGTTAATCGCAAGGTTAATAATTAGTGAATATAAAAATAAGACAATACTACTTATGTTTTCTTATCCTATTAATCGGAGGAAAATGATGAGTAGTAAGTTGGCCATTACAGCAACATTAACATTTCTAACAGTTATTTTATCTAACATTTTAGTAGTAGGAGTGTTCTTTGGGATAGATAGTTATTTTTCAATTCTTCCTAATCCATTTACAGTAGATCAATTGACGCAAGAAGGAATAAAACTGGTTCCTTTAGCTATTGCAACTGCGGGAATGAGTTTAATCCCATTATATTTTGGAATGCGTAAACGTTCAGTGCCAACTACAATTGTTTCATCTCTTATCGTTGTATCAATTGCAATGAATACCAACCCAGCGTTTTCTACAGCAACTTTTCTTCCCCTTCAACTAGCATTGGCGGCAATTGGAGTTGCGATTGCATATTACGGAATTAAAAATATAGAGAGGGAAGATGTAACAGTATGACAAGAATACGTAAAAAAGAGTTGGCGTTACAGTTACACCAACTCTTTTTTGTATATGTATGCTTCGTTACTACTCTGTAAATTTAGAGTGTGTGCTTACATACTCTTGAACTCCTGGAGAAATGTTAAAGTTATTAGGACTTTTATATTACGATAGTAAACTCTCCGTCTCTACTTGTCTCAAAGGAGATTGCATAGCGGTTCATTTTAGCATCGTAAGAAGTATTTTTGACTTCCGCATCTCCCACTGATTAAAGTTTCACTTTATTTCAACGTATTTTTTCCACAAAACAACCATTTAGCAAAAAAATAGTTTCACATGAAACAAATTACAGAAAAAGACAAGATGTGTAAACACCTTGTCTTTTTCTGTTACATTTTAGGAGCTTCCATTCCAGCAGCAGCCCATTCTTCTTTTGCAGGACCATATACGCCAGGGACTGTTAAGCCAGCTTGTCGCATTAAGACAGTCATTTGTCCGCGGTGATGATTTTGGTGATTGATAAGTGTCATTAAAAATATAGAATTCGGCATAGGGCGGCCAAAGAAGTCATTCATAGTAGCTAAGTCTTTATCAGTCCATTCGCTTTGAAGTGCTTCAACAAAAGCCGCATTCACTTTACGATACCCATCTGCAATTTTCTTAGCTGAAGTTGGTACAGGATAATCTTTCGTTTCTCCTTCAAACTTAAGCCCAGTACCAGATAGCATAACAGGAATTGCCGTCACGATGTGCCAAGCAACTCTGCCTAACGTCCAGTGTCCAGGTGCGATTTCTTGTAACAAAGATTCATCTGTTAGTACATCGAGCATCTTTTGAGTAGACTCAGCCTCGTATTTCCATGATTGTAGAAAGCCTTCAATAGTTTGGTACATATTTATCCCCCCTAGTTATGTTCATAGGTTAAATTCGTGAGAGATAATATAATTCCTGTTCCACAAGAAAGAATTCGTTAAGTGTTGTTAAAATATGGAAATTATTAGAAAGTGTTTGTAAAAGTGTCAGAAAACGAATGTGTTGACGATACTTTATTAATCGTTTGGTACAACATTAGTAGTTATGATGAAAATCGTGGGAAGTTTAGAAGGTGGCTTATATCTGTTGCGAAGTTTAAAGCCATTGATTATAAATGAAAAGGTAAAAATTCCAACGAAAAATAAGGGGTTATACGGATATTGCTATGTAAGATTGGAATCCATATGTGTATGAAGGATTTAGAAAAGGAATTTCATTTAACGAGAGAGGCGAAAGTACAAGCAAAAGGAGATAGTATCGCATGTAATAATTATTAGAATGTACGGGATAAATCTATATTTAGCTCCACTGAATAAAGTTTTTCGTTCTTATTTGATAGGTGTTTTTTAATTTCTTACTTGTACTTAAAAGATTGAATTTGAAGGAAGGGATCAACATGTCTTCATGGAGCAATAACATAAATGGATATTGTGGGTGTAATAATCAAAATGGTGTACATGTTGATTCATGCTGTTTTAGTTGCGATGGGACAGTTCCTAAGCTGGGCCCAACAGGTCCGACGGGAGCAACAGGTCCAACGGGTCCAACAGGAGCGACGGGAACAACGGGTCCAACGGGAGCGACGGGAATAACAGGTCCAACGGGTCCAACGGGAATAACGGGGGTAACAGGTCCAACAGGAGCGACGGGAATAACGGGGGTAACAGGTCCAACAGGAGCGACGGGAATAACAGGAACAGGTCCAACAGGAGCGACGGGAATAACAGGAATAACAGGAATAACAGGAATAACAGGTCCAACGGGAGCAACGGGAATAACAGGAGCAACGGGTCCAACGGGAGCGACGGGAGCGACGGGAATAACAGGAGCAACAGGCCCAACAGGAGCGACGGGAATAACGGGTTCAACAGGAGCAACGGGAGCAACAGGTGAAACCGGAGCAACTGGCACAAGTATAACGGCAACATACGCGTTTGCAAATAATACGTCGGGTTCAGCGATATCGGTACTTCTCGGTGGAACAAATGTCCCACTTCCAAACAATCAGAATATCGGTCCGGGAATTACGGTTTCTGGGGGAAATACAGTATTTACGGCTGCAAATGCAGGGAATTATTATATTTCATATACAATTAATATAACCGCTTCGTTATTAGTTAGTTCACGCATTACAATTAATGGAGCACCGCTTGCTGGGACTATCAATTCGCCTGCCTTGGCAACCACATCTTTTAGTGCAACAATTATTACGACTCTTGCGGCTGGAAGTGCTATTAGTTTGCAACTATTTGGTTTGTTAGCTGTTGCTACATTATCAACAACTACACCAGGAGCTGTGTTAACGATAATAAGATTAAGCTAAATAATGACTCTCTTATTCTTTTATAGATTAGGAGAGTTTCTACATATAATAAGAAGTTAATGGAGTGAAGCATAGTTATATAAAAGTCAGAATATTATGATTGTAACGTTATGGTGACTATAATATAATGAAAATAACCATCATGAATGAACATTCATTTATCCCGCATTAACGGGCAGTAAGATCCCACCTCAAAATTCAGCGAAAGTAAAGAAGTTAACTGGGTGATCAACTGCCCGTAAAAGCCCGATTTGTTCAACTAATAATCAGTGGGGAAATAAAACCCCCACTGATTAAAGTTTCACTTTATCTTTTATGTATTTGAAGGGGGAATGAAGGTGGAAAAACCATGGTTGAAAAGTTATCCAGAAGAAATTCCAAGTACGATTTCTTATGAAATTCAGCCGCTTCATGGATATGTGGAACAGGTGGCTTCTCGCTATCCAGAAAAGAAAGCGCTTCACTTTTTAGGGAAGGATATTACATTTTCAGACTTCCACGATAAGGTGAAGAGATTTGCGAATTATCTTCAAAAGCTCGGTGTGGAAAAGGGTGATCGAGTTGCTATTATGTTGCCGAACTGTCCGCAATCCGTAATTGGTTATTATGGTACATTACTTGCGGGAGGTATCGTAGTACAAACAAATCCACTATATACAGAAAGAGAATTAGAATACCAGCTTCATGACTCCGGAGCAAAAGTAATTCTTTGTCTCGATTTAGTGTTTCCAAGAGTAACGAATGTTCAATCTGCTACAAAAATTGAACATATTATCGTAACTCGGATTGCGGACTTTTTACCCTTCCCTAAAAATTTACTTTATCCATTTGTACAAAAAAAGCAGGCAAATCTTGTCGTGAATGTGTCGGAAAGCGAAACGATTCATCTATGGAAATCAGTAGAACGAGAAAGTAATGTTAATATTGAAGTTCCTTGTGATCCTGAAAATGATCTAGCTCTTTTGCAGTATACAGGGGGAACAACGGGATTTCCAAAAGGGGTTATGTTGACGCATAAAAACCTTGTTTCGAACACTTTGATGGGAGCTCATTGGCTATATAATTGTAAAGAAGGAGAAGAAGTAATTCTTGGTGTCCTTCCGTTCTTTCATGTGTATGGGATGACAGCTGTAATGAATTTAAGTATTATGCAAGGATATAAAATGGTGCTGATTCCGAAGTTTGATATGAAAATGGTTTTTGAAGCAATAAAAAAACATAAAGTCACACTATTTCCAGGGGCACCAACCATTTATATTGCTCTATTAAATAGTCCCCTCTTAAAAGAATATGATATTTCTTCTATCGAGGCTTGTATTAGTGGATCTGCCCCGCTTCCTGTAGAAGTACAGGAAGAGTTTGAGAGAGTTACAGGTGGAAAATTGGTAGAAGGTTATGGATTAACGGAGTCGTCGCCAGTTACACATGGGAATTTTTTGTGGGAAAAACGCGTGCCAGGAAGTATTGGTGTGCCGTGGCCAGATACAGAGGCAAACATTATGTCACTTGAAACTGGAGAGGCTTTACCTCCGGGTGAACTTGGTGAAATTGTTGTAAAGGGTCCTCAAATTATGAAAGGGTATTGGAATAAGCCAGAAGAAACAGCAGCTGTATTACAAGACGGGTGGCTCCATACAGGGGATGTTGGTTACATGGATGAAGATGGCTTCTTCTATGTGAAAGATCGTAAGAAAGATATGATTGTTGCGAGTGGATTTAATGTGTATCCTCGTGAAGTAGAAGAAGTATTATATGAGCATGAAAAAGTGCAAGAAGTAGTGACGATTGGAGTTCCAGATCCGTACCGAGGAGAGACAGTTAAAGCATTTGTTGTGTTAAAAGAAGGTACGGAGTGCTCTGAGGAAGAATTAAATCAGTTTGCACGTAAATATTTAGCCGCTTATAAAGTGCCGAAAGTATATGAGTTTAGAGATGAATTGCCGAAAACGACAGTCGGAAAAATTTTACGCCGTGTTCTAATAGATGAAGAGAAGCGAAAGAATGAGGATGAGCAAACGGGCTAAGGCCCTTTCTTTTTGAAAAAATAGGATTGACACTTTTCTAAATAGTCAGTATTATAAGAATATGAATGACTATTCATTCAGTCATCTTCTTGAAGGGGACAGTAAAGTGAAGAAAAATAGACCGAAATACAATCAAATTATTGATGCGGCAGTCATTGTGATTGCGGAGAATGGGTACCACCAAGCGCAAGTTTCTAAAATCGCAAAGCAAGCTGGGGTAGCTGATGGCACGATTTATTTATATTTTAAAAATAAAGAAGATATATTAATATCCTTATTCCAAGAGAAGATGGGAGAATTTGTCGAAACAATTCGTCAAAAAACAGCAGGAATTGAAAGCGCTGTATCGAAGTTATTCATGTTGGTAGAAACGCACTTCGTGCTGTTGTCGCAAAATGATCCTCTTGCTATCGTTACGCAATTAGAGCTAAGACAGTCTAATCAAGACTTGCGCCTTAAAATAAATGAAGTATTAAAAGGCTACTTACAAGTTATGGATGAGATTTTAGAGACTGGCATAAAACAAGGTGAGTTTCAAGCGGATTTAAATGTTCGCGTGGCAAGACAAATGATCTTTGGAACAGTAGATGAAGTTGTGACCAATTGGGTAATGAGCGATCATAAGTATGATCTGGTCGCACTTTCAAAAACGGTACATGGGCTACTTATTGCAGCTTGTGGTTATCGTCAATAATGGGAGGGATCATGTTGAAATTCCTATCTGTAAGAGTTGAAGATCATATCGCGGTGGCGACGTTAAATCACGCACCAGCGAATGCGATGTCTTCACAAGTTATGCATGACGTTACTGAATTAATTGATCAAGTGGAAAAGGATGATAACATTCGTGTTGTTGTTATTCATGGTGAAGGACGTTTCTTCTCAGCAGGAGCAGATATTAAAGAATTTACATCTGTTACTGAAGCGAAGCAAGCAACAGAATTAGCACAGCTTGGACAAGTTACGTTTGAGCGTGTTGAAAAATGTTCAAAACCAGTTATTGCGGCAATTCATGGAGCGGCACTGGGCGGCGGCCTTGAGTTTGCTATGTCTTGCCACATGCGCTTTGCAACTGAAAGTGCAAAACTTGGTTTACCTGAATTAACACTTGGATTAATTCCTGGTTTTGCAGGTACACAGCGCTTACCACGTTATGTTGGGAAAGCAAAAGCTTGTGAAATGATGTTAACAAGTACACCGATTACTGGTGCAGAAGCATTGAAATGGGGACTTGTTAACGGATTGTTCTCTGAAGAATCATTTTTAGATGATACGCTTAAAGTCGCAAAACAAATTGCTGGAAAAAGTCCAGCAACAACTCGTGCTGTACTAGAGTTATTGCAAACGACAAAATCGTCTCATTACTATGAAGGTGTACAACGTGAATCACAGATTTTTGGTGAAGTATTTACGAGTGAAGATGGAAGAGAAGGTGTAGCTGCATTTTTAGAAAAGCGTAAACCTTCATTTAGTGGCAGGTAGTTCAATTATTTTTTTAATATAAATTAACAGAAAATTAAAATTGATAGAATCTTTCTGAAAAACAAGGGGGTAAATGGAATGAACATCTACGTACTCATGAAACGAACATTTGATACAGAAGACAAAATCGTAATTAAAAACGGTGCAATTTACGATGGCGAAGCGGAATTCATCATCAACCCTTACGATGAATATGCAATTGAAGAAGCAATTCAAGTAAGAGACGCACAAGGCGGAGAAGTTACAGTTGTAACAGTCGGTGGCGAAGATAGTGAGAAAGAACTTCGTACTGCATTAGCGATGGGCTGTGATAAAGCGGTATTAATTAATATTGAAGATGATGTGGAAAATGGTGACCAGTTCACGACAGCAAAAGTGCTTGCTGAATATTTAAAAGATAAAGATGCAGATTTAATTTTAGGCGGAAACGTTGCAATTGATGGTGCATCTGGACAAGTCGGTCCACGCGTAGCTGAAGCGTTAAATATTCCGTACGTAACGACAATTACAAAACTTGAAATTGACGGTACAAACGTGAAGATTGAGCGTGATGTTGAAGGTGATACTGAAGTGATTGAAACTTCATTACCAGTTTTAGTAACGGCACAACAAGGTTTAAATGAACCGCGTTATCCATCACTTCCAGGTATTATGAAAGCGAAGAAAAAGCCACTAGAAGAAGTAGAATTAGATGATTTAGATTTAGAAGAAGATGATGTGGAAGCAAAGACAAAAACAATTGAAATCTATTTGCCTCCTAAGAAAGATGCAGGAAAAGTGTTACAAGGCGAGCTGCAAGATCAAGTAAAAGAACTTGTATCGTTGCTCCATACAGAAGCGAAAGTAATCTAATAAAATACGAAATTATATATGCAGGAGGGAAAATCTATGGCTCGTAAAGTATTAGTAATGGGTGAAGTTCGTGATGGATCGCTACGTAACGTTTCGTTTGAAGCGGTAGCAGCAGCAAAAACAATTGCAGAAGGCGGTGAAGTAGTAGGTCTTCTAGTTGGAGACAGCGTTGCCTCTTTTGCAAATGAATTGATTCATTACGGTGCAGATCGCGTTGTGACAGTTGAAAATGATAAATTAAAATCATATACATCTGATGGTTATGCACAAGCGTTTTTAGCTGTATATGCGGAAGAAAATCCAGAAGGTATTGTCTTTGGACATACAGCACTTGGTAAAGATTTATCACCAAAATTAGCAGCGAAGCTTGAAGCTGGTTTAGTTTCTGACGTAACTGCTTTAGAGGTTGAAGGTGGAAATGTTATCTTCACTCGTCCAATTTACTCTGGTAAAGCATTCGAGAAGAAGATTGTAACAGACGGTATCTTATTTGCGACAGTACGTCCAAATAACATTGCAACGCTTGAAAAAGATGAGTCTCGCAGTGGTGACGTATCTTCTATTACAGTTGATGTGAAAGATTTACGTACAATCATTCAAGATGTTGTCCGTAAAACAGCAGAAGGTGTTGATCTTTCTGAAGCGAAAGTTATTATCGCTGGCGGACGCGGTGTGAAGAGTGAAGAAGGCTTTAAACCATTAAAAGAGTTAGCTGACGTACTAGGCGGTGCTGTTGGGGCATCTCGTGGTGCTTGTGACGCTGAGTATTGCGATTACTCATTACAAATTGGTCAAACTGGTAAAGTTGTTACGCCAGACTTATACATTGCATGTGGTATTTCTGGTGCGATTCAGCATTTAGCTGGTATGTCTAACTCAAAAATAATCGTTGCGATTAATAAAGATCCAGAAGCAAGTATCTTCAAAGTAGCTGACTACGGTATTGTCGGTGATTTATTCGAAGTCTTACCTCTTTTAACAGAAGAGTTTAAAAAGTTAAAAGTACATTCATGATTTAAGTACCCTTGAGTTCCAAGTGAAGTACCCCTATATATAGAAAAAGGTGAGAGATCCCCTGTCTCTCATCTTTTTAGTATTTCATCCGTATTTTTATATAGTATAAAGGGGCATTTTTTTGTTACAATACATAACGATACATATTATTCGCCACGTATATAAGTTAATGATATACTCTTGGTAGAATATACTTGAAGGAGGAAATAAAATGGCAATTGTAAATGCAAATGACCAAAGCTTCGCAGCTGAAACTAGCGAAGGTGTTGTATTATTAGATTTCTGGGCACCTTGGTGTGGACCTTGTAAAATGATCGCTCCTGTATTAGAGGAAATCGATGCAGAACTAGGCGAAAAAGTAAAAGTAGTAAAAGTAGACGTTGATGAAAATCAAGAAACTGCTCGTCAATTCGAAGTAATGAGCATTCCAGCTCTTTTCGTATTAAAAGACGGTAAAGTAGTTGATCAAGCGTTAGGTTACAAACCGAAAGAAGCGTTAGTAGAATTAGTTTCTAAACACTTCTAAAATAAAGGGGCTGCCATTTGGTAGCTTTTTTTATTTTCCTTTTTTACACCTTTCCGTTACAATAAAAGAACGTATGTTGGGTGTTTTGGCATAGTATGTTTTCATGTGAAAATAAAAATGCTAAGCATGTAGAAATGGAGGGTGACGAGTGCACGAACATTTAAAAGAGAAGCTGGCTATTTTACCAGATCAACCTGGTTGTTATTTAATGAAAGATAAGCAAGGAACGGTTATATATGTCGGAAAGGCAAAAGTGCTTAAAAATCGTGTGCGCTCGTACTTTACTGGTTCGCATGATGGGAAAACACTGCGGCTTGTCGGAGAAATTGTAGATTTTGAATATATTGTAACTTCCTCAAATCTAGAGGCTCTCATTTTAGAGTTAAATTTAATAAAAAAACATGATCCAAAATATAATATTCAATTAAAAGATGATAAAACATATCCTTTTATTAAAATTACAGCTGAAAAACAGCCGCGATTACTCATTACGCGAAACGTAAAAAAGGATAAAGGAAAGTATTTTGGACCTTATCCGAATGCACAATCAGCTCACGAAACGAAAAAACTGCTAGATCGTATGTACCCGCTTCGTAAGTGCTCAAATATGCCCGATAAAGTTTGTTTATATTATCATATGGGTCAATGTTTAGCACCTTGTGTGAAAGAAGTGACGGAAGAACAAAACAAAGAAATTGTAGATGAAATTATTAAGTTTTTAAATGGTGGACATAAAGAAGTTCGCTCAGAATTAGAAACAAAGATGTATGAAGCTTCAGAGAAACTAGAATTTGAACGTGCAAAAGAGTTACGTGATCAAATTGCTCATATTGATGCAATTATGGAAAAACAAAAGATGATTATGAGTGACTTAGTAGATCGTGATGTGTTTGGATATGCAGTTGATAAAGGATGGATGTGTGTTCAAGTTTTCTTCGTTCGAAAAGGAAAGCTAATTGAGCGTGATGTTTCTATGTTTCCAATTTACGATGAACCAGAAGAGGGCTTTTTAACGTTTATCGGTCAATTTTATGAAAACAGCAGTCATTTTAAGCCGAAGGAAATTGTCGTTCCAGGAAGTATAGACTCAGAATTAGTAGAGCGCTTTTTAGAAGTTGAAGCGACACAGCCGAAACGTGGTAAGAAAAAAGATCTTGTAGAATTGGCAAATAAAAATGCGAAGATTGCTCTTGAAGAGAAATTCTATTTAATTGAACGTGATGAAGAGCGAACGATTAAGGCGGTAGATCATTTAGGAAAGCAGCTCGGAATTGAAACACCGTATCGTATTGAAGCATTTGATAACTCAAATATTCAAGGAACAAATCCAGTTTCCGCAATGATTGTTTTTATCGATGGGAAACCAGCAAAGAAAGAGTACAGGAAATATAAAATTAAAACGGTTCAAGGACCGGATGATTATGAGTCTATGAGAGAAGTTGTGAGACGCCGTTATACAAGGGCCCTTAAAGAGAGTTTACCATTACCAGATTTAATCATTATTGATGGCGGAAAAGGCCATCTGGCAGCTGTAAGTGATGTTCTAGAAAATGAGCTTGGGTTATATATTCCGATGGCAGGTCTTGTAAAAGATGACAAACATAAAACTTCCCATTTAATTATTGGGGATCCACCTGAACCTGTGATGCTTGAGAGGAATAGCCAAGAATTTTATTTATTGCAGCGCATTCAAGATGAAGTGCATCGATTTGCGATTACATTCCATCGTCAATTACACGGGAAATCTGTTATTCAATCAGCACTGGATGATATTCCAGGAATCGGTGATAAACGGAAAAAGGTATTGTTAAAACATTTTGGTTCATTAAAGAAGATGAAAGAAGCTTCGGTAGCAGAATTTGTCGAAGCGGGTATGCCGAAAAATGTCGCGGAAACAATTTATACGTATTTAACAGATAAGAAGACGTTGTAGTTTACAATGTCTTCTATTTTTTGTTATAATTTCTGAAGATTTAAAATAAATTGATGTGAATGAAAATACAAAAAAGTCAACTAAACTGATATGTCTAGTTGACTGCAGGTAATGCCTTACACTTCAATGAGATCTTTTATATCCCATTTCACAAGAAATGTAATAGAGTCAGAACGTTTTTTCTTTTCTTCGTATGACTCTGCAACGACGTTCCGTTGCTTTTGAATTTGTTCAGCGATGAATCCAGCTTCTAGTTGATAAGAAGAATGCCTTTTTTGTTTTTGACGTTCTGCAATGAGTGTGCCTTTAAGTTGGAACTGCATTTCACGACGCTTATGTTCAATAATGCTTAAAGTGCCCCAGCCAGCTTTTTCAAAGAACTGAATGACTTCTTCAATTGTTTCTAGTGGATATTTTCTTGCAAGGTTTCTACCAGACCAGTATAAAATACCATCTAAATCGTTGCCGATTAAATCAGGTAGTAATTCTTCACGTAGCAATTCATAAGCGAAGGCGTTCAATGAAACATCTTCTAAAGATGTTATATCGATTGTATTTTTACTCACAATATTCCCCTCTTTCTATAGGGATTATTATATAACATTTTTCATTTATAAAAACAGATTTTTCTTTAGGTAAATCTGAATATCTAAGAAGAAAAAAAGAATTGGCAAATTATATGCAAATTATGTATACGTTTTCTTGACGCTTCGACAAAAATAGGGGTAAAATGAACTTGTTATCAAATTATGCTGAAATATTTCGAATAATTTTTTCAGTTTTTCTTATGCCAATAGTGAAAAAACATTATTGTTATAAATTAATCTGAAAACAGCAGTCAAACATTCAAGGGGGTAATGGGGACATGAAAGGCCGCGAGTATACGTTTCGTAAGTGGCACTCATTAATGGGGGTCATCCCGGTTGGTGTCTTTTTGACGCAACATCTAATTGTAAACAACTTTGCAACAAGAGGAGCAGAGGCTTTTAACAAAGCTGCAGGCTTTATGGAGCTCCTTCCATTCCGGTATGCGCTAGAAATTTTCATCATCTTTTTACCGATACTGTACCATGCTATATATGGCTTATATATTGCATTTACAGCTAAGAACAATGCGGTTTCTTACGGTTATTTCCGTAACTGGATGTTCGTCTTCCAAAGAATTTCAGGTATCGTTACGCTGATTTTCATTTCTTGGCACGTCTGGGAAACTCGTATTCAAGCAATGTTAGGTAAAGAGGTAAACTATGATATGATGGCAGATATTTTAAACAATCCAGCTATGTTTGCATTCTACTTAGTTGGTGTTGTTTCAACAATTTTCCACTTTGCAAATGGACTATGGACATTCTGCATCAGCTGGGGAATTACAGTATCTCCACGTTCACAAAGAATCTCTACTTATGTAACATTAGCTATTTTCTTAGGTCTATCTTATGTAGGTGTGAGTGCATTATTAGCGTTCATCGATCCACAGCTAGCAAATCAGTAAGGAGTGGGAGAGCATGAAAGGGAAACTTATAGTAGTCGGCGGTGGCTTGGCTGGCTTAATGGCAACGATTAAAGCGGCAGAAGCAGGAGTAAATGTTGAACTGTTTTCTTTAGTACCAGTAAAACGTTCACATTCTGTATGTGCTCAGGGCGGAATTAACGGTGCCGTAAATACGAAAGGTGAAGGGGATTCTCCATGGATCCACTTTGACGATACAATTTATGGTGGGGACTTCTTAGCGAACCAACCACCAGTTAAAGCAATGTGTGAAGCAGCACCTGGTATCATTCATTTAATGGACCGTATGGGTGTTATGTTCAACCGTACGGAAGAAGGACTTCTTGATTTCCGTCGATTTGGTGGAACGCAACATCACCGTACAGCATTTGCTGGTGCAACAACTGGACAGCAATTACTTTACGCATTAGATGAGCAAGTACGTCGTCACGAAGTAGCAGGACTTGTAACGAAATATGAAGGTTGGGATTTCTTACGAGCTGTTGTTGATGATGAAGGTGTGTGCCGAGGAATCGTTGCACAAGACTTACAAACTATGGAGATTAAAAGTTTCCAAGCTGATGCCGTGATTATGGCAACAGGGGGCCCTGGTATCATCTTCGGAAAATCAACAAACTCCATTATTAATACAGGTACAGCAGCGTCGGCTGTATATCAACAAGGCGCTTATTATGCAAATGGTGAGTTCATTCAAATTCACCCAACGGCAATTCCAGGAGACGATAAATTACGTCTTATGAGTGAATCTGCACGTGGTGAAGGTGGACGTGTTTGGACATATAAAGATGGTAAACCATGGTACTTCTTAGAAGAAAAATATCCAGCTTACGGAAACCTTGTACCTCGTGATATCGCAACGCGTGAAATCTTTGATGTTTGCGTAGAGCAAAAACTAGGTATTAACGGTGAAAACATGGTGTACTTAGATCTTTCTCATAAAGATCCGAAAGAACTAGATATTAAACTTGGTGGAATCATTGAAATCTATGAGAAATTTACAGGTGACGATCCTCGTAAACTACCAATGAAAATCTTCCCAGCTGTTCACTATTCAATGGGCGGACTATGGGTTGACTATAAGCAAATGACGAGTATTCCAGGTTTATTTGCAGCAGGTGAGTGTGATTATTCTATGCACGGTGGAAACCGCCTTGGTGCAAACTCACTATTATCAGCAATTTACGGTGGTATGGTAGCAGGACCAAACGCAATTGAATATATGAAAGGTCTTTCTAAATCATCAGATGCTGTTTCATCTACTGTATATGAGCAAAATGAATTAATCGAAACAGAGAAATTTAACAATATTTTAACGATGGATGGTAACGAAAATGCGTATGTTCTTCATAAAGAGCTTGGAGAATGGATGACAGATAACGTTACAGTAGTTCGTGAAAATAAAAAGTTACTAGAAACTGATGCGAAAATCGAAGAGTTAATGGCACGTTACAAACGCATTAACATTAACGATACAGCAAGATGGAGTAACCAAGGTGCTTCATTTACACGTCAACTTGCAAATATGTTTGAGTTAGCACGTGTTATTACAATTGGCGCATATAACCGTAATGAGAGCCGCGGGGCGCATTACAAACCTGAATTCCCAAATCGTGATGATGCAAACTTCTTAAAAACTACGATGGCAAAATTTGAAGGAGAAGGAAATGCACCAGCATTCCATTACGAAGACGTTGACGTTTCATTAATTAAACCACGTAAACGTGATTATTCTTCAAAACATGATGTAGCTGCTAAGGGTGAAGAGAAGGGGGATAAGCAACATGTCTGAGAAAACAATCCGCCTCATCATTACGAGACAAGATGGACCAGATGCACAAGAGTTTGACCAAGAGTTTGAAATTCCATATCGTCCAAATATGAACATTATTTCGGCACTGATGGAAATTCGTCGTAATCCTGTTGATGCAAAAGGAAACCAGACGACTCCGATTGCATGGGATATGAACTGTTTAGAAGAAGTATGTGGTGCTTGTTCGATGGTGATTAACGGAAAGCCACGTCAATCATGTACAGCTCTTATTGACCAGTTAGAACAACCAATTCGCTTAAAGCCGATGAAGACATTCCCGGTTGTACGTGACTTACAAGTTGACCGTAGCCGTATGTTTAATGCGTTAAAACGCGTTAAAGCTTGGATTCCAATTGATGGCACGTATGACTTAGGACCAGGACCAAGAATGCCTGAGAAGAAACGTCAATGGGCGTATGAGCTTTCAAAATGTATGACATGTGGCGTATGCTTAGAATCATGTCCAAACGTAAATAGTAAATCTGACTTTATTGGACCAGCACCGTTATCACAAGCTCGTTTATTCAACTCACATCCAACGGGTGAAATGCATAAAGCAGATCGCTTACGTGCAATTATGGGAGATGGAGGACTTGCAAACTGTGGTAACTCTCAAAACTGTGTGCAATCATGTCCAAAGGGTATTCCATTAACAACTTCAATTGCGGCATTAAACCGTGATACAACAATTCAATCGTTCAAAGATTTCTTTGGTAGCGACAATAACTATTAATAAATATGCCTCTTCATGTTGAAGAGGCAATATTTATAACTTTATTTTTCTGTTTATTCTGTTTATTTTAAGGGCGAAAAGGAGAGGGAACCATGAAGAGGATTTCTTATATTGAAGACTTTGAACAATGGGAAAGTGGTTTTTCATTTTACAACCCTGTAAAAGTTCGTTTTGGTGAAGTAGATATGTTTGGGCATGTAAATAATGTCGTTGCCTTTACTTATTTTGAAGAAGCGCGTATTGCGTTGTTTAAAGAACTTGGGTTTATGCAAGAGTGGACGCATGAATCTTCAGAAACGATGATCGTTGTTGCAGATTTACAATGTAATTTTATGAAGCAAATATATTTTGATGAACAGTTGAAGGTGTATGTAAAAGCGGGATCGGTTGGGAATTCTTCTTTAGATTTGCATTATATGGTGAAAAATGCAAAAGGAGAAGTTTGTTTAGTTGGTCGTGGAATGATGGTTCAAGCATCGAAAAAAACGGGAAGAGGCGAACCGTGGCCTGAAGAGTGGAAGAAAAAATTACTACAATAATAGAGTGAAAGAAAAATAAGAGAGCAATTTGCTCTCTTATTTTTTGTCTTCCATTGCTTCTTCTAATGTTAAATGATGTTTATATATGTATGTAGCGTATGGATTTCCAACGTAGCGCAAATGCCACGGTTCATATGCATATTCTGTTGTTTCTGTTTTATCTTCTAAGTAACGAATGACAAAGCCGAATTCATGAGCATGTTCTGCAACCCATTTCCCTTCGGCTGTCTCTCCAAAAATAGGCTCTAATTGGAATTTAGCAGATTTTGAACTAATATCCATTGCTAAACCAGTTTGATGCTCACTAGTACCAGGAATGGCACTTACTGAATCAGCTTCAGCTTTTCCTTGACGTCTAACGTATGTATCATGTAATGATTTTTGGCGTTTGTATGAACGATAACCAGATACAGCTGTAAGTTCAAGTCCTTCTTTCTTTGCCGCTACAAACATATCCTCAAGCGCATTTGCAGCATCTTTGCGCAGTAACGTTTTTTCTTTATCTTTTGGACTAGTAAATGGTACGTTTGGTCTTGTTAAGTCTTCAGGTGTGTATCCATCTGGTAGTTTTCGGTGTTTATTAACTAAGACAAGATTAGATTCGGGATTTGTTACAACAGAAAAGTCGTTGTCTAGTTTTTTTGCATTATGATCAGCTTTTGGAAAAGCAGGGATCTCTTCTTTTTGGTGATTACTATGTTTTTGACTTTCGACAGCTTTCGCCTCATTTTGTAGTGGTGATTTAGAACCAAAGTATGCGAAAGAAGCGATACCGATTACAATAGTAGTGGCAGAAATAATTATTATTTTTTTCATGATGCCTTGTAATCACAGTCCTTTCTTAATAAAATATGTATTGCTTTTATTATAAGTCTAGTTTGTTGAAAAAGAAATATAAGAGTCGTAACGTAATAGAAATGCAAAGAAAATGTCAGAAAATGTGTGAAATTGTAGTATTTTTTCATTTAATTCATTTCTTATCTTTCATGAAATGAATTTTTTATGTAATATATATACATAAGAAGATGTAGCGATTATCGAGAATAAAGAACTTCTTGTATAGACTAGGAGTGAATGGGAATGGATTTTGCAACAATTATTGGACTTATTTTAGGATTTGTAGCAGTGGTAGTAGGGATGGTCGTCAAGGGCGCTGACGTAACAGCCTTATTGAATCCTGCCGCAGCATTAATTATTTTTATCGGTACATTTGCTGCAGTATGTATCGCATTTCCGATGAATCAACTAAAAAGAGTTCCAAAATTATTTAAAGTTCTTTTTGGTTCAAATAAAAAGGATTTAAGTTATGAACAGTTGCTAGAATTGTTTGTTCATTGGACATCTGAAAGTAGAAAATACGGTATTTTGTCTTTAGAGCAACAATTAGACAAAATTCAAGATGAATTTCTTTTGCGTGGTATGAAATTTGTGATTGATGGCGTATCTGCAGAAGATTTAGAACAGATTTTAGAAGCTGAATTAGAAGCAATTGAAGAAAGGCATGCAAAAGGAGCAGCAATTTTTTCTCAAGCTGGTACGTATGCACCGACATTAGGTGTTTTAGGTGCTGTTATCGGTCTTGTAGCTGCACTTGGTAATTTAACAGATATTGAAAAGTTAGGACATGCTATTTCAGGTGCATTTATTGCAACGATTTTTGGTATTTTTTCAGGTTATGTATTATGGCATCCATTTGCAAATAAGTTAAAACAAAAATCTGCAGCTGAAATCGAGAAAAAACGTTTAATTATTGATTGTTTATTAATGTTACAAGAAGGTACATATCCGTTTATTATGAAAAACCGTATTTTAGGTGCACTTTCTGCAACTGAGCGTAAAAAGCTAGAAAAAGGAGCAGAAAAAAATGCGGAGTAAGAAAAATAGAAGAGGCAAAAAGAAAAAACATGATGAGCATATCGATGAAACGTGGTTAATTCCATATTCTGATATGTTAACGTTGTTATTTGCATTGTTTATCGTTTTATTCGCAATGAGTAGTATAGATGCTGCGAAGTTTAAACAGATGGCAGTTGCTTTTCGAAGTGAATTAGCTGGGGGAACAGGTAACAAAGAATTTTTAAGTGATCAAAAGCCAAATGATGAAAAAGAATTATCAGCAAGTAGCCTTGAGGCAGAACAAGCAAAAAAACAAGAAGAAGCTAGAGCCAAAGAAAAAAAAGAGATGGATGAATTGAAAGCATTACAAAAAAAGATTGATCAATATATTAATGAAAAACAATTATCCTCTTCTTTTCAAACTAAATTAACTGAAAAGGGATTAATGGTGACAATATTAGAAAATATACTGTTTGATTCGGGGAAAGCAGATGTGAAATTAGAATCTTTAGGGATTGCAAAAGAGATGTCTAGCTTACTTGTTTCAGCGTCACCTCGTGAAATTACAGTATCCGGTCATACAGATAATGTCCCTATTGCCAATGCGCAGTTTGCGTCGAATTGGGAATTAAGTACGCAGCGGGCAGTTAATTTTATGCAAGTATTACTGCAAAATAAAGAATTACAACCAGAAAAATTTAGTGCGATTGGTTACGGAGAATACCGTTCGATTGCTCCAAACGATACACAAGAAGGAAAGGCAAAGAATAGACGTGTGGAAGTGTTTATCTTGCCTTTAACAGAGAAAGTAAAATAAAGAGGATGGCGAATGCCATCCTCTTTATTTTGCATCGAATGATTTTAAGTTGTCACGACGGATTTTATCTTTTTCTGCATCTGATTTTTTGAAATCATAATCATATAACGCGCCTTCCCAATCGCCATACATTGGATTAGGGAAAATAATAAATTTCTCACCAAATTGTGCTTTTGAATCTGCTACTGCTTGATTGCGATCTTTTACAGATTTCCCATCAAAACCTGTGAAATCAGATAAGTTATCACCGAAGAATAAGACGATATCATGGGTTTGAGAAACGAGTTCACGGCGTTTTTCTTTTCCCTTTTCTTTCGGATCTTGTAGTAATATATGTTCTTTCGTTGCTTGAGGAGCACCTACACGCTCAAGATTTTTAATTGTTGCATCTAGTTGGTTCGTTTTACGATTTGAGATGTAATAAATATCTACACCTTTAGACTCCGTATATTTTAAGAAATCAATTGCGCCTGGAAGGGCTTCAGCTTCAGCCTTATTAATCCAATCATCCCATTTGTAAGGATAGCCTTTGCCTGTTTTTACGCTCATTGCTTGATGAGGGCTGTTGTCTAAAACAGTTTCGTCTAAATCAAGTACGATAGCAGGCTTTTTCTCTGTCCCTTTTGCAAGAGCTGCATCAAGCTTCAATTGACCAATGTTGTATCCTTGGTAATAAAGTGCTTTCGTTTCACCAGCTGTTTGATACCATAAATCAGCCATTAATTGTTGTTCTGTTAATTTTACTTTTTCTTCTTTTGCCACTGTTTTCTCTGGTGTTCCTGAACATGCTACAAGTGATGTAGATAGAACCGCTACAGATAATAAAGTGGTGATACCCCTCTTCATCTTCATATGTATCCTCCTTGATGTTAGAAAATCATCTTATATTATATATTAAAATATAAAATTTTTTTATGAACATTTGCATATTGTCTTTTGTATATATAGTAGTATGTCCTATATTAGAAAGATGAGAAAAATAATAACAGTTATTTTGACAAGTTTTATTGTCGTAATGACAATTATAATTGACAAAAAGCACTTTATTATTTACAATTTTAACTAAATAGAACAAATGATGGATTGAGAGTGGTGTTACATATAAGAGGATGAAGTGTAGTGCTATATTTTATCCTGAATAAACATAGTCTTTGAAAGAGAGTATGAATGATACTAAAGGGGAGGCTTTATACTTTGAGTTTACAAATTCAAAACTTAACGAAACTATTTGGGGAATCAAAGGCAGTTAATGGTTTGCAAATTTCGTTACCAAAAGGTGAAGTGCTAGGATTACTTGGACGAAATGGTGCAGGGAAAACAACGACAATCAAAATGCTTCTCGGATTATTAACGCCTAATGAAGGCTCTATTACATGGGATGGAAAAACATTTGGGACTAGTGGGGTAACGATTGGATATTTACCAGAAGAAAGAGGTTTATATACAAAAAGTAGAGTAATAGACCAGTTGCGATATTTTGGTAGATTAGAAGGCATGACGAAGAAAGAAGTAGATCTTGCTATTGATCACTGGTTAGATCGATTAGCAATACCGGAATATAAATTTAAAACGGCAGGAGAGCTTTCGAAAGGGAACCAGCAAAAAATTCAATTAATTGCTGCTCTTCTTCATAATCCTGAACTTCTCATTTTAGATGAACCATTCAGTGGATTGGATCCAGTTAATGCTGGGATGTTAGCTAGCATTATTGAAGAACAAGTACAGAGCGGAAAGACAATTATTTTATCTAGTCATCGTATGGAACAAGTAGAGGCTTTTTGCCAACATGTATGTATTTTGAAAAAAGGCGAAGCAGTCGTAAAAGGCCAGTTAAGTGATATTAAAAAAGAATACGGTTTCCGTAATTTAACGATTGAAGATACAGAAGAGAATGTGAGGGGATTAGAAGCTATACATGTATCGTATGAAAAACAACAAGGCCTTCTTTATATGCAAGTACAAGATGATGCAGAAGCTCTAAAGATTTTACAACAATTGCAAGAACAAGGTGTTACCTTACGACAATTTAAAATGTTAGAGCCGACGTTAAATGAAATCTTTGTAGAGAGGGCGAAATAAAGATGCGTAAATTTTCTCATGTATTTTCATTTTATTTCAGGGAAGCGTTTTTATCTAAAAAATCATTAATTACGAGTGCGATTTTATTTCTAGTTGTGTTTGGGCTTTTTGCATTTAATCATTTCACTGCTGATAACGATAAAGGAAAAGATAAAATTGCTGTAGTAACTGAAAGTGATACTTATAAAGTGCAAGAAAGTGATGTAACAAAGTTACTTCCGTCTGCTAAAGTAACTGTAGAAAATAAGGATAAATTTAAGGCGTTACGTAAGCAAGTGGAAGATGGGGATTTAGACGGTCTATTCCGTATTACAGAAAAGAATGGTATTCCAGAAGTGACGTATATGTATAGTGGTTTTCCGAGCCAATCAACGGCTACACTTATGGCAAGTTATTTAAAAGAACAGTATACAGCGGTAATGATTGAAAAAAATAATGTATCTGCCGAAGTAGCAAAACAGTTACAGATGGAAATCCCGTTAAAGCAAGAGGCAGTAAAAGATCATGCTTCTTCCTTTGGAATTGGTTATGTTTTCTCGTTTGCTTTATATATGTTTATTATTATCTTTGGTGGTGCAATTGGAACTACGGTAGCATCTGAAAAATCATCTCGCGTTATGGAGTTAATGCTTCCGAAAGTAAAACCATTAACAATGCTACATGCTAAAATTTTAGCAATTGTTTCTAGTGCTTTACTATTACTTATTACTGCTTCCTTCGGTTTTATTGTACCGTATTTATTAGGGTGGGTAGATTTAGATAACGCATCTTTAATAGGGCTCACACTAGACTTTTCTAAATTGGATGCTGTAGTGATTAGTATGTTCTTTGTATATTTTGTCACGGGCTACTTACTATATGCGATGCTATATGCAGCGGTTGGGGCTGTTGTATCAAAAATTGAGGATGTGCAATCTCTTTCGTTCCCAATTACAATGCTAGGTATGGCAGCATTTTTTATTAGTCTTAAATCATTATTTGATCCAAATAGTACATTAGCTGTAGTTAGTTCATATATTCCATTCTTTACACCTATGGTTACCTTTTCAAGACTTGTAGCTGGTGAGGCGGGAGTTGTAGAGGTATGTGTAACGTTATTAATTTTATTGGTGACTATCGTTATTGTTAATATGATTACAAGCCGTATTTACGTAAACGGCGTAATGAATTACTCAGACAAAGTGAAATTTAAAGATTTAGCGAAATTCATAAAGCGTCAATAATGAGAGAAAAGCATGATTTCCTATTGAAATCATGCTTTTTCTTTATGTATAAATTAAAAATAGTATATAATAATAAGAGTCGTCTTTTAATAGAATGAATGCAAAGGAGGGTGTGCAGATGGGAATTAGTAGTCGTTTTACAGTAGGTGTGCATATGTTAACGTTACTTGCGATAGATCGAAACTCTCGCTGTACCTCTGAATGGATTGCTGGTAGTGTGAATACAAATCCGGTTGTGATTCGTCGCATTACAGGAATGTTGAAGAGAGCAGGACTTGTTGATGTACAAGCTGGTAAAGGTGGTACGACACTTGCTCGTGATTTAGAAGAAATTACATTACTTGATGTATATAAAGCAGTGGAAGTTGTAGAAGAAGGACAGCTATTTTCCTTCCATGAAAATCCCAACATTGAATGTCCAGTAGGAGCTAATATTCAATCGGTATTAGAAATTATTTTAATGCAAGCGCAAGAAGCGATGGAAAACGTACTTGCAAATGTAACGGTAGATCAATTAGTTACAAACTTAAAGTCTAAAATGAAAGAGTAAAAAGCGAGCATCCTCATAATGAGGGCTCGCCTTTTTTTATTCAGAAATATTGAAGATTCTATTTTTCAGTATTTAAAATAAATTTACCTACGATAGCTGCTACGATACCACCAAGAATTGGTGCAACGATGAATACCCATAGTTGAGAAAGTGCTTCTCCGCCAGCAAATAAAGCTGGTGCGATACTACGAGCAGGGTTAACGGAAGTTCCTGTTAACGGAATACCTAATAAGTGAACTAAAACTAATGTGAAACCAATTACTAATCCCGCTAGAGAAGAGCTTCCTTTTTTACCTGTTACAGCAACGATAACTAATACGAATACGAAAGTTAAAATAAATTCAACTAGAAATGCTCCAGATAAACCAAGAGTTCCAAAACCATTTTGTCCTAAATTATCTAAAGGTGTTTTAGCAGATTGTAAAATTGTCACCAATGTTGCAGTTCCTAATAAACCACCTAAAACTTGAGCTAATACATAATAACAAAGTTCCATAGCGTTCATTCTTTTGTTGATGAACATAGCTACTGATACCGCTGGGTTAATGTGACATCCAGAAATTGTTCCGATGCTATATGCCATAGCCACAATAGATAGACCGAAAGCCATAGCGATTCCTAATGTTCCAATTCCTTCAATTCCGCCGCCAATGACAGCTACTCCAGTTCCGAATAATACAAGTACAAATGTACCAATAAACTCAGCGATTGCTTTTTTTAACATAATTTACCTCCTATTATTGCGCATGAAACGTATTATAACATAGGTTTTAGTATAATCAGCTAATGAAATACTATTCTGATAAGGCGAAATAGGGGGACAATAAAAAAGAGTATGGTTCTATAACAAAGAACCATACTCTTTTTTTATGCTGTTTTTTTCTGTTTAACGATTGGAACAGATCGATTTAAAATGCTATTTGCAACCATTCCCAACATAATAATAATCATTCCAAGTAGGGAAATCCCACCAGGAAATGAACCATTCAAGAAAACAATTTCGCCAAGCACGGTAAAGACCATCGTTCCAGCTTGCGTTGCTTCAACAGCTCCAAGTAGAGCGAGGTTATCTTTTGCTAGGTCAGTAGCAAAGAAAAATGTCATCGTTGCAATCACGCCGGAACATAATGCTAACAAAAACCCTTGCAGCATTTGGTTTGATGTTGGAATTCCAGTAGTAGAAAATCCATATATGCCAAGTAAAATAGTAATAGGGAGACTTCCGATTGCCATTCCTAATACACGTTGGAACGTATCAAGACGCCCGCCAACAAGTTCCATCATTTTTCGGTTACCGAATGGATATAAGAAAGCAGCTAACACGACAGGTAAAAAGCCTGAAATAAACTGAGTCATTGTAATATGACCTGCTGCAGTCGCTTGCATACAAATTACACCAAGTAAAATAAATAATGCAACATATAAACTACGAAGTGGAATTTTCCCGCGTACAAGTTTTGTACCTGATTTTGTTTCTATTTTAACGAAAAATAATGGTGATAGTAGTAGACCTGCTAAGATCGTAACTTGCCAAGTTCCAGCAACGAGCCACGCTGGAGAAAAGACAGCTGCAAAACTTAATAAGGAATAGAAACCAATACCTGCAACGGAACCCCATCCGATCCACGCCAATGGATGTTTCTTTAATTCTTCCCATAACCCCCTTAAGTTTTTGCGAAATAAAACGATAAGGAATAAAATAGGGAGAGCAAATAAAAAACGGAAGGAAGCTGTCCAAGCCCAGCTCGTTCCAGATACATTCATCGCTCGATTAATAATAAAGGTTGCGGAAAAAAAGGCTGATGATAAAAGGCCTAATAAAATTGCGCGCATGAAGTATAGCACTCCTTTCGGAATTTGATGATTATGTATAGTATAATATACTTAAAAATGATAAAAGTAAACTATTTTATACTTTAAGGTGGTTTTATAGATGAAAGAACATGAAGATATGCAAACGAAAGAAGTCATTCAGCAAGTAGGTCAGCTATTAAGACAAATTCGAAATGAACAAAAATTAAGTTTAGAAGAATTAGCCCAAAAAACAGGAGTTAGTAAATTAACATTAGGAAAGATTGAAAGAGGCGAAACGAACCCAACGTTAGCTGTCATTTGGAAAATAACGAAAGGGTTATCGATTCCTTTATCGAGATTGATGGTTGTTGGAGAACCTGTAGCTGTTGCGCGCTGCGGAGAAGGATTTGCAGTAGATGTAGGACAAACATGGCATTTAGAAACGATGTTCCGTTATACGAAAGAAACGGGGATGGAAATGCACCGTGCTTGTTTAAGATCGAATAGTATATATGAACCAGAAGCTCATCATGAAGGTGCTATTGAGCTTGTAACGGTAATGAAAGGGAAAGTATCTATTCAAGTTGAGAATGATGTATACGAATTAAATGAGTTTGACTCTATTCAATTTGAAGCGAACAAGAAACATAGTTATAGAAATGAAGAAGATGAAGTAGCAGTATTACATTTAACGATGAAATATTCTTCATGAAAAAATCCCCTATAGAAAAATCTATAGGGGATTTTTTCATATGCTATGCTCAAATATATGAAAGAAGGTTATTAGTAAGAGCGTGGCATGAGTAATAAACAAATAAAATAAACTAAAAAACCCGTCCCAAAACATAAAACAGCAATGACCCAAAGTATGCGAATGAGTGTAGAGCTAATATCAAAATATTCTCCTAAACCACCACATATACCGAATAGCATTTTATCAGTTTCGGATTTACACAATCTTTTTGACATCTTCTAATCCACTCCTTTTTATCTCGCTTTAACGGGCAGTAAGACCTCCACCTAAAAATTCAGCGAAAGCAAAGAAGTTAGGTGGGGATTAACTGCCCGTAAAAGCCCGATTGGTTTAACTAATGATCAGCGGGGGGGAGGAACCCCCCCCGCTGATCAAAGTTTCACTTTATAGCAAACTATATACTTCTATTCTATATGGAAATTTATGAGAAGGCTATGTGGTTGTATTACATTTTTTTTAGGGAACAGTCGTAATAATTGTCTTAATTTTCAGTGGATATTAAACTTATAGTGATGAGGTGATTTCTAATAAAGGGTGGGGGAATAGAGAGATGACAGTATATTGGTTAACTAATGTAATGCTTGAATCGGGATATACATATGAAGAGGGGAGAATTTCCCAAACAGAAACAGAGTTATGTAGTTTACTCATTGAAGATGGACGAATTAAAAGAATGATAGCAGGGGCTGTTCAAGAGGAAGGGGTACTCATTCTTGATGCCAATCGTTTATTGATTTTGCCCGCTTTCGAAGAGATGCATATTCATATTGATAAGACGTATTATAGTGGCCCTTGGAAAGCTTGTATGCCAGCAGAGAATATTTTTACACGTTTTCATGAAGAAGAAAAAATTCTGCCGAAGCAATTAGCAACTGCTCAAGATAGAGCGGAAAATATGCTAGCGTTATTGCTTCGAAATGGTGCAACGAATATTAGAACGCATTGTAATGTTGATCCGATTATTGGACTTGGTAATTTGGAGGCGACGTTAGCCGCGTTGGAAACATATAAAAATCAGGTTTCTGGTAGAATCGTTGCTTTTCCGCAACATGGATTATTGCGCAGTAATTCTGTACAACTTGTGAAAGATGCGATGCGTATGGGGGCGCATCTAGTCGGCGGAGTGGATCCAGCTACAGTGGATAATGATATTGAAAAATCATTACATACAATTATGGATATTGCAGTAGAATTTAATGCGGATGTTGATATTCATCTGCACGATGCAAATAATCTTGGAACGTTTACAATGAAGAGATTGGCAAGTCTAACAGAAGAAGCGGGATGGCAAGGTCGCGTCACAATTAGTCATGCGCTTGGACTTGGTGGTGTTGTGGATAAAGAAGCTGAAGAAGTGGCAGAAAGACTAGCTGCTTTAAACATTGATATTACTTCAACGGTGCCAATTGGGAAACAAGTAATCCCGATTCCGTTATTAGATAAAAAAGGTGTGAAAGTTTCATTAGGAAATGATAGTATTACAGATCATTGGTCACCGTTTGGGACAGGTGATATGCTGCAAAAGGCAAATCGATTAGCAGAGCGTTTCGGATGGAGTGACGAAAGGTCTTTAGGAAAAGCCCTTCGCTTTATTACGGGTGGAAAAGAAACGTTAAACAATGAAGGGAAGCGAGCATGGCCGAATGTAGGAGATGAAGCGAGTTTTGTTTTGACGAATGCAACATGTACTGCTGAAGCGGTAGCGCGTCAAACAGAGAAGCGTTTAGTTGTGCATAAAGGAAATATTGTTGTTGGAAGTTTAAATGAGGTGGAATTAAATAATCTTGTGTAAAAGAATCGTTTGAATGTTTTGAGGAGGGTTCTAATTGTGAGTGTAAAACTCTTCTTTTTTATGCTTACAATATATTTCTTATAAGGAAGTTAGAAGGGATGAAGAATTTGGACAATCAACATAACCAAAATCATATTATGGGAACTTTGCAATGGTTTATATTTTTATTAGCGAATTCAATCGCACTACCAATTGTCGTTGGCGGATTATTTCATCTTACGACGGAAGAAATATTTTATTTAATGCAGCGTACATTTTTTGTAGTTGGTATATCTTCTTTTTTACAAGGGTGGCTTGGACATAGACTGCCAATTGCGGATGGACCAGCTGGATCTTGGGTTGGAGTATTTACCGTGCTTGCTTATGCAACTGTCGGGCAAGATCAATTACATAGTACGTTGCAAATTTTAGAATTAGGCATGATAATTTCCGGTGTTGTTTTAGTAGGATTAGGAGTCACTGGTTTTATCGGACGTATTTTATTTTTATTTACGCCTCTTGTGACAGGGACGTTTTTACTTTTATTATGTTTACAATTAAGCGGTGTATTTTTAAAAGGGATGCTAGGAATTACTGCTACTGTTTCTCAAATTGATGGATTTACAGCATTAATTGCGTTTAGTATATTTTTGTTCGTTATTATACTATCTAATTTTGGAAAAGGTTTTGTCAAAAGTTACGCAGTTTTAATAGGATTAATTAGCGGGTGGATTCTTTTTCTCATTGCAGGAAAAGTGACGATTCCATCTCAAGTAAATCATTTTGTGCAACTTCCACATATATTTGCTTGGGGACTTCCAAAATGGAATACAGGTATGGCTGTATCAAGTTTCGTTATGGTATGTATTTTAGTTTCAAATACAGTGGCAGCTATTATAGCGATTAATCAAGCTACCATTCAAAAAGGGACTATTGAACAGAAGCAGTTGAAGAATGGTACCTGGGTTGGTGGGGTTTCGCATATCATTTCTTCTGTATTTTCAACTGTAGGTGTCGTGCCGTTACCAGCAACGGCAGGATTTATACGTTTAACGAAACAAAAGTATATACGATCGTTCTTACTGGCATGTATGTTACTAGTCGTAATGTCGCTGTTTCCGAGTATTATTCGTTACTTAGCATCTTTACCATCCGCGGTCGCCTCTGCGGTTTTAATGGCTTCGTTCGTACAGCTAATTGGAATTGGATTTCATAATATAAAACAAGTGCCAATGAGCGAAAGGAATGTAACGATTTTAGGAGTTGCTGTATTATTTGGAAGCGGTGTTATGTTTTTACCGTCTGGAGCACTCCAATCTTTGCCTTCTGTTATGCAATATATATTCGGAAATGGATTGTTCGTAGGTACAGTTGTTAGCATATTACTAGAACAAATGTGGCGTATTGAAAAGTGAGTGGATACAAAGAGTATCTGCACTGTATAAAAGTCTAAAATAACATGTGAAATAAAGCCCATTTTCATTCACCACCTGCACATTTCGTTCATACAATATCTTGACTAAATAAACACCCAACTTACACATACACGGCTCTGGCTTAAGCAAGGAGGGTTATACCAGTTGAAGGAAAAAGCGTATCAATCTAAACCGTTACTCACAAAGAGAGAAAGAGAAGTATTTGAATTACTGGTTCAAGATAAAACAACGAAGGAAATTGCAGGTGAACTTTTTATCAGTGAAAAAACAGTACGCAATCACATATCAAACGCAATGCAAAAGCTAGGAGTTAAAGGACGTTCACAAGCAGTTGTTGAGCTTCTTCGCATGGGAGAGCTCGAACTATAAAAAGAAAGCCGACTTTTATACGAGGAGTCGGCTATTTTTCTGTTTGCATTTGAAATGGAGAAGGTATCTCAGACTCTAGAAGAGAAGAGATGTTTAATAAAGGAAGGATTCTTTATTACGCGGTTTTGTGAAAACTTATCTGGCAGTACATATTTAGAATTGGAAAAAAATCAGGTACCATATAATGAGTTCGGTAAAATGTTTGAAAAAGCGTTGAAAATAACAGTTTTATAACGTGATAAGGTATTCAAGATAGATATCATTATCATTCGTGAATAAGAAGGTGCAAATATGAAATTGTATTTTAAGGATATGGAGATAGGTGAAATTAAAGATGTTTTTGGAGATATGCCATGGATGTATGGAACAATTCGTTTATACGAGAATAGTAAACCGCTCCAAAAATATTTTCGTGAAATGGTAGACGAAGATAGTGTATTTGATTTTGAAAGCATAGACCCTGAATTTTTAGATGAAGACAATTGGTCTATTTTTGATGAGGATGATCGGCGGCATTTAGGGATTGATATACCTGCTATTCATATGGAGGAAGCAACGGTTGCGTGGCGTTGGAGATAAGAACTATAGCATGCGTATGTAGTAGGTTGAGTTTCTTGGTATGCTCAAGTGATAAGGAAGAAAGCTAACTTTTATACAAGGAGTTGGCTATTTTTCTGTCCGTTTCATGTGCTATAAGAATGATAAGAACACTCCATACATAAATAGGTAGTAAGGAGGGGATATGTTGAAAAGGGTATTGTTAGTTTCAACAAGTGCACATGATATGAATGGACACCCGACTGGTTTGTGGCTTGAAGAGCTCGCAGCTCCTTATAATTTATTTGAAAAAGCTAATTTTGATGTTGATATTGTGTCGATAAAGGGCGGTAGAGTACCTATTGATAGAGTGTCTATTCCGAATGGTATACCTCGTGAATTTAAGCGTGTCGCTTCTTTATTGCAAAATACGAAGTCAATTTCAATTGTTCATTTTTCGGATTATGATGCGGTTTTATTTGGTGGTGGGCACGGGGCGATTGTAGATTTTCCGGGTAATCCATATGTAGCAAATTTGATTGAGAATATGTACAATAATAACCGGATTGTAGCGGCTGTTTGTCACGGAGTAAGCTCCTTAGTCGGTGTGAAGAATAAGGATGGCTCGTTTTTTAGTGCGGGTAAGCGTATAACAGGTTATACAAATGCTGAAGAAAAAGCTGTACATTTAGAAAAGCGAGTTCCTTTTTTATTAGAAAGTAAATTGAAAGAAGAAGGAGCTTTGTTTTATGTTGCTCCTAATTTTACGCCACACGTGGTAGTAGATGGGCGTTTGATTACAGGGCAAAATCCGCAGTCTAGTGTGGAAATAGGGAAAGCTATAAGAAGAGCTGTAAATAAATTATAGAAAAAATGCTCGCTACTAATACAGGTAGCGGGCATTTTTTCTATAGTGTAAATGGAGAATCCTCTTAAACTAAAAAGATATATTAAGTATAATGACTTCATTTATAATTAATCGTGAATTTGCTATACTATTTTGTATGGACAAAAGGGGAGGCTCTTTTAATGAGAAAAGTTGCGTGTGCAAACACTTATATTAATAAAATAAAGCCCGTTATTCGAAAAACGAGTTTTAGCCAATTGAAAATAGATGAAATTGCGAAATATATGGATATTAGTAAGGCCACTTTATATAAACGTTTTTCTTCGAAAGATGAGATTATTGAAGCGGTGGTAGAAGATTTTATGAACTACCTTCTTGAAGGTGATGCGGATAATCAAGATGAAAGTATGTCTTTTGCAGAACGTTTCCAAAAGACGTTTATCCACTCTTTAAAATGTGTGACATATATTTCTGATGTTTTTTTACAAGATTTGAAAGAGGCATATCCGCACTTATCTGATCAGCTAGTCGCTGCACAACAAAATCGTAATCAGAATTTACAAATGTTTTTTGAAGCGGGTATGGAACAGGGCTACTTTAATAAAATGAACGCACAATTATTTATGGTACAAGATGATGTGATGTTAAGACGTATTATAGAACATTCTTTTTGTATTCAGTACGATATTACGTTAAAGAAAGCGATACTGGATTTTTATCAATTAAAGAAGTATCAACTTTTTAAACCAGAGTATATAGAAGCAATTGATGATTCTGAAATTGAAAAAGAAGTTATTGCTATTTTGCAAATGATTTCGTAAAAAAAGCAGGTTTTCCTATACTAATGGAAACCTGCTTTTTTTATATGTTATTTTTTCACGTGCTGTAATACTAATTCAGCTACTGGACCACCTGAAGCTGGGTTTTGACCAGTGATAACACGATTATCTTCTACAGCATAAGCTTCCCAAGGCTGTGCAGCTTTTTGGTAAAGTCCTCCATTTTTAATGAGTTCATCTTCTGTTAAAAATGGAACAAATTGATCCAATTCAGCTAGTATTTCTTCTTCATTTGAGAATCCTGTTACTTTTTTACCGCTAATTAAACGTTCTCCGTTACTTAATGTGATGTGAAATAAACCAGCAGCTCCGTGACAAACAGAAGAAACAATTCCTCCATTTTCATAAATGTTGCGGCTAATCATTTGAAGTTCTTTATTTTCTGGGAAGTCCCAAATTACACCGTGACCGCCTGCGTAATAAATAACAGCGTAGTCTTCTGGATTCACTTCACTCGGTTTCATTGTAGAACCGAGACGATTCATAAATTCTTTCTTTTGATACCATTCCCAATCGATGCTCTCCGCCATTGCTAAACTATGCGGATCAATCGGTGTATAACCACCTTGTGGGCTGACATAATCTACTTCGTAACCAGCTTCTTCAACTTTTTTAAAGAAATGGACAGCTTCACCAATCCAAAGCCCAGTAGCTCGATTTAAATTTGGATATTTTTCTACGCTTGTTAATACAACTAACATTTTCTTCTTCATCATAATCCTCCTGTAATGTTTCTTCTATATAAAAGTTCTTTATTTGCTTAATTTTATTAAGTTAGAAATTGCAAATTTGAATAACCATGTCAGTCCTCCTTATAGCGGATTCGAAATTAGTGTATAACAATTTCTATACAAAGTAAACTAAAAAAGCTAAATTAGTTTACTTTGTATATTTTTCGTTGACAAATTGTAATGCTGAAACTATGATAGTTCCATGAATGTCGAACAACATACATGTTACGTTTCGAATTCAGTTTGTCGCGCGATAAATTTATACATTTGATGAAGTTGTTTAGTGGTGATAGAGGAGCTAAACAAATTTATTTTTCATTTACAATTACTACAATCAGGAGAGGTGTTACACATGGGGAAAGATATAAGTAATCATTCAAAATGGTTTGTTTTCACATTATGTTTTATCGTTTTATTAGGACCGATGAATGCGGTGTTATTTAATGTAGCGTTAGAGGATATTGCTCATGATTTATCCATTAGTCAATCGAAAGTAAGTTGGGTTGTAGTAGGTTATTCCTTAGTTGTCGGTATTGGTTCGATGATATATGGGAAACTGGCGGATCGTTACAGTGTAAAAAAATTATTAATTATTTCCATTATCATATTTGTAGTTGGTTCTATTATTGGGTTTGTAAATCAATCTTATGGGATTGTCATTTTTGCAAGATTAGTGCAAGCGAGTGGTGGAGCTGCATTTATTGCGCTTAGTATGATTGCAGTTGCAAAATTAGTTGCTCCTGCTGAAAAACCAGGTGCGTTAGCGATGATTAGTTCTTCTATTGCATTAGCGGTTGGTATCGGCCCTTTAGTTGGTGGTGCAATTACAAATACGTTAGGGTGGCCGTATTTATTTTTATTTATGGTTATTTCAGTGGTTGGGATTTTCTTGCTTATCAAATTTATGCCGGAAGAAGCGCAGTATACGGAAGAAGCGTTTCATTTTGATTACATTGGAGCGGTGTTGTTATTTGTATTCATTACGACAGTTTTATTAGGTGTAAATATTAATAGTTGGCTATTTGTGTTATCTGTTGTTTTCTTATTTTTATTCACGGTTCGTATGAAGAACGCAGAGCATCCATTTATTGATATCGAGTTGTTTACGAACAAACCATTTCTGCGCTTAATAACAGTCGGTTTCATCATTAATGTGGCGTTATGTGCTAGTTTGTTACTATTACCGCTGTTGTTAGGAAGAGAGTATGGATTATCTCCATTTGTTATTGGAATTACGCTATTTATTGCCTCTCTCTTTGGTATTGCGTCAAGTTTTATTACAGGGAAAATTGTCCCTTCATTTGGGAATGTGAATATGATTTATGTAGCGTCTGTTGTTATGATAGTGGGCTTTTTAATTTTAGGACTTATTCCAAGCGGAAGTTTACTTTATATTGTATTAGCGGTTGTTTTTACGTTTATAAGTTATTCAGCAATTCAAGTTTCATTAAATACATTTATACCGAAAACATTGAATCCTTCTAAAGTTGGAGTTGGCCTTGGATTGTATAATTTAATTAACTTTTTCGGTATGGCATTCGGACCAGCTGTAGCAAGCAAAATTATGGAGTCTACAAATAGTTATCGTTTGAATTTTATTTTAATCGTCGTTTTAATTTTTGCTCATTTCTTCTTATTAATAGGAATGTCTTCTATTCAGAGAAAAGTGGTGTAATGAATACGTATTTTATATAGAAGAAACCGACTTTCAAATAGAGGGTCGGTTATTTTTCTGTCTTGCAAATTACGAAAAAAAGGAGCAAAATAAATAAGGTCCTAGTCTATACAGGTACAAATAAAAAAATCATACAGGAGCATTTTAAGTGAGCGGATTTAAAGTGCGTACAATATACTGATAAACATAAAATAAGATGATGAATGAGAAAACGGGTGATGAAGTTGAATAGAGCAATCGGTGTTATCGATTCAGGAGTTGGCGGTTTAACAGTAGCGAAGGAATTAATTCGTCAGTTGCCGAAAGAACGTATTATATATTTAGGAGATACAGCACGTTGTCCGTATGGTCCACGTTCTCGAGAAGAAGTGCGTCAATTCACGTGGGAAATGACGGAGCATTTACTAGATTTAAATATCAAAATGTTAGTTATTGCGTGTAATACAGCAACTGCGGTTGTATTAGAAGAAATGCAGAAACAATTACCGATCCCAGTCGTAGGAGTTATCCACCCAGGGTCACGTACAGCTTTAAAAGTGACAAATACGTACCATGTTGGGATTATTGGAACGATTGGAACGGTGAAAAGCGGTGCGTATGAAGAGGCGTTAAAGTCTATTAATAACCGTGTTATGGTAGAAAGTTTAGCGTGTCCGCCTTTCGTTGAACTTGTAGAGAGTGGGAATTTCGAAAGTGAAATGGCGTATGAAGTTGTGAGGGAAACGTTGCAACCGCTGAAAAGAACTGATATTGATACGCTTATTTTAGGTTGTACACATTATCCGATTTTAGGCCCAGTTATTAAAAAGGTAATGGGAGATAAAGTGCAATTAATTAGTTCGGGTGATGAAACAGCGCGAGAAGTAAGTACGATTTTATATCACAGTAAAATGTTAAATGAGGGAGAAGAACAAAGTGATCATCTCTTCTTAACAACTGGAAAAATAGGTCTATTTAAAGAAATTGCATCGAAATGGTTCGGTCAACCGATTGAAAATGTGAAGCATATCAATTTAGAAACAAAATAATAGTAGACTTATAGAAGTGAACTCCTGAGAAATCAGGAGTTTTTGTTTATAAGAAGCAAGGTATGTTCTAAAACGTAAAACAGCTCGTATACATAATAGTACAAACTTAGATTTTAGGGGGGAATGGCATGCCTAAATCCACTTTTAAATGGGTTGTTGGTGCTACTGTGAGCGCTGTTTTACTAACAGGGTGTGGCTTTATAAATCAGGAGAAAGCAACGGAACAAATTGATCCACCAAAACAAGTTACGTACACAGAGGGTGGAAAGAAAGAAGTAGCTAAGAAAGATAAGCAAGGACAAACGGTGAATAGAGAATTATACCTTGTTGATAAAAACGGTTATGTTGTACCGCAAACGTTAGCTATACCTACTCCGAAAGCAAATGAGGTCATTCAGCAAACGTTAGAGTACCTTGTGAAAGATGGGCCAGTAACGAATTTATTACCGAATGGGTTCCGTGCAGTCATTCCAGCAAATACATCGATGACTTTAAATTTGAAAAAAGATGGGACGGCAGTCATTGATTTCTCAAAAGAAATGAAAAACTATGCAAAAGAAGAAGAGCGTCAAATTGTTGAGTCAATAGCGTGGACGTTGACGCAATTTAAAGAAATAAAACAAGTGCAGTTCCAAATAAATGGTGAGAAATTGGCGAAGATGCCTGTTGGTGGTACACCGCTTGGTGAAGGGGTGAGCCGTGCTAATGGTATCAACTTCGATGATGAACAAGTAGCTGATGTAACAAATACAAAACCAGTTACACTTTATTTTATGGCACAAAATAATAATAAACAGCAATACTACGTACCCGTAACACGCCGCGTTGTAGAAGGAAAAGAAAATGATTATGCAGCAATTATAGATGAACTTGTAAAAGGACCGATTCATCAGTCGCTTCTGAATGATTTTAATCCAGGAGTTAAGCTTATTACGAATCCGAAATTACAAGACGGAAATCTTACATTAAACTTTAATGAAAATATATTTATAAACCCAGATAAAAATATGGTTTCAAATTACGTATTGAAGTCGTTAGTTTTATCTTTAACAGAAAAGAAAGGCGTGAAAAGTGTTTCTATTGAAGTGAATGGTAAAGCAAATCTTATAGATGAAAAGGGCGGAAAGTTAATAAAACCTGTAGATCGTCCAGAAAACGTAAATACAGGTAGTTTTTAATCGTCAATAATTTGATATACTTAAGTAAGAAAGGGGAATTGCTTTTTGGGTTCCTCTTCTTTTATTGTATACATATCATACATTTAAATTTGGCTATACTAACAAATAGTTATGAGGAGGTTATTTTTATGCGAGTAGATGGTAGAGAGAAAACAGAATTACGCCATATACATATTCATACGAATTATTTAAAACATCCAGAGGGATCAGTGTTAATTGAAGTTGGAGATACAAAGGTGATTTGCTCAGCGACAATTGAAGAGCGTGTCCCACCGTTTATGCGTGGAGAAGGAAAGGGCTGGGTAACGGCTGAATATGCAATGATTCCACGTGCAACAGAGCAACGTACAATAAGGGAATCAAGTAAAGGGAAAGTAACAGGACGTACAATGGAAATCCAGCGTTTAATTGGAAGAGCATTACGTGCGGTAGTTGACTTAGAAGCACTTGGTGAGAGAACGGTTTGGATCGATTGCGATGTTATTCAAGCGGACGGTGGAACGAGAACTGCTTCTATTACAGGGGCATATGTAGCAATGGTATTAGCTTTCGAAAAGTTATTACAAGCAGAAAAAGTATCTAAAATTCCAGTGAAAGATTATTTAGCAGCAACGTCAGTAGGGATTGTTGAAGAACAAGGTGTTGTTTTAGATTTAAACTACGCAGAAGATTCTAAAGCAGACGTTGATATGAACGTAATTATGACTGGAAAAGGACAGTTTGTTGAAGTACAAGGAACTGGAGAAGAAGCGACGTTTAGCAGAGCACAGTTAAATGAATTGCTTGATGCTGCGGAACAAGGCATTTTCCAACTAATTGACATGCAAAAAGAAGCTTTAGGTGACATCGTATCTCATATAGAGTAGAGGTGGAAAATATGAAACAAGTTGTTGTAGCGACAAAAAATATGGGGAAAGTGCGTGAATTTGCTGAGTTATTTGAGCGATTTGATTTAGAAGTGAAATCATTACACGATTTTCCTCATATTGAAGAAGTCGAAGAAACTGGTGAAACATTTGAAGAAAATGCGATCTTAAAAGCGGACAGTTTGAGTAGACAGCTGAATGCGATCGTAATTGCGGATGATTCAGGCCTTATTGTAGATGCTTTAAACGGAAAACCAGGCGTGTATTCAGCTCGTTTTGCTGGGGAGCCGAAAGATGATCAAGCGAATATTGATAAAGTTTTGCAAGAATTAAATGAAGTAGCGTTTGAAAAACGTAAAGCTCGTTTCTACTGTGCATTAGCAGTGGCTTTCCCTGAAGGTGATAAAAAGCCTGTTATTGTAAATGGGACGTGTGAAGGATTTATTTTAGAACAGCGCCGCGGGGAAAACGGCTTTGGATATGATCCGATTTTTTATGTGGAAGAATATAAAAAAGCGATGGCGGAACTAAGTTCAGATGAGAAAAATGCCATTAGTCACCGCGGACGTGCTCTGCGTAAGTTAGAAGAAAAAATCCCTGAATGGTTTTTAGGAGAATAGGGGAGAGAGATTGATGAAAGCTTTAATCGTAAGCGATAGTCATAGCTCTGTGAAGGAATTGCAGCAGTTAAAAGAGAAATATGAAGGAAAAGTAGATGTCATGATTCATTGCGGTGATTCAGAGCTAACGCCTGCTCATGAAGAGCTGCAAGGTTTCCATGTTGTAAAAGGGAATTGTGATTATGCTAACTTTCAAGATGAAATTGTAACTGATGTAGATGGCATTCGTTTCGTAGTTGTGCACGGACATCGTCATAACGTGAAAATGACATTACAAACATTAGCGTACCGTGCAGAAGAGGTAGGGGCGCAAGTTGCATGCTTCGGACACTCGCACGTATTAGGTGCGGAATTAATCGACGGCGTTTTATTTATTAATCCAGGCAGTATTTTATTACCGCGTCAGCGTGTAGAAAAGACATTTGCTTTATTAGAAATGGATGAAAATCAAATGGAAGTTCGTTTTGAAACATTAGACGGACAACTAGTTGAACAAGCAGTTTTTAAAAGAGGATAAGAAAAATTATCCTCTTTTAAAAAAGGTGTTGACTTTATGTATGATTATACATATAATAAATATTGTCGATAGGGCAACAGCGCTAACGAAGAAAAATAAAATAACATATGCGGGTGTAGTTTAGTGGTAAAACAAGAGCCTTCCAAGCTCTGGTCGAGAGTTCGATTCTCTTCACCCGCTCCATGTCCCAGTAGCTCAGCCGGATAGAGCATACGCCTTCTAAGCGTACGGTCGGGAGTTCGAATCTCTCCTGGGACGCTAACAAAACCTTTTGCGGTGACGTCAAAGTCCGCAATATATAAGCCTTTTAATTCGTAAGTTGAATCGTACAATGTGCGGTCGCTAACGAGTTAGGAGGCTTATTTTTTTATGTCCAAAAGACGTGATTCTTTAACGGTTAGCGAAGATTTAACGAATGTTTTTAGCGATAGATTAAAAAGTGATCCGCGGAAGAAAGAGACCGCAGAGGGTCGTTATACGTTTAATTTAACAATCGACAAAGCACTCGAAATAGTTGTGTGCGTCAAATGAAGGCGACAGGCTTACGTGAGCGTACGATAAACGACTACTATTTACACGTTAATCACTTTACGAAGATAACAGATACGCAATACTTAGAAGAATTAAACGTTAATCATATTTACCAACTTCCTTAGTTGTTGTCGCTATTACAAGTTGATTAACACTATATAATACAGCTGGTATAAGTAAGGTGGCTATAATTGTAGTGAATACAGGTGCAAACTTGCCTATTGTCTCTATTGTTAGTCCATCAAACATTTTCGTTGTTCAATCCTTTCAAAGTTAAAGTTAGATAAAAAAGAACGCTGTCCTAAGAATAGGTAAGCGTCCTATGTTTTTAATAAATCAACCTGTATCACCATCAGCTAAACCTTGTATAATATGAATAGCTGTTTGAGTGTTAACTGAAGTATGTGTGCCTATCGTTACAATTGTAATCAATAGCATTCCTAATAATACTTTCTTCACTTTAACGCCTCCTTTTTAAAAATTTCTTTTTTAGCTTCATAACTTAAATAGAAATATTTACTTCCTTGTTCAAAGTTTCCTTCGTTATGAAATTGGACTGCTACTGCTTCCATGTATTCTTGAACATACTCCCATAATCTTTCGTTTTTAAAGTAGTTCATTCCTGCTAGCACAGCTTGTTCTAATTTTTCGGCAGTAACTTTTTTATTTATTTTTCTTAGAATTGTAAAGCGGTATTGATATTCTTGATTTCCTAATTCATTGCAGATAGTTAAACCTTTTTCAATGAGTTGAGACGCAATTTCTTCCTCACCTAGCTTGACGTGTTCCTTGGCTTTAACAAAAATAGCTTTATAATTATGAGGTTTCTTTTCAACAACTTCTGAAAGGTATCGAATTGCCGAAATAGAGAGATTTTGACTCGCATACATTAAGCCTAAATTATGACGAACTAGTAAGATTGCTTTCTCATTTTTTTGCTTTTGGAATGTGTTCATTGCAGTAACAAAGTATTCTTCAGCTAGTTCAAATTCTCTTAAATGCGTACAAGCTAATCCTAATAAATTATCGCAATAGGCTGTTTTTAATTCATAGCTTTCATGTTTAGAAAATATGTCCCTAGCTTTTGTACCGTGCTTAATGGCTAAAAGTGCTTGATAAATATGATAATGATATGTTGCTAAGTTATAATGAAATTCTGCTTTTTCAAGTTCATCAGGAATGTGTTTAAGTAAGATTTCTGCTTTATCATAATGTTCTTTAGCAAGGCTATAATTACCGATTGCGTTAGAATGAATAGCCTTATAAAAATGGTAGTAGTAAGATAAAAAGTTATCTGTGGGAATATTAAAAGATTCAATTTTATCAAAGCTATTTTTTGAAATACTTAAATTATCCACTAAATATTTATAACCGAAATCTAAAAGGTAATAGTAGAGTAACAATTTTGGGTCTGCTTCGTTAGTGTGAATAATAGAATTAATTTCTTCTTTTAAACAATGGGCATTATCTATATTACGTGAACGTATTTCTTGATACCATTCGTTAAGTAGTTTTGAAATTTGTTCATTACCCTTTATTAGAACGTCCATGAAATCCCCTCCCTTTTTGAATATTCTTATAAATAATGATAGCAAGAATAGAATTTAATGGGAATTGAATTTCAATATTTCTCAACATTTGTGTAACAGTTTTATTTTCAATTATGTAACTAATTGCATTCATTCTCCCTGTTAGTAATTTCAAATATTTGGCACAGTGAAATAACCAGACATGGTATAATTTTCTTGTAAAATACTGTATAAAGAAGGAGGGTCAATGCATGAGTTTAAATATGTATTTGGGAGAAGTACAAAGCCAAACTCATAGCATGAACGCTGTATGTTCCGCTACCATTCAAGGTATGGAACAAGCCATTCACTTGCCTGAAGGCACAAAGCAAACTATCATTATAGATACAAGAGGACAAACTGTTTCTAGTGACATTCTGAGGGAAATTAGAGCAGAAATACATAAAAAAGCTAATACATTACCTGAAATAAAATTTATTAAAAAGGACTGATGAAAATGGCAGTTGGATTTTCTGTAGACATATTTTTCTATGAGGCAGGACACCCTGACTTTTTACACAGCTTTTTCTCAACAATCTCTTATCACACTGAACCTGAGGGATGGGGAACTAAATATCCTCTACTAATGAAAGACTTATATTTTGATAAACTAAAGTGGCAAGATGTCCCTGAGGCTTTAAAAAATGTAGAAGAAATCAGAGAAACATTAAGTAAAATACCTCCATCAGAGGTACTATGGGACATTGAGGACTTAACTAAAAGACCACCTTGGGGAGATAAAATTCCTTCTAAAATAACTAACTTAGCAAACTACCATTCTATTCAAGGGAAAGACTTTCTTACTTTGTTAAAAAATGCCCTAAAGGAGTCGGAGGATTGCAAATCAGATGTAAAAGTTGAGAAGTTAGGTAAATAATTTCCTTAAACAACAAGGTAGAATTTTAACAAATAGTCAGTTGACCGAAATAATGAACTATTCAACAAACGGATTATACTGATGTTTATATATAGGTTAAAGACGGATCGAGAGTTCGAATCTCTCCTGGGACGCTAACAAAACCTTGTTATCTTTTGATAACAAGGTTTTTTGTTTGTCTACAAATTAATGTATGTGCAAGAAGTTTAAAAATATTATAACGGGATATATGATAATGAGTATATGTAACAGATTAAAGTGCATTAAAAAAGAGCGCCGTTTATGCGGCCTGTTCCTCATATTTAATTTAAAGAATCAATAGGCTTATGATGGAACTCAAATCCACATCCGTATTCTCCTAATTTTTCACTTAGAATGTTATAAAACTTTTTACCATTCTAGTGCGATTGAGTATCCGTTATCGGAACTTATCCCCGGCAATGTGTTACAATTAATAGAAGCGAAAAACGAGAATCTCCAATTGACTGGACGTGTGATTGGCTGGACAGTTTAAGCAGGTTGTATAAAAAAGGGAGATGGCGAAAAGATGGCGAAATCTAAAGAGAATGATTTAACGGAGAAATTGGCAGAAGGTCACCGAAAATATGGTGACGGCAACTTTACAGTGCAGAACATCGGTGATGAAACTAACCCGAATTGGACTGTTGTAAAAAATGTGAGGAAGGGATCGGCAGGCATTCGCGAAGGAGAAGATATATTAAGACTGCGATCCAAATATATAAAATAGTACGGAAATGGGCGGAGCGGGAGTTCGAATCTTTCTTGGGACGCTAAGAAACCCTTGTTATCTTTTGATAACAAGGGTTTTTGTTTAGTTATTAATAAATTTTTCAAAAACAAAACCGTAATCTTTCACGTTATATTGTTTCTTTGTATCAACGAGCCAGTTAAAGGCGATCTCGTTCATTTCTTTAAATTGCTCTGCTAAATTTACTTGTGCGTTTGAAATGCGGCTAAAAGCATTAGATGCCATATCTAGACTTTTATGTGCATACTGCAATGTAATATCGTTGTCGTATGAGATTTCTTCAATTTTAAGTAAAGCTTTATATAAATCTTTTAATTCTTCAATATGTTTTTTGTGAACATCAATTGAATAATGCTCATCGCCCATTTGAAACTTAATTTCTACATCTAAATCAATCGTTCCGGCAGTTTCAAGTGCTACGTTTTTAATTTGATATTTACTATAGCTAAAGCGGCGTAGTGTGCGTTTTTTACTTGTTGCGCTCGTACCATCTAGGTGGATTAATCCTTTGTTTGTGAAACAATATTCATCTGATTTTGATTTAATTAGAAAATAAATTTTCTCCCCATCTTCATGCATCACATAATCATCAGCATCAACTTTATCGTAATCTTTTGGTGTAATGACAGATCCTACATCACTTAGTCCTAATACATCTGCAGCCATTTTTTTAAACATACATAATCCCCCTTTTAAATTAAATTCTTAATTGTATAAAAATATATTAACACGATTTCAATAAAGTGTTTTCTTATAATTAAAAACATTTGAAGGTAAGTTAAGAAAAGGAATCAATGTTATTTAAAAAATATATAAAAGGTGTTGAGTAAAAGTGCACCACCATACAAAAACAAAAGGAGATTTAGCGGTTTTAAAAGCTCAAGTTGATTTGTATGAAAAAGGATATATGATTTTAATACCACAAACAGAGCATTCGCCATTCGATCTTGTAGTGTATAAAGATGGAGTATGTAAGAGAGTGCAAGTGAAATATAGAGAATTAAATTCGAGGGGGATTCTTGAAGTTAGATTCCGTTCTAGTTATTCTACGGCCAGCGGAGTCGCTACAAAAGAAGTGAATAAAGAAGAAATAGATGTGTATTGCGTATATTGTCCTCAAACAGATTCCTGTTATTATTTCAATCCCAAATTATTTAGTAAATCTATTAGTTTAAGGGCCGATTCTCCGAAAAATAACCAAGAGAAAAAAGTTAATTTTGCAAGTGATTATAGAGAAATTCCGTGAAAGCCCCTCAAGTGATATGAGGTGTTTTTTTATACCTTTTTTGAAATCTTACAATTCTGTAAGGTAACTGTAAGGAAGTTCGATGGTAACAAATTGCTAATCCTCTATAATGAAGGTAACAACGATAAAACGAGGAGGAAGAAATGATGAAAGGGTTAATCGTAACGGGTTTAACAGTAGCTTTTGGATTTGTAGCGTATGAAAAATTAACGTATGTAGTTGATGTTGTAAAACATTTAATCGCTTAGAGAAAACTGCGGTGAGAGGGAAAGGGAATGAGTGAATGAATGGAATGGTTATTTGGAATTATAGGTACTTGTAGTGTAGTGTTATTGTTCTTTGTCCCGAGTGGTATACTTAGTTCGACAACGAGTTTGTTCTTCTTAAGTTTGTTTGCTTGTACGATGCTTATTATTATGTTTTTAATGAAGCGAAGTAAACCAATCTTCTATTTTAGCATGATTGTTATGGCAATCATTGTTCTCCAAATTATTACCCTTGTTATATACCCCACTATTATAAAAGCTTTCCATTAATGATGAATCCTCTGCTTTCATTGCTGAGGGTTTTTATTTGCACATTTTTAATTTTGAGTAAGGATTTGTTTATATTGAAATATAAAAATTAAATATTCCTATATTTCAAACAAAGGTTTTTGGGATGTTGTATTCTCATTACTCATTTGATATATTTACTTTAAAGATAATTAAAATCTAGAAAAAGAGGCGGACGTATGGATAAAAAAGAAAATACGGTCGTATTGTTTCCGCAACTATCAGAGCGATATATTGATGAAGGTTTTTTAGCGCTGAAAGAGCGGAAATTCGAAGATGCATTGCGTTGCTTTGAAATATTACGTCAGTATAATGCAGAAACGGAACAAACGGAACTAGCTTCGGTTATTTGTTTGTTAGAATTAAAACATATGGAAGAAGCGAAAGACAAATGTGAACAGTTGCTTGAAACGGGAGCTGTATTATTTGGTGATATTCTTGAAACATATGTGACGATTTTAGTTCAAACAAATGATTATGAAGGCGTTATTGAAACCGTTGAAAAAGTTTTGCAAACGAAAGATATAATGCCTGAGCAAAAGGACAAATTAGCGCAGCTCGCTTTATTTGCAGAAGGTATGTTAAATGAAGTAGATACGTCACTAGTCGATTCGAATTTTGAATTAGATGAGTTTACTAATGAAATGTTTGGAGAAAGCTTTGGGCAAAAATTAAGAGCAATTCAGCAACTTTCGTTAAAAGACTTGGATCTTGCATTACCTATTTTAAAGAAATTTTTAATAGACGAAAAACAGCACCCTTATTTGAAAACTTCTATTTTGTATAAAATGATAGAAAATCAAATAGAAGAAGAGATAGAGGTTGAAAAGTTTGGGAATACGATCAAGGTGATTCCAGCATTTACAGGTCATAATGAGGAGCAATCCGATAACATTATACATACATTATCAAGTCGATTAGAGCAAAATTATCCCGATATATTTGATGCGATGGTTACATATTGGAAAGAATTGCAAATTGGCGTTTTCCCATTCGCTCTATTAATGGATAAGGTGGAGATTTGGGCTGCTGTTTTAGAGAGAATTGGGAGAAAGCGTTTCGGATTGACTATTGATGAAGAAGAGCTTATGACAGCGTATAATATTGAATTAGAAGAGTTTCATATTGCCTATCAATGGTTATTACGTGTTGAAAGAGAAGGATATTTGCCCGTATAATTATGAAAAAGAATCGTTCGGTTCTTGAAACGAGCATATTCTATGTTATAATGTAAGGGTTGCAAAAGGCAGAAATCTGCCTGTTTGTAAGAGAAGAGAAGTGTAATTCTCTTACTTAATATGTTTCATATTATTCTCGAACAAAATATACCGTAATTGTCTTTTAGGCAATTAGTAGATTGGAACATTATATCTGAAAGCTTTGGCTAGAGGATTATTTGTACTTTTGTTATTTCAAAAAAGAGATAATGAAGATTTTAATCTATAGAGGTATGTGCATACATTATTATAGTTGGAGGGAAAGAATAAATGGCTGCAAAATGGGAAAAATTAGAAGGTAACGTAGGCGTTTTAACAATCGAAGTTGATGCTAAAGAAGTAAACAACTCTATCGACGCTGCGTTCAAAAAAGTAGTAAAAACAATCAACGTACCAGGTTTCCGTAAAGGAAAAATGCCTCGTCCGTTATTCGAACAACGCTTTGGTATCGAATCTTTATACCAAGATGCTTTAGATATCATCTTACCAAAAGCATACGGTGAAGCGATCGATGAAGCTGGTATCTTCCCAGTTGATCATCCTGAAATCGACATCGAGAAGTTCGAAAAAAATGCTAACCTTATCTTCACTGCAAAAGTTACAGTGAAACCTGAAGTTAAATTAGGTGAGTACAAAGGTTTAGCAGTAGAAAAAGTTGAAACAACTGTAACTGACGAAGATGTAGAGAACGAATTAAAATCTTTACAAGAGCGTCAAGCTGAACTAGTTGTTAAAGAAGAAGGAACTGTTGAAAATGGTGATACAGCTGTAATCGACTTCGAAGGTTTCGTTGATGGCGAAGCATTTGAAGGCGGAAAAGGCGAAAACTATTCTCTTGCAATCGGTTCTGGTACTTTCATCCCTGGTTTCGAAGAGCAAGTAATTGGTCTTAAATCTGGTGATTCTAAAGAAGTTGAAGTATCATTCCCAGAAGAGTACCACGCTGCTGAATTAGCTGGTAAACCAGCTACATTCAAAGTAACAATTCACGAAATCAAAACAAAAGAACTTCCTGAGTTAAACGACGAGTTCGCTAAAGAAGCAGACGAAGCGGTTGCAACTCTTGATGAATTAAAAGCAAAACTTCGTACAAACTTAGAAGAAGGCAAAAAGCATGAAGCTGAGCACAAAGTACGTGACGAAGTAGTAGAATTAGCTGCTGCTAACGCTGAAATCGAAATTCCAGAAGCTATGATCGACACTGAGTTAGATCGTATGGTTCGTGAATTCGAGCAACGTTTAAGCCAACAAGGTATGAACCTTGAGCTTTACTACCAATTCACAGGTACTGACGCTGACAAGTTAAAAGAGCAAATGAAAGAAGACGCTCAAAAACGCGTAAGAATCAATCTTGTTCTTGAAGCTATCATTGAAGCTGAAAACATCGAAGTTACTGAAGAAGAAGTAACTGCAGAAGTTGAAAAAATGGCTGAAATGTACGGTATGCCAGTAGACGCTATCAAGCAAGCTCTTGGAAGCGTAGACGCTTTATCTGAAGATCTTAAAGTGCGTAAAGCTGTAGACTTCTTAGTAGAAAACGCTGCATAATAAAATAACAAGGCACGATTTTAATCGTGCCTTGTTTTATAAATATAGAAATATATTTATAAAACTTTTCGATGAAGAAGGAAAACTTCCTTTACAAGTCGAATATACATATTTCAAAAGTTTTAAAAATTTTTTATTTGTACATAACTAGTCATATTATTTGTATTTCTCGCCACGTAGTGACATAATATGTATTTACATACGATACATTTATCGTGTACATACGAAGGCAAGAGATTAGCACTTTGTAAGGGGTGTGAAAATATGTTTAAATTTAATGATGAAAAAGGTCAATTAAAATGTTCTTTCTGTGGTAAAACACAAACGCAAGTTCGAAAGCTAGTTGCAGGTCCAGGTGTTTACATTTGTGACGAGTGTATCGAGCTTTGTACTGAAATTGTACAAGAGGAGCTTGCGAAGGACGAAGAAGTAGAATTCAAAGATGTACCGAAACCGGTAGAAATTCGTGAAATCTTAGATGAGTATGTCATCGGACAAGATAACGCGAAAAAAGCACTAGCGGTAGCGGTATATAACCATTACAAACGCATTAATTCTAACAGTAAAATTGATGATGTAGAATTAGCGAAGAGTAATATTTCACTTATTGGGCCAACTGGTAGTGGTAAAACATTATTGGCACAAACATTAGCGCGTATTTTAAATGTTCCATTTGCGATCGCGGACGCAACATCTTTAACAGAAGCTGGATATGTAGGGGAAGATGTAGAAAACATCTTACTAAAATTAATCCAAGCAGCTGATTATGATGTAGAGAAAGCGGAAAAAGGAATCATTTATATTGATGAGATTGATAAAGTGGCACGTAAGTCCGAAAATCCATCAATTACACGTGATGTATCTGGTGAAGGCGTACAGCAGGCACTTCTGAAAATTCTAGAAGGTACTGTAGCAAGCGTTCCACCTCAAGGTGGTCGTAAGCACCCGCATCAAGAGTTTATTCAAATTGATACAACGAACATCCTATTCATTTGTGGTGGAGCGTTTGATGGCATCGAGCCTATTATTAAACGTCGCCTTGGTGAGAAAGTAATTGGATTTGGTGCTGAGAAGAAAAATGCTGATGTGAATGAAAAGCATGTTTTATCTCACGTTTTACCAGAGGATCTTTTAAGATTCGGTTTAATTCCGGAGTTTATCGGTCGTCTTCCAGTTATTGCGAACCTAGAGCCGCTTGATGAAGATGCTCTTGTAGATATTTTAACGAAACCGAAAAATGCACTTGTTAAGCAATTCCAAAAATTATTGGAGCTTGACGATGTTGAGTTAGAGTTTGAAGAAGGTGCACTAGTTGAGATTGCGAAAAAAGCAATTGAACGTAAAACAGGTGCTCGTGGACTTCGTTCTATTATTGAAGGTTTGATGCTGGATGTAATGTTCGAACTTCCATCTCGCAAAGATATCGAGAAGTGTATTCTTACGAAAGAAACAGTAGCTGATAATGAACCACCGAAATTGGTGTTACAAGATGGTACTGTACTTGATACAAAAACATCTGCATAATGCGAAGAAGAAACAGCAATTTTTATAATTGCTGTTTTTCTTTATGTTTAGCTATGTTCCTCCGCGGAAATACTAAGAGATAAAAAATTGCGGGAGGAAATAAATGATGAGCTGGACAAATATATTTTTACTTGTTCAACTTGTTTTTGGCGTAATTGTCGGATTGTATTTTTGGCATTTACTTCGAAATCAGCGAACACAAAAAGTTTCAATTGATCGAGAATCGAAAAAAGAATTAGAACAGCTTCGTAAAATGCGCGAGATTTCTTTAACAGAGCCGCTTGCGGAAAAGGTGCGTCCTACATCCTTTTTAGATATTGTAGGGCAAGAGGACGGGATTAAGTCGTTAAAAGCGGCTCTTTGTGGCCCGAATCCGCAGCATGTGATTATATATGGTCCACCAGGTGTGGGAAAGACAGCGGCAGCACGTCTTGTATTAGAAGAAGCGAAACGAAATCCGAAATCTCCATTTCGCACGAATGCAACATTTATTGAACTGGATGCGACGACAGCAAGGTTTGATGAACGTGGTATTGCAGACCCTTTAATTGGTTCGGTGCATGATCCGATTTATCAAGGTGCTGGTGCAATGGGGCAAGCAGGTATTCCGCAACCGAAAAAAGGTGCGGTAACAGATGCGCACGGTGGTATTTTGTTTATTGATGAGATCGGAGAACTACACCCGATTCAAATGAACAAAATGTTAAAGGTGCTAGAAGATCGAAAAGTGTTTTTGGAAAGTGCGTACTACAGTGAAGAGAATACGATGATTCCAACGTATATACATGACATTTTTCAAAAAGGTTTACCAGCTGATTTTCGTTTAGTTGGTGCGACGACACGTTCGCCAGAGGAGATTCCTCCTGCTATTCGGTCGCGCTGTTTAGAAGTGTTTTTCCGTGAGTTAGATACAGAAGAAATTCAAAAAGTTGCGAAGAATGCAGCTGACAAAGTGGAAATGCAAATAGGTGAAAATGGTATTGAAATGATCGGGATGTATGCAAGAAATGGACGAGAAGCGATTAATCTTGTACAAATTTCTGCTGGCATGGCAATCAATGAAGAACGTTCTTTCATTAAAGATGAAGATATAGAGTGGGTTGTTCACTCTAGTCAACTTACACCGAAATATGAAAAACGTATTTATCCTATTCCAAGAATTGGTCTTGTAAATGGACTTGCTGTATACGGACCGAATACAGGCGCGTTATTAGAAATTGAAGTAACAGCAATCAAGGCGAAAGATAAAGGGTCGGTAAATGTTACTGGAATTGTAGAAGAGGAAAGTATTGGTAGTCAAACAAAATCAATTCGCCGTAAAAGTATGGCGAAAGGTTCTGTAGATAATGTATTAACAGTACTTCGTTCTCTAGATGTGTTGCCAGAAGGGTACGATATACATATTAATTTTCCAGGTGGTATTCCGATTGATGGGCCTTCGGCAGGAATCGCTATGGCAACAGGTGTATATTCAGCAGTGCATCGTACGTATGTGGATAATGAAGTAGCGATGACGGGTGAGATAAGTATACACGGGGAAGTGAAACCTATTGGTGGTGTGTACGCAAAAATAAAGGCTGCCAAAAAAGCGGGTGCTAAGAAAGTTATCATTCCTGCTGAAAACATGCAACCGTTTTTGTATACAATAAAAGGAATTGAAATCATTCCTGTTCGTAAGTTAAAAGAAGTATTTGAGCTAACATTTATGCAGGGAAATATGCATCGAGAGCTTGATATACATACTGCTGTAGACGAAACAGATGCACAGTCAATGTGAGGATGAACGATAATAAAATTTGCCAGACTTCGTTTAAGTTTGTATGCTTAAGCGGAGTCTTTTTCTTTTCATAAGGGAGAAAAAACGAGGGATTTACAATTGCGGAGAATCTCTGCAATTGCATCTAGATGTATTGTAATATAAAATAGTTGAACAGGAGTTTATTTTATTATGGAGGTGCTATGTCTAGTATGAATACGAATGAAAGAATCGTACCCCTCCTACCATTAAGAGGCGTTCTCGTATATCCAACGATGGTTCTGCATCTTGATGTAGGACGTGATAAATCGATACAAGCACTAGAGCAGGCGGCAATGGATGAAAATATCATCTTTTTAGCGATGCAAAAAGAAATGAATATCGATGATCCGAAAGAAGATGACATATATAGTGTAGGTACAGTGGCGAAAGTGAAGCAAATGTTAAAGTTGCCAAACGGTACGCTTCGTGTCCTTGTAGAAGGTTTACATAGAGCAGAAGTAGTAGAGTTTATCGAAGAAGAAAATGCAGTGCAAGTTTCTATTAAAACGGTAACGGAAGAAGTGGAAGATGATCTAGAAGAGAAAGCTCTTATGCGTACGTTACTGGAGCATTTCGAACAATATATTAAAGTTTCGAAAAAAGTTTCAAATGAAACATTTGCAACGGTAGCTGATGTAGAAGAGCCAGGAAGATTAGCGGATTTAATTGCTTCTCACTTGCCAATTAAAACGAAGCAGAAACAAGAAATCTTAGAGATTGTATCTGTGAAGGAACGATTACATACACTTATTTCAATTATTCAAGATGAACAAGAGTTACTTAGTTTAGAAAAGAAAATTGGACAAAAAGTGAAACGTTCAATGGAGCGCACGCAAAAAGAATATTTCTTACGTGAGCAAATGAAGGCGATTCAAACTGAACTTGGCGATAAAGAAGGTAAGGGCGGGGAAGTTGAAGAACTTCGTGAGAAAATTGAAAAGTCGGGAATGCCTGAAGAAACAATGAAGGCTGCACTGAAAGAATTAGACCGTTATGAAAAGTTACCAGCAAGTTCTGCGGAGAGCGGTGTTATTCGCAATTATATGGATTGGTTATTAGCGCTTCCGTGGACAGAAGCAACAGAAGATATGATTGACCTTGCTCATTCTGAAGAGATTTTAAACAAAGATCATTACGGTCTGGAGAAAGTGAAAGAGCGCGTACTTGAATATTTAGCTGTACAGAAGTTAACGAATTCATTAAAAGGACCTATCCTTTGCTTAGTAGGACCTCCTGGGGTCGGGAAAACTTCGTTAGCACGTTCGATTGCAACATCATTGAATCGTAATTTCGTCCGTGTATCCCTTGGTGGGATACGCGATGAATCTGAAATTCGTGGTCACCGTCGTACGTACGTTGGAGCAATGCCAGGACGCATTATTCAAGGTATGAAAAAGGCGAAAACAGTTAATCCAGTCTTCTTATTAGATGAGATTGATAAAATGTCTAACGATTTCCGTGGAGATCCATCAGCAGCATTACTCGAAGTGTTAGACCCAGAACAAAACCATAATTTCAGTGATCATTACATTGAAGAACCGTATGATCTATCGAAAGTTATGTTTGTAGCAACTGCTAATACACTTTCAAGTATTCCAGGTCCGTTGCTTGACCGTATGGAAATTATTTCGATTGCTGGCTATACAGAACTTGAAAAAGTTCACATTGCTCGTGAACATTTATTGCCGAAACAATTAAAAGAGCATGGCTTACGAAAAGGTAATTTACAAGTACGTGATGAAGCGCTTCTTGAAATTATTCGTTATTATACACGTGAGGCTGGTGTTCGTACGCTAGAGCGCCAAATTGCAAAAGTTTGCCGTAAAGCAGCAAAAATTATCGTTACAGCAGAACGCAAGCGCATTGTTGTAACAGAGAAAAATGTTGTTGATTTACTGGGTAAGCACATTTTCCGTTATGGGCAAGCTGAAAAAACAGACCAAGTTGGTATGGCGACAGGTTTAGCGTATACAGCAGCAGGCGGCGATACACTTGCGATTGAAGTTTCTGTAGCGCCAGGTAAAGGGAAATTAATTTTAACAGGGAAACTTGGGGATGTTATGAAAGAATCCGCACAAGCAGCGTTTAGCTATATTCGTTCTCGTGCAGAAGAGCTTCAGATTGATCCGAATTTCCATGAGAAAAATGATATTCATATTCATGTTCCAGAAGGGGCAGTTCCAAAAGATGGACCGTCAGCAGGTATTACGATGGCAACGGCACTTATTTCTGCACTAACAGGTATTCCTGTAAGTAAAGAAGTGGGGATGACAGGTGAAATTACACTTCGTGGTCGTGTATTACCAATTGGTGGTTTAAAAGAAAAAACATTAAGTGCTCACCGCGCAGGCTTAACAAAAATTATTTTGCCAGCAGAAAACGAGAAAGATTTAGATGATATTCCAGAAAGCGTAAAAGAAAACCTTACGTTTGTGCTTGCATCTCATTTAGATGAAGTATTGGAGCACGCATTAGTAGGAGTGAAACAATGAAAGTAACAAAAGCAGATATTGTAATTAGTGCTGTTAAACCAGAACAATATCCAGACAGTGATTTACCAGAAATTGCATTAGCAGGTCGTTCAAATGTCGGGAAGTCTTCCTTTATTAATAAAATTTTAAATCGTAAAAAGTTAGTGCGTATTTCCTCTAAACCAGGAAAAACGCAAACATTAAACTTTTTCTTAATCAATGAGATGATGCATTTTGTTGACGTTCCAGGTTATGGATATGCGAAAGTATCTAAATCAGAGCGCGCAGCATGGGGCAAGATGATTGAAACATACTTTACAACGCGTGAGCAATTAGACGCAGCTGTATTAGTAGTTGATTTACGTCACCAACCAACAAACGATGACGTGATGATGTATGATTTCTTAAAGCATTATGAAATCCCAACAATTATTATTGCGACGAAAGCTGATAAAATTCCGAAAGGGAAATGGCAAAAGCATTTAAAAGTTGTAAAAGAAACGCTTGCTGTTGAAATTGGCGATGAAATTGTTCTATTCTCTTCTGAAACAGGACTTGGAAAAGAAGAAGCGTGGAAGGCAATTCATAGAATGACAAAAACAAAAAACGCGTGACAAATGTCGCGCGTTTTTTTATATATACTTTTATCTTACGTTTAATGTAACTTCAATATTACCTCTCGTTGCTTTTGAATAAGGACATACACCGTGAGCAGCTTCTACAAGTTCTTGTGCTTCGGCATGAGAAACGCCAGCAACGTGTACATCAAGTACAGCAGATAGGCCGAAACCTCCATCTGTATCCTTTCCAATCGAAACGTGAGCAGTTACTTCTGTACTTTCCACTTTCACACGCTTTGTACGAATGACAAGTTGTAAGGCACTATCAAAACAAGCGGCATAACCAGCAGCAAATAGTTGTTCTGGATTTGTTGCCTCTCCGCCTGCACCACCTAGTGCTTTCGGCATTTTTACATCAAGATTTAATATGCCATCATCTGAAACTACTTTCCCATTTCTTCCGCCTGTAGCTGTTACTGAAGCAGTATATAATTTATCCATATTTATTCCCCTTTTCTATCATTAATTGTTTTCATTGTTTCAATTAGTTTATTTAATTGAATTAATAAAGAACGATATTCTTGCTCTGTAATTCCTAAATTTGTAGCCATCGTTGTCGGTAATGAACAAGCCTTATCTTTTAAATCTTTACCTTGTTCTGTTAATTCAATACAAACTTTTCGTTCGTCTTCTTTGGAACGAACACGTTTTACAAGGTTTAATGATTCCATCCGTTTTAACATAGGTGTTAACGTACCGGAATCTAAAAATAGACGCTCTCCAATTTCTTTTACTGTTAGTCCGTCTTGTTCCCATAGTACGAGTAAAGTAATGTACTGGGGATACGTAATACCCATTTCTTCTAAATAGGGACGGTAAAAGCGGGTAACTTCCCTAGAACAAGCGTAAATAGAAAAACAAAGTTGGTTATCTAGATGCAAAGAATTCTCCGTCATACATAACTCCCTTCTAATTAAGTTGTGCGCAATTTAATTTTGTAAAATCAATATAACGAAAAAAAAGTACAATGTCAAATACATTGTATGGAGAAAGTATGTGCTACATTTTGGAACAATCATACATATTTTCCTTCATGATGAAAGAAGATAGGAAAGATGATGCTATAATTTATATGGAATAGTTTCCATCACTTGATTATGAGGACTTTTTTTGGTAACGTACAAATAGAGTTATTAATTTATAATCATTATAAAGTAGAAAAACTTTATTAATTTTACTGAATCTCCTTTCCTACATACGGAGAATAAATAAAAAATAATCGGTTGTTCACACGATTGTCAGATTCATAAGAGGAAAGTTGTATTATGATAGTAGATAAAGTGATAAAACGGGTGAAGGGGGACATGCTGCGTGCATATTCTTGTTGTTAGTGTAAATTATCGAACAGCCCCTGTAGAATTTCGTGAGAAACTCACATTTCAGGCAGCAGAGCTAGAGCGAGCAATGACTACATTACAAAATCAAAAGAGCGTGTTAGAGAATGTCATTGTATCAACTTGTAATCGCACTGAGATTTACGCTGTTGTCGATCAATTACACACGGGACGGTATTATATTAAGAAGTTTTTAGCTGATTGGTTTCAGCTTGAAATAGAAGAAGTCGCACCATATTTAACTATTTTTGAACAAGATGGTGCAATAGATCATTTATTCCGCGTAACGTGCGGTTTAGATTCTATGGTAGTCGGAGAAACGCAAATTTTAGGTCAAATAAAAGATAGCTTTTTAGAAGCGCAACAAGTAAAAGCAACAGGCACCATTTTTAATGAATTGTTTAAGCAAGTAGTTACGCTAGCGAAACGTGCGCACTCAGAAACGACAATAGGTGAAAGTGCGATGTCGGTTAGTTATGCTGCTGTCGAGCTTGGGAAGAAAATATTCGGCGAGCTAACAGATTGTCATGTACTTATTCTTGGTGCTGGCAAAATGGGTGAACTGGCGCTGCAAAACTTATATGGAAGCGGTGCTCGTAAAGTAACAGTCATGAATAGGACTCTTTCAAAAGCAGAAGTAGTGGCTGAGAAATATATGGGACATGCAAAGCCTTTAAGTGAATTGCAATGTGCACTATTAGAAGCAGATATTTTAATTAGTTCAACTGGTGCATCTGAGTATGTCATTACGAAAGAGATGATGACAAAGGTAGAGAAAATGCGCTCTGGTCGTCCTTTATTTATGGTTGACATTGCAGTGCCACGTGATATTGATCCAGCGATTGATGAGCTAGAAGGTTCTTTCTTATATGACATTGATGATTTGCAAGGAGTAGTGGAAGCAAATCGTGCTGAACGTTTGAAAGAAGCAGAGAAAATTCAATTTATGATTGAAGAGGAAATTGTTTTATTTAAAACGTGGTTAAGTACACTTGGTGTTGTTCCGTTAATATCAGCTCTTCGTGATAAGGCGCTTGCTATCCAAAGTGAAACGATGGAAAGTCTGGAACGAAAAATACCGAATCTTAGTGATCGTGAGAGAAAAGTAATTAGTAAGCATACGAAAAGTATTATTAATCAATTATTAAAAGACCCAATTTTAGTAGCGAAAGAAATAGCTGCGGAAGAGGGAGCGGACGAAAAATTAGCGTTATTTGCAAAGATTTTCGATTTAGAAATGGAAGACGTAGAGAGTTGTGCGGAAGAAGTAGAACATAAAAGAGCATGGACACCATCCGTTCCATCTTTATAATTTGGAAGGATGATCGGATGAGCTTTTTAAATAACAGTATTATTTATCATATTGCAATTATTTTATATGCTTGTAGCATTAGTTTATATTTTATAGATTATTTCCAAAGTAACCGAAAGGCGAACCGATTTGCTTTTTGGTTACTTTCGATTGTATGGGTTCTGCAGTCTATCTTCATGTTACTTCGGGCTACAGATTCAGAAACGAATCCTATATTAACTTTATTATCAGGGATTTATTTTTATGTTTGGCTATTGATTACGATGTCATTAGTCATTAATCGATTTATGAGAATCGATTTTTTAGTCTTTTTTACAAATGTTGTCGCATTTGGCGTAAGCGCTTTTTCTATTTTTACACCGCTCGGAAAGATGTCGCCGGTACTTGCAGAGCAATTAGTTTCGGAACTTGTATATGTCCATGTTGGTATGGCTATTATTTCTTATGCAACGTTCACTGTATCGTTCATTTTTTCTATTATGTATTTATTGCAATATCGCCTATTAAAAAAGAAAAAATGGAATGCGAGATTAAGAAGATTGGGGAATTTACCGAAGTTAGAATCGATGTCTTACGGATTAAATTTATTTTCTGTTCCATTTTTCTTACTAGCTATTTTATTAGGATGCATATGGGGATATACAAAATTGGACAATTTCCATTGGTATGATACGAAAGTGATCGGGTCTTTTGTCGTTCTATTTGTATATTGTGCTGGCCTATATTTACGAGCGGCAGATGTGTTGCAAGGGAAGAAAATCGTGCAGTGGAACATTGGAGCATTTCTCGTAATGCTAATTAATATTTTTCTATTAAGCAGTTTATCCAACTTCCACTTTTGGTATTTATAATGAGGAGAGAAAATTATGCGCAAAATTATTGTAGGGTCACGAAAGAGTAAATTAGCATTAACGCAAACAAACTGGTTTATTGATCAGTTAAAAGCGCTAGGATTACCATATGAATTTGAAGTGAAAGAAATCGTCACAAAAGGCGATGTTATTTTAGATGTTACTCTTTCAAAAGTAGGCGGAAAAGGTTTGTTTGTTAAAGAGATTGAACATGCGTTACTTACGAAAGAAATTGATATGGCTGTACATAGTATGAAAGATATGCCGGCCGTACTTCCGGAAGGATTAATGATTGGCTGTACACCGAAGCGTGTTGACCCTCGTGATGCTTTTATCTCAAAAAACGCAGCATCGTTTAAAGAGTTAGCAGAAGGCGCTATTTTAGGTACGAGTAGTTTAAGACGTAGTGCACAATTATTAGCTGCGAGACCAGATTTACAAGTGAAGTGGATTCGCGGAAATATCGATACACGTTTACGTAAATTAAAAGAAGAAGATTACGATGCAATTATTTTAGCGACAGCTGGATTACAAAGAATGGGCTGGGATGATGAAGTTATTACAGAACATTTAGATGAGACGTTATGTGTACCTGCTGTAGGACAAGGCGCATTAGCAATTGAGTGCCGTGAAGATGATAAGGATTTACTACAGTTGTTAGCGCATATAAATGATGCAGTAACAGAAAGAACAGTGGCAGCAGAACGAGTATTTCTTCATAAACTTGAAGGTGGATGCCAAGTTCCAATCGCTGGATACGCAACTCTTACAGAAAACGATGCAATCGAATTAACAGCTCTTGTCGGGTCTATGGATGGTTCTGTTTTATTGAAAGAGACAGTAGTAGGAACTAATCCAAAGGAAGTAGGATTAGAGGCTGCGGACCGTTTAATTAAACAAGGCGCAAAAGAACTCATTCTTGCTGCAAATAAGGGGCAACAATAAATATGAACGCTCTCGCTGGCAAAACGGTATTGATTACACGTGCCCAGCATCAAGCGAAACAAATGAGTGTAGCGGTGAAAGAAAAGAGCGGAATTCCATTGGAAATTCCGCTTTTGCGTATGGAAGGTATGTCTCATAGGCAAATTCAACATATAGCAGGACAGCTACATTCTTATGACTGGGTTATTTTTACGAGTAAAAATGGGGTAGCTTTTTTTCTAGATCGTTTGGGAAAGAAGCTACCCGTAACGACTAAAATTGCTGCAGTAGGCGTGAAAACAAGTTTAGAGTTAGAAAAGCGGGGCTATGAAGTGGACTTTGTTCCAACTTCATTTGTTGCAGAAGTATTTGCAGAAGAGTTTGCAAAAAAATTAAGTGGAAACGAATGCATTTTATTTCCGAAAGGGAATTTAGCAAGAGATGTAATTCCAGTTGCACTTCGCGAAATTGGTGTTTCTCTAGATGAGATAATCGTATATGGTGCGAAAGAAAATGTAGAGAAAAAGCGAGAGCTTATAGAAACGTTAGAAGCAGAGAAAGTAGACATTATTACATTTACGAGTCCTTCAACTGTTACTAGTTTTGTTCGTTTACTTGAGGGGACAAACTGGAGAGAATGGACAAAAAAATGTACAATTGCTTGTATAGGGCCTATTACGGAAAAAGAGGCGAGCCTTTATTTTCCGCATATTATTATGCCGAAAGATTACACTGTAGAAGCATTACTACAATGCGTTTGTGAATCTATAAAATAAAAGAATGGGGATAGAAATCTATGAACTCTTTACAATTTAATCGTCATCGTCGTTTAAGACAAAGCGGTAATATGCGTGCGCTTGTGCGTGAAACGTTTTTACATACGGAAGATTTTATTTACCCTATTTTTGTATTAGAAGGCGAAAATGTTCGTAATGAAGTGCCTTCTATGCCAGGCGTATATCAAATGTCTTTAGATTTATTACAAGCTGAAATGCAAGAGGTTGTTGATTTAGGTATTCGTTCTGTTATTGTATTTGGTTTACCTGCTGAAAAAGATGAAGTTGGATCATCAGCATATTGTGATCATGGAATTGTGCAACGTGCAATTAAGCAAATTAAAGGTGAATTCCCTGATCTAGTAGTAGTTGCGGATACATGTTTATGTCAATTCACAAGCCATGGTCATTGCGGTGTAATTGAAGATGGTATTATTTTAAATGACGAGTCTCTTGCAGTCCTTGCGAAAACAGCTGTAAGCCAAGCGAAAGCAGGAGCGGACATTATTGCGCCGTCAAATATGATGGATGGATTCGTAACAGCAATTCGCCATGCATTAGATGAAAATGGTTTTGGACATGTACCAGTTATGTCGTACGCTGTGAAATATTCATCAGCATTTTACGGGCCATTCCGTGATGCGGCACACGGTGCACCACAATTTGGGGATCGTAAAACATATCAAATGGATCCAGCGAACCGTATGGAAGCATTCCGTGAAGCAGAATCAGATGTAATGGAAGGGGCAGATTTCTTAATTGTAAAGCCAGCTCTTTCTTACTTAGATATCGTTCGTGATGTGAAAAATAACTTTAATTTACCAGTCGTTGCTTATAACGTAAGTGGCGAATATTCGATGATTAAAGCGGCAGCGCAAAATGGTTGGATTAATGAAAAAGAAGTTGTACTTGAAAAATTAATTAGCATGAAACGTGCAGGAGCAGATTTAATTATTACGTATCATGCAAAAGATGCAGCAAGATGGTTACAAGAAGGAGGCGCTAAATAATGAAAAAGTTTGATAAGTCGATTGCAGCGTTTGAAGAAGCACAAGATTTAATGCCTGGTGGCGTAAATAGCCCCGTTCGTGCCTTTAAGTCTGTCGGTATGAATCCATTGTTTATGGAGCGTGGAAAAGGCTCTAAAGTATATGATATCGATGGAAATGAATACATCGATTACGTATTATCATGGGGTCCTTTAATTCATGGCCATGCAAATGATCGTGTTGTTGAAGCGTTAAAAGCTGTTGCTGAAAGAGGTACAAGCTTCGGTGCCCCAACGGAAATTGAAAATAAATTAGCGAAACTTGTTATTGAGCGTGTACCATCAATTGAGATTGTACGTATGGTTAACTCTGGAACAGAAGCGACAATGAGTGCGCTACGTTTAGCTCGTGGTTATACAGGCCGTAATAAAATTTTGAAATTTATCGGTTGTTACCATGGTCATGGTGATTCGTTATTAATTAAAGCGGGTTCTGGTGTGGCAACGCTAGGTTTACCAGATAGCCCTGGTGTACCAGAAGGCGTAGCGAAAAATACGATTACAGTAGCGTATAACGATTTAGAAAGTGTGAAATACGCTTTCGAACAATTCGGTGATGATATTGCTTGTGTAATTGTAGAACCAGTAGCAGGAAATATGGGTGTTGTTCCACCACAACCAGGATTTTTAGAAGGCCTTCGTGAAGTAACAGAGCAAAATGGTGCATTGCTTATTTTTGATGAAGTAATGACAGGATTCCGAGTTGCTTACAATTGTGGACAAGGTTATTACGGTGTAACACCTGACTTAACTTGTTTAGGTAAAGTAATCGGTGGTGGATTACCAGTAGGAGCATACGGTGGTAAAGCAGAAATTATGCGCCAAGTTGCACCGAGCGGGCCAATTTACCAAGCGGGTACTTTATCAGGTAACCCACTTGCAATGGCAGCAGGTTATGAAACGTTAGTGCAGTTAACGCCAGAATCATATGTAGAATTCGAGCGTAAAGCTGAAATGTTAGAAGCTGGCTTACGTAAAGCGGCTGAAAAACATGGTATTCCGCATCGCATTAACCGTGCAGGTTCTATGATTGGTATCTTCTTTACAGATGAACCAGTTATTAATTACGATGCAGCAAAATCTTCAAACTTAGAATTCTTTGCGGCTTACTATCGTGAAATGGTAGAACAAGGTGTATTCTTACCGCCATCTCAATTCGAAGGTCTATTCTTATCGACAGCACATAGCGATGCAGATATTGAGGCGACGATTGCAGCGGCTGAAATTGCAATGTCAAAATTAAAAGCTTAATTGATGAAAGAAAATCGTTCTCCATAAGGGGAGCGATTTTTTTTATTCATAAAGTCCGCTTTCCACACATAAATCTGTAATGACATATAGTTTGGGAGGGGGAAAAGAAGTGGCAACAGATCATTCATTACGTTTTTCATTAAAAGAATCTGTTTGGTTCCAAAAAGGACAGGAAGTCGAAGAACTTTTGTCAATTTCGTTAGATCCAGACGTTGAGATAGAAGAGCTTGATCATGAAGTTATCGTGAGAGGGCAATTAGATTTAACGGGAGAGTATGTTGCACGGCAAGATGATTCAGCTTATTCATTAAGAGATCTATCACCAGCGAAGTCAATTGATTATGTAGAAACAAGGGAAGATGGGATTAATGAACTTGTTCATTCCTTTCCACTTGAAATATCAATTCCAAGAAACCGTGTGAAAGTAATTGAAGAACTATATGTATCTATCGAGGAATTTGATTATGAATTAAAGGAAAATGGTTGCTTACAATTATTAGCGGATATATCTATCACTGGTTTATGTGATGAAGAAAGAATCGAGGATGAAGAGGAAGAAACGGCGTATGCTGAGTTAGAAGATGATCCAGTACAAGAGGATGAAAATAGACCAACGCCGCACATGGAAGAACCAGCCTATAAGGAATCAAATGAGTGGGAAGATTACGCATTTGAACCGTTCCAACTAGAAGAAAGAAAAGAGCAGGAAGTAGAGGAAGAGGAAATAGAGGAACATGAATTTGTAGAGAGTGAAGAGGAGAAAGAAACAACGCCACAATTTGAATTGTTCGGAAGAAAAGATTTCAAGAAAGAAAAAGCGAAGAAACAAGAAGAGCAAGAAGAAGAAACGTATTCACAGCGAGATGAAAATGCGCTTTATTTAACGAAATTATTTACGAAAGAGCCGGAAGAAGAATTTACAAAGTTAAGAATGTATTTCGTGCAAGAAGGGGATACAATTGAATCTGTTGCAGATCGTTATGAAACGTCTGTACAAAACTTATATCGTGTTAATCAAACAGAAGATATATATTTAACTACAGGGCAAATTATCTATATTCCCGTTTCAAGAACAAAAGCGAAATAAGTGAGTGTTTTCACTCACTTATTTTTCTAAAGGCTATGTTTTGAATAGAAAGGGTTATTCGTATGGATATGGAATTACGAAATCGCTATGAACCCATTGTAAGGCAATATAGATTGGATACGCAGCATATGGAAGAGCACGGAAGTGTAACGAAAATTTATACGAATCAAGGTCCATATGCGCTCAAGAAAATAGAAGGCAGAAAGTTAGAGCGGAATAACTTTCTGCATCATATTCAATATTTGAAGGAGAAAGGTTTTTCAAATTATGTACCTATATACCATGCGACAGATGGAAATTATATTTTAAGTGACGGGACGTATAATTATTATTTAATGCCTTGGTTAGAACGTGCGGAAGGGAACGGCGAGGATAATGATCAATACCATAAAATGTTTCAAACTCTCGGAACGTTGCATCAAAAAACAGTAAAAGAAGAAACGTATACTGAAGAGGATCTAGAAAAACATTATACAAATATATCCGATCGCTGGGAGAATGATGGCGAAATGCTAGAAGAGTTTCTCGTAGAATCTGAAGCGAAGTGGTATATGTCACCATTTGAACTGCAATATTGTACGTACTATCATCATGTAATGAGGGCGCGTGAGTTTGCAACGAAGCAATTAAATGAGTGGAACGATGCGATGAAAGAAAAAGAGACAACACGCATTACGTTTGTACATGGTAACGTATCACTTAATCACTTTTTATTCGACTATGAACGAAATGGCTATTTTATTAGTTTAGAAAAATCAAAGTTTGCAACACCTGTGCAAGATATTGTGGGATTTTATTCTCGGTCGTTAAACACATATCCAATTGCACGAAGTGATCGGTTTGAATGGTATCAAATGTACCAAAAAAATTTCCCTTTTACGAAAGAAGAGCAACTACTCATGTTTGCGTATATGACGTATCCATCACAATTTATTCGGCAAATTCAGTCTTATAAGAAAAGAAGAGAGAGCCGTAATGAGGAAAATGAACTTCTTGGAGTAAAGAGCTTACAACAATCGCATTGGCTCGTTAGCAATATAGAATATTTCCTGTCGCAATTACAAGCTGCCCAGCAAGGGAACGGATAAAAAGATAAGTAGTATCTCTACTTATCTTTTTTTTTCGCTCGTCCAAAAAGCCGTAGTATTAAATTTATCTTGACGAATAGGGTTTCGTTTTTTACACTATTGTATATAATAATTAACAATCATATAAATGCCTTGAAGGGGAAGAGTATAACAAGAAACGTCTTCAGAGAGGAGAATCATTAGCTGGGAGATTCTCTAGATAGTTATGTTAGAAGGTAGCCCTGGAGCATCTTTTCTGAACGGAATAGTTCTCATTAGGAAAAGACGGATTTGTCCGTTATCAAATTAAGAGTATAAGCAAATTCCTGAATTTGTTTGTAAATAAAGGTGGTACCGCGATGTCCCTCGTCCTTTTTGGATGAGGGGCATTTTTTATTTTAAGGAGGGAAAATAATGTCAAACACGGAAAAGAATTTACCAACTAAATATGATCATATGTCCGTTGAAGAAGGCCTTTATCAATGGTGGCTTGAAGGCAAATATTTCGAAGCAACAGGAGATGAGAAGAAACAACCATACACAATTGTAATTCCACCTCCGAACGTAACTGGTAAGTTACACTTAGGTCATGCTTGGGATACAACTCTTCAAGATATTTTAACTCGTACGAAGCGTATGCAAGGTTACGATGTATTATGGCTTCCAGGAATGGACCATGCGGGTATCGCAACGCAAGCGAAAGTAGAAGGGAAACTTCGTGAAGAAGGTATTTCACGTTACGATCTTGGCCGTGAGAAATTCCTTGAAAAAGCTTGGGAATGGAAAGAGGAATACGCGTCTCACATTCGTCAACAATGGGGGAAAGTTGGTTTAGGACTAGACTATTCTCGTGAACGTTTCACATTAGACGAAGGTTTATCTGATGCGGTTAATAAAGTATTCGTTCAATTATACGAAAAAGGCTTAATTTACCGCGGTGAATATATTATCAACTGGGATCCAGCAACACGCACAGCTCTTTCTGATATTGAAGTAATTCATAAAGAAGTTCAAGGTGCATTCTACCATATGAACTATCCATTAACAGATGGCTCTGGTCATATTCGTCTTGCGACTACTCGTCCAGAAACGATGCTTGGTGATACAGCAGTAGCAGTTCATCCAGAAGACGATCGTTACAAACATTTAATCGGAAAAACAGTTACACTTCCAATCGTAGGCCGTGAGATTCCGATTATTGCTGATGAATACGTAGAAAAAGATTTCGGAACAGGCGTTGTAAAAATTACACCAGCTCATGACCCGAATGACTTTGAAGTAGGTAACCGTCATGACTTACCACGTATTTTAGTAATGAACGAAGATGGATCGATGAACGAAAAAGCTGGTAAGTATAACGGCATGGATCGTTTCGAATGCCGTAAAGCGTTAGTAAAAGATTTACAAGAAGCGGGCGTATTAGTAGAAATCGAGCCTCATATGCATTCAGTAGGTCATAGTGAGCGTAGTGGTGCAGTAGTTGAGCCTTACTTATCAACACAATGGTTCGTAAAAATGGCTCCACTTGCTGAAAAGGCAGTAGAGCTTCAACAAAAAGAAGAAGAGAAAGTAACGTTCGTACCAGAGCGTTTCGAAAACACATATTTACGTTGGATGGAAAACATTCACGACTGGTGTATTTCTCGTCAATTATGGTGGGGACACCGTATTCCAGCTTGGTATCATAAAGAAACTGGTGAAGTATACGTAGGTACAGAAGCACCAGCAGATATTGAAAACTGGAATCAAGATAACGACGTACTTGATACGTGGTTCAGTTCAGCGTTATGGCCGTTCTCAACACTTGGTTGGCCAAATGAAGAGGCAGCAGACTTTAAAAAGTTCTATTCAACAGATGCTTTAGTAACTGGTTATGACATCATCTTCTTCTGGGTATCTCGTATGATTTTCCAAGGTTTAGAGTTTACAGGCGAGCGTCCATTTAAAGATGTATTAATTCACGGTTTAGTTCGTGATGAGCAAGGTCGTAAAATGAGTAAATCTCTTGGTAACGGTATTGATCCAATGGATGTTATCGAGAAGTACGGTGCAGATGCAATGCGTTTCTTCTTATCAACAGGAAGCGCACCAGGTCAAGATTTACGCTTCAGCATGGAGAAAGTAGAATCTACTTGGAACTTCATTAATAAAATTTGGAATGCATCACGTTTCGTATTAATGAACATGGATGACATGAAGTATGAAGAAATCGATTTAACTGGTGAAAAATCAGTTGCGGATAAGTGGATTTTAACTCGCTTAAACGAAACAATCGAAAGCGTAACACGTAACATGGATAAATATGAGTTCGGTGAAGCTGGTCGTTCATTATACAACTTTATCTGGGATGATTTCTGTGACTGGTACATTGAAATGGCGAAACTTCCACTATACGGTGAAGATGAAGCAGCTAAGAAAACAACTCGTTCTATTTTAGCTTACGTATTAGACCGAACAATGCGTCTGTTACACCCATTCATGCCATTCGTAACAGAGAAGATTTGGCAACATTTACCGCATGAAGGCGAGTCTATTACAGTAGCGGCGTGGCCAACAGTTCGCGAAGATTTACAAGATACAGAAGCTGCAGCAGAAATGCACCTTCTAGTTGATATCATTCGCTCTGTTCGTAACATTCGTGCAGAAGTTAATACACCAATGAGCAAAAAAGTTCAAATGCAAATTAAAGCGAAAGATGAGGCTGTACTTGCTCAACTTACGAAAAACAGCTCTTACATTGAGCGTTTCTGTAACCCAAGCGAATTAACAATTCAAACGGATTTACAAGCGCCAGAAAAAGCAATGACTGCAATCGTATCGGGTGCAGAGTTATTCTTACCGTTAGCTGATCTTATCAATCTTGATGAAGAGAGAGCGCGTCTTGAGAAAGAACTTGAGAAGTTCGACAAAGAAGTAGAACGTGTACAGAAGAAACTTTCAAACCAAGGTTTCGTAGCGAAAGCTCCTGCAGCAGTTATTGAAGGAGAGCGTGCGAAAGAGCAAGATTACCTAGAAAAACGCGAAGCAGTTCGTCAACGTCTAGTAGATCTTGAAAAGTAAAATGTTTTTTTAGAGGCTCACTATATTGGTGAGTCTCTTTTCTTTGCGTATAATAGGAGTATAAAGGTTGTCTGTTGAAAGGGGAAAGCATACGTGATACATACATACGAAGAAGCGATAGGGTGGATTCATAGCCGATTGAAGTTTGGTATTAAACCAGGATTAGAAAGAATGAGATGGATGCTAGAAGAGCTCGGAAATCCAGAGCGTCACATAAAATGTATTCATCTTGCTGGTACAAATGGAAAAGGTTCAACGTTAACATATATGCGCTACATGTTAGAGGACGCAAAATATAAGGTAGGAACATTTACCTCTCCTTATATTGAAACATTTAACGAACGTATTAGTGTGAATGGAACACCAATTGCAGATGAAGAGATTACTGAACTTGTAAAGATGGTAAAGCCAGTCGTTGAAAAACTAGATGAGACGGATTTAGGGGAAGCGACTGAGTTTGAAATTATTACTGTTATGGCAATTTGTTATTTCGGTAAAGTCAATTTCTGCGATGTTGTTTTATTTGAAACAGGGCTTGGAGGGCGCTTTGATTCTACGAATGTTATTCATCCTGTTCTCACGATTATTACAAATATCGGCCACGATCATATGCATATTTTAGGGAATACACTAGGAGAAATTGCATATGAAAAGGCAGGGATTATTAAGTCTGGTGTTCCAGTTATTACTGGTGTACAAGATGAGGAAGCATTGCAAGTCATTCAAAAGGTTGCAAAGGAAAATCATGCAAACTTATACGAGATGGGCAAGCATTTTACAGCGTTACATAAACAGTCTAGCGAAGATGGAGAACAGTTCGATTTCACTTGTCCTTTCGCCTCTTTTAAAGATGTGCAAATCTCAATGAAAGGCAGTCATCAAGTAGGAAACGCAGCACTTGCACTTATGGCAGTCATGTATGTGAAAACATATTTATCATTTTTAATTGAGGAAGAAGAAATAAGAACTGGATTAAAGGAAGCGTATTGGGTGGGGCGCTTTGAAAAACTGCAAAGTAATCCAGATATTATTATAGATGGTGCTCATAACCCAGAAGGTATTGAAAGTCTTGTGAAAACGGTAGAATCACATTACAAAGATAAAAATGTAATAGTTTTATTTACTGCCCTTGGTGATAAACAATTGCATAATATGGTAGGGCAATTAGAAACCATCGCCGATGAAATTATTTTTACAACATTCGCCTTTGATCGTGCTATTTCAGCAGGTGAGCTTGCATCGTATTCAAAGAAAGAGTCAAAATTAATTTTTGAAAATTGGAAAGAGGCAATTGATACGAAGGTTGAAATGCTTGGAGAAAATGATGTTTTTATCATAACAGGTTCTCTTTATTTCATTTCGGAAGTTCGAAAATATATTCGCGAAAAAAACTAGATAGTCTTTGCTATCTAGTTTTTTTGTTCTACAAATGAAGTCAAATGCATACATATAAGATAAATATATAGGGTTATTTGGCGAATTCCTCTGACAAATATCTCGTTTTTTTGTGAAATGAATATGATATGATGCGGACAACGATAAGAGGTGAGGTGTGAGTGTATGGACAAGCAATCACGAACGATCTCAGTGAAAGTGAATGGAACAGAAGCGAAGTATGAGGAGAAGAAGAAAGATGAATTTGAATGGATGGTAGTAGAAAGTGAAAGACCAAAAAACGTTGTTCCGTTTCAAAAAGCGAAATTAGCGTCTACGGAAAAAATACGAAAGAAGTGGAGCAATACATTAATTGCAATCGTTGCAACTGCGATTGTTATTGGTACGGCGTTTGGGATGGGAATGCTACAGTTACTTAAAGGACAAGGGGCGACAGGGGGAAGTGAAGTAACAGCTTCGAAGCAGATGCAAAATGAAGAATCAAAGGTGGGTGGAACGGCAGAACAAACACCAGCACCAAAAGAGGAAAAAACAAAAGCACAGACAGGAACGTTATTAGATCCAATGAAATTATTTTTTGTTCAAGGAGGAATTTATTCTTCTGAAGAAAAGGGACAGGCTGCTCTTGAAGAGTGGAAAGGCAATGGAGGCGTCGCAGCTTTAAAACCGAGCGGTGATAAGTATGCATTAGTTGTTGGTGTTGCTAGCGATGAACAGGGCATAAATCAATTAATGACGCAGTATAAAAATGATAATGTCTCCGTATTGAAAAAAAACTGGGATATAACAGATAAAGCGTTACTTAAAGATGATAAAGAAGTCGGGGCGTTTTTAACAAAAGTACAGCCATTATATACTCATTTAGCAAAATATGCTTCCAGCGTACAAGCTAGTGGAAAAAGTAATACAAAAGATATAGGTGCGATTGAAAAAGAGTGGAAAGCGATTGAAAAAGAAGGGAAAAGTATGAAGCAAGAAGAAGCGAAGAAATTGTATATGTATACGTCAGTAGCTGTGCAAACAGTGAAGGATGGAAAAGGTGATAAGGAATCTTTGGCGAAATTAAATCAAGTTATTATTGATGGTATACTTTCATATGAAAAAATTGTTTCACAAAAGGTGAAATAATAGGATAATGAAATGACGAAGGAAGAGGTATAGGTACTTCTTTCTTTTCTTTTGAATTTAGAGCAAAGCGCTTTCTCTATGGCAGGAATATAATCGTATTTTAGTAAGGAAGTATTATTTTGTTTAGAGAAAATAATATTTCTTTCATTTGTGGACAAACTATTCCTTTGATACGATTGTTGTAAATGATTCTGCTTCATGTGAGAAAGGAAGGAGAAAATATGAGAAAAATTATTTTAGCTTCAGGATCACCTCGCAGAAAGGAATTGCTTGAGTTAGCAGGTGTACCGTTTGAAATCGTTGTAAGTGAAGTAGAAGAAACGATTGGTGCGTACTCATCACCTTCTGATATTGTTATGTCTCTTGCCCTGCAAAAAGCATCTGCGGTAGCAGAAACGAATGGTGATCACATTGTGTTAGGTGCAGACACAATTGTTACATATGATTCGCGTGTTCTTGGAAAGCCTTCTAATGAGGATGAGGCGAAAGAAATGTTACGATTATTATCAGGGAAAACACATGAAGTGTATACGGGTGTTGCAATTATAGCAAAAGACAAAACAGTCACTTTTTATGAGCGTACAGAAGTTATGTTTTGGGAATTAACAGAAGAGGAAATTGACGTATACGTTGCATCAAAAGAGCCTCTTGATAAAGCAGGAAGTTATGGAATTCAAGGTAAAGGATCTATTTTTGTTCAACATATTCAAGGGGACTACTATAGTGTAGTCGGGTTACCAATTTCACGTCTTGTTCGGGAATTAAAACAATTTAATATTGATGTAACCCATGCGTAGAATTGCATGGGATTTTCTTTGAGAGAACAAATAAAAGGGGTGGAGAAATGAACGGTATTCGTGATGTTGTCAAAGAAGAACAGCCACGGGAGCGTTTATTGTTAGAAGGAGCTGGGAGTTTATCGAATCGGGAGCTTCTTGCAGTGTTACTCAGAACAGGTTCTAAAGAAGAAACAGTTTTAAAGTTATCAGATAAAATTTTACATCACTTTGATGGTTTACGTATGTTGAAAGATGCAACGTTAGAAGAGCTTGTCAGTATACATGGTGTTGGGATTGCAAAGGCAGCCCAGCTTATAGCCGCTTTTGAACTTGGTAGAAGGATGGTACGTTTAGAATATCAAAATAGATATAGCATCCGAAGCCCAGAAGATTGTGCGAGATATATGATGGAAGAAATGCGCTTCCTGCAGCAGGAGCATTTTGTATGTTTATATTTAAACACAAAAAATCAAGTTATACATAGGCAAACGATTTTTATTGGAAGTTTAAACACATCAATTGTACATCCAAGGGAAGTTTTTAAAGAAGCATTCCGCCGTGCAGCAGCCTCTATCATATGTCTTCATAACCATCCCTCAGGAGACCCGACGCCGAGCAGAGAAGATATCGAAGTAACAAAACGCTTAGTAGAATGCGGTCGAATTATCGGAATTGAAGTGCTTGACCATATTATAATAGGTGACCATAAATTCGTGAGTTTAAAGGAAAAAGGTCATATTTAAGACTATGCTTTTTACTTATTTTGTTTTATAATGTGATTTATGAGTTTTTTGTAGAAATTTATCTACAAGAAGGATAAAGATATAAAAAACGTACTGTTTTTATAATATAAAGTAAGAAAAAATGAGTCCGTGAAAACAAGAAAGGAAGATAAAAAATATGTTTGGATTTGGTGGCTTTACTCGCGATCTTGGAATAGATTTAGGAACTGCAAACACGCTTGTATATGTAAAAGGAAAAGGTGTAGTTTTACGTGAACCTTCAGTAGTAGCGTTACAAACTGATACGAAACAAATCGTTGCTGTAGGTAGCGATGCAAAACAAATGATTGGTCGTACACCAGGAAACGTTGTGGCACTTCGCCCAATGAAAGACGGTGTAATTGCTGATTACGAAACGACAGCAACAATGATGAAATATTACATTCAACAAGCTCAAAAATCAAATGGATTCTTCTCACGTAAGCCTTACGTAATGGTATGTGTACCGTCTGGTATTACAGCTGTAGAAAGACGTGCAGTAATTGATGCGACTCGTCAAGCTGGTGCTCGTGACGCTTATCCAATTGAAGAACCATTTGCAGCGGCAATCGGTGCAAACTTACCTGTTTGGGAGCCAACTGGTAGTATGGTTGTTGATATCGGTGGCGGTACAACAGAAGTTGCAATCATTTCTTTAGGTGGTATTGTAACAAGCCAATCAGTTCGTGTTGCTGGTGATGATATGGATGATTCAATCATTCAGTACATTAAGAAAAGCTATAACTTAATGATCGGTGAAAGAACAGCTGAAGCATTAAAATTAGAAATCGGTTCTGCAGGCGAGCCAGAAGGTATCGAGCCTATGGAAATTCGCGGTCGTGATTTAGTAAGTGGTTTACCAAAAACAGTACTAATTCAGCCAGAAGAAATTGCAGATGCATTAAAAGATACAGTAGATGCAATTGTAGAATCTGTTAAAAATACGTTAGAGAAAACTCCACCTGAATTAGCAGCAGATATTATGGACCGTGGTATCGTATTGACAGGTGGCGGAGCATTACTACGTAATTTAGATAAAGTGATTAGTGAAGAAACAAATATGCCAGTTCTTGTTGCAGAAGACCCATTAGATTGCGTAGCAATTGGAACGGGTAAAGCATTAGACAATATCGATCTTTTCAAAACTGCTGCTCGATAATATTGCAAAATAAAAATCAGTAAAATTAAGAGGGTGTGAACGTGCCACAGTTTTTCTTAAACAAAAGATTAATTGTTTTGTTAGTTAGTATTATTCTTCTCGTGGCATTGATTGGAATCTCATTGAAAGAACGGAATAGTTTGACGTGGCCAGAGCAGTTTATTAAAGATACTGTCGGTGTTGTAGAGCGTGTATTCCAAAAGCCAGCGAAATACGTAGCTGGATTCTTTGAAGATGTGGAAGATGTAAAGCGCACGTATGAAGAGAATAAAGAATTAAAAGCAAAATTAGATAATTATGCAGAACTATCAGGAAAAGTAAAACAATTAGAAGATGATAAAAAGAAACTACAAGAGTTAACGGGTAAAAAAGAGTTGAATAGCGGTTATACTGAAATTCCAGCGACTGTTGTTTCTCGTAATCCAGATAAATGGTACGATTTAATTGGAATTGATAAAGGGGCACAGCAAGGAATTAAAAAAGATATGGCTGTAGTAACTTCACAAGGTTTAGTTGGACGAGTGAAAAGTGTATCTCAGTTTACATCATCAGTAGAATTACTAAGCTCTATGAGCCGAACAAATCGTGTTTCTGCTATCGTACAAGGTGACGAGAAAATCTTTGGATTGATTGAAGGTTACGACAAAGAAAAGCACTTACTTCTTTTCACAAAGATTGGCTCTGATGCTAAGGTAGAGAAAGATCAACTAGTTGTAACATCTGGACTTGGTGATATTTTCCCAAAAGGCCTTGTAATTGGAAAAATTGTTGATGTTCAGCCGGATCCATACGGTTTAACAAAAACAGCTTATGTAAAACCAGCCGCTGATTTAAATGACGTAGAGCATCTTATGGTTGCTAAACGTGAAACGCCTTCAGCGCCATTAGAATAGGAGGAGGAGAAGAGATGATGAAGATTTTAAAAAGAGCAGCTCTTCCTCTTTTGCTCCTTTTTGTTTTTCTATTTGAAAATATGTTTGCTACTGTTGTTCCAACAGAGGTTTTTTGGAAAGACAGTATAGCAGCACCTCATTTCTTTATAATTGTGTTATGTTTTATTACTGTGTACTATAGTCCGGTCCAAGGGATTTATTACGGACTCTTATTTGGTTTCTTATTTGATACCGTATACACAGAACTTGTCGGTATATATATTTTTGCGTATCCAATTTTAGCTTATTTAGTTTATAGTGTGATGAAGATACTACAATTGAATTTATTTATTGTTGCTTCTATCGTACTAGCTAGCATTGTAGCATTAGAGTATTATGTGTATGGATTTTTAACTTTGTTAGGACGTACTCATATGTCGGCGTATGTCTTTTTCACAGATCGTCTCCTGTCTACTTTATTGCTAAATGCAATTTTCTTATTGATAGTTTGTTTCCCACTGAGACGATATTTAGTGCGTCTTTCAAAAGCGATGGAAGAAAAAGAAAAAAGGATTTTCTAATTTTATGTCGAATTGAATCGGTGGGGTGAACTTTAGTGGAAGAAAAAAAGCAACAAAATGTAACAATAAAAGGGACAAAAGACGGAATAACGCTTCATTTAGATGATTGTTGTTCATTCTCTGAATTACTGAAGGAATTGGACGAAAAGCTTTCTACACATTACTATCATGGTGATGGGCGCTCTTTAATTGAAGTGCATGTGAAAGTGGGAAATCGTTATTTAACAGAAGTCCAACAAGAAGAGATTCGTACGTTAATTCGTAATAAAAAGAATCTTGTTGTGGATTCAATTGAAAGTGATGTTATAACTAAAGCGGAAGCAATAGCTTGGAAAGAAGAAACAGAAATTGTCCCTATTTCCAAAATTGTTCGCTCTGGACAAGTTTTACATGTAAAAGGAAATTTATTGTTAATTGGAGATGTTAATCCAGGCGGAACGGTTATCGCTGGGGGGAATATTTTTGTCGTAGGATCATTAAGAGGAATTGCGCATGCTGGGTATTATGGGGATTCGGATGCTGTAATCGCTGCATCTGTTATGAACCCGATGCAACTTCGAATTAGTGATGTGGCAATGCGGGCTCCGGAAGAGAAAGAAGACGGAGCGGAGGCGGCAGAATGTGCGTATATTAATGAGAACAATCACATTGTTGTCGATCGACTGCAACTTCTCACTCATCTTAGACCTAATTTAACAAAGTTAGAAAGGGGAATTGTATAGCTGTGGGAGAGGCAATAGTAATTACATCTGGAAAAGGCGGAGTAGGTAAAACTACAACGTCTGCGAACATTGGTACAGCCCTAGCGTTATCTGGAAAGAAAGTGTGCTTAATTGACACAGATATCGGTCTTCGAAACTTAGACGTAGTAATGGGGCTGGAAAATCGTATTGTATTTGATCTTGTTGATGTCGTTGAAGGGCGTTGCCGTTTACCTCAGGCTCTTATTAAAGATAAACGTTTTGATGATCTTTATTTATTACCTGCAGCACAAACGAGTGATAAATCAGCGGTAACACCTGAACAAATGGATGAATTAATACAAGTATTACGTCAAGATTACGATTACATATTAATTGATTGTCCTGCGGGGATTGAGCAGGGATTTAAAAACGCGGTAGCTGGTGCGGATAAAGCAATCGTTGTTACGACGCCAGAAGTATCCTCAATGCGCGATGCGGATCGTATTATCGGGCTTTTAGAAAAAGAGGATATTGAACCACCGAAACTTGTTATTAACCGTGTGCGTAGTCATATGCTTCATGAACAGGATATGTTAGATGTTGATGAAATCGTACGTACATTGTCAATCGAGCTTCTTGGTGTTGTCGAAGATGATGATGAAGTTATTCGTGCTACAAATACAGGTGAACCTGTAGCGTTGCAACCGAGTGGAAAAGCAGCGTTAGCTTATCGTAATATTGCAAGACGCTTGTTGGGTGAGAATGTACCATTACAAGCATTTGAACAAGAAAAGGTATCGGTATTTACAAAGGTGAAAAACTTCTTTGGAATCCGTTAACAGCACTTCGCACATATGCGAAGTGCTTTCTTTTTTCTTCACACGAATATCTTCCTTTCCTAGCTCATACATATGTACAAACTGTATACAACTGTTTCTACTTAAATCAGCTTAACGAAAGAAAGGAGACAGTATGAAGAATAGACGTGTAGAAGAAATTAAAAAACGGATTGCGAAAAGGAAGGCAGAGCAAGAAAGGATGGAGGAAGAGCAGTATTTTGCTGGAGGGAATTTTGATAGTGAATCAGTATTTATTGAAGAAGGAGAAAAGGAAATTCATCCTTTATTTCGAAAGGAAGTATTTTTCTTTAAAGTTTTGTTATCAGCAATATTAGTTCTTTCTGTCGCTATTTTATATAAGAATGCACCCTCTTCTTTCGACGGTGCGAAAGCTGTTACAGAAAAAGTGATGAAAGAAGAATTTCAGTTTGCTACTGTAGCGAAATGGTACGAAAAACAGTTTGGAAAACCACTCGTATTCTATTCGCCTAATGAGAAAAAAGAAGGAACCATTCAGCAAAAAGATTATGCAATTCCTGCTTCCGGAAAGGTGATGCAAGGGTTTCAAAAAAATGGCCAAGGTGTATTTGTTCAAACGGCTACAAATGCAACTGTTGAGTCAGTGAATGAAGGGCTAGTTGTTTTTGCAGGCAAGAAAGAGGAACTTGGAAATACAGTTCAAATTCAGCACGCGGATGGCACTGAGTCATGGTATGCAAATTTAAATGACATGTCGGTGAAATTATATGATTACGTTTCAAAGAAACAAAAAATTGGAACAGTGAATAATGATGCAAATAATAAAAATGGTAAGTTTTATTTCGCAATAAAAAAGAATGAAAAATTTATTGACCCGATTCAGGTGATTTCATTTGATTAAATATAGGGATGTTTTAACGAAGATTTCAGTGCATCCGTTGTTTTGGGTTATAATTGTCATTGGTATTTTTACGGCGCGTTTTAAAGAGTTACTACTGTTATTTTGTATCGTTCTCATCCATGAACTTGGGCATGCTTTTGCAGCGGCACACTATAATTGGCGTATTAAAAAGATTCAACTTTTACCGTTTGGTGGTGTGGCTGAGCTCGAGGAACATGGAAATAAGTCGTTGAAAGAGGAGCTTGTTGTTGTAATTGCAGGACCTATTCAACATATTTGGATGATGCTGGTAGGTTATATATTGTTTGAAGTTGGTTGGCTTGATGCGGATTTATATTATTTCTTTATGTGGAATAATATAATCATTTTAGCATTTAATTTACTACCTATTTGGCCGCTTGATGGTGGGAAAGTATTGTTTAACGTATTATCATATCGTTTTCCTTATTTACAAGCACATGAAAAGATGATGAAATTATCATGTGTTTTTTTTAGTGTAATACTAGGCTGGCAGTTACTTTGGAATAGCAACAATGTAATGATGTGGGTACTACTCATATTTTTAGCGGTATCGTTATATCAGGAATGGAAACAAAGACGGTATGCCTTTATGCGTTTTTTATTAGAACGTTATTATGGGAACAAAAGAGGAATTGAAAAGATTGCACCTATTGAAGTGCAATCAAAAGATCATTTATATAAGATATTCACAAAATTTCGTAGGGGGTATAAGCACTCTATTATCGTCCATGGAAAATATAAAGAACATTACACATTGGATGAAAATGAATTGCTCTATGCGTATTTTACTGAAAAACGAACAACTTCATCTGTTGAAGAATTAATCGGTTAGTGTTGACGATAGCACTAACCTTTTATTATTGTAAAAGCAAAGAAGATTATAAAGTGAGGAAATAATTTTGAAAACGTTATTTATGAACTACGCTGGATCGGAAAAACGAGTTGCAATTGAAGAGAAGAAAAAAATTGTAGAGTTTTTATGGAAACGAAATGAAGAACAAGAGATTGTTGGGCATATTTATGTTGGACGCATCGTAAGAACAATCGCTGGAATGAACGCAGCATTTGTAAACATCGGTTTAGAAAAACATGCGTACCTTTCATATGATGATGTACCATCTTCATATCGTATACATGAAGGGCAAGCGGTACTCGTACAAGTTGTGAAAGAAGCAATTGATACGAAAGGGCCGAAATTGACAGCGAACATAGAATTTACCGGGAAATATGTCGTTTATATGCCATATGATGAAATGCGTGCGGTTTCTCGGAAAATAAAAAACAATAAAAGAAGGCAACAGCTACTTCAAATTGAAGTAGAAGGGACCGGTGGTTACATTTTTCGCTCTGCTTCTGAAAAAGGAGAAATTGAAGAAATACAAGCTGAAATGCAAAGGTTACAGCAGTTATATGAAGAGTTAAAAAGAAAAGAGGGCCAAGGGAAAGCACCGTTACTGCTTCATCGACCGGCCACCTTTTTAGATCGTGTATTTCAAGAGAATCCAATTGAAACGATTGAAAAAGTAGTTGTAGATACAAGAAGTATTGTAAAAGAATTAGAAGAAAAAGTCGGAAAAGAAAAAGTATCTTTTTATAATGAAAAGTCTTCAATGTTTAACCATTTTGGAATAGAGCGTGAGATCGAGAAAGCACTTCAAAAAATTGTTTGGCTTCCGAATGGTGCTTATTTAATTGTGGAACAAATGGAGACGATGACTGTAATTGATGTGAATACGGGCAAGTTTACCGGAAAGCAAAATTTACAAGATACAGTCCTTCGTACAAATGAAGTGGCAGCTGAAGAGATTGCACGTCAATTAAGACTGCGTGATATTGGCGGTATGATATTAATTGATTTTATTAATATGAAAAGAAGAGAAGATAAAGAAAAGGTAAGAGAATGTCTCATAGCTGCTATGCAAAATGATCGCACATATACAAGAGTGCTCGGGTTTACAGAGTTAGGGGTTTTGGAGATGACACGTAAACGTAAAAAACATTCTTTACGCGATGTATTACTAGAAGAGTGTGTACCGTGCAAAGCGACGGGGTATGTGATGTCATATGAAACAATTGCGTATGAGTTAGAAAGAGAGTTAATCACATATGGCGATATAGAAGATGAGGCAGTATTAATCGCTGCACCTAAAGAGTTACAAAAACAATTTTTGCAAAAAGAATTACAAAAAAATATTCCATTTGAAATTTACTTCAAAGATGATATGATCGAAAAGTACGCTATTATTCGTTTTGGAAGTAAAACAGAAATTGTAGAACGGAAAAAATAGTTAGCAGAACATTTATTGACAACCGTCTATGATTCATGATAACATCTTTATGTTATAGTTTATAGCACCTAAACGGCTATATGCTACAACCGCACAAGACAGGTTCCCTAAAGACATTTATGTCTACCTCGTTTTTGGCGAGTCTTAGTAAATAAGAGGAGGTGCAAGTATGTACGCAATTATCGAAACAGGTGGAAAACAAATTAAAGTTGAAGCTGGTCAAGCAATCTACATTGAAAAATTAGATGTTGAAGCTGGTGAAACTGTTACTTTTGACAAAGTTCTTTTCGTTGGTGGCGAAAACGTTAAAGTTGGTAGCCCAGTTGTAGAAGGTGCAACAGTTACTGCGAAAGTTGAAAAACAAGGTCGCGCTAAGAAAATCATCGTTTTCAAATACAAAGCGAAAAAGAACAATCGTAAGAAACAAGGTCATCGTCAACCTTACACTAAGCTAGTTGTTGAAGCTATCAACGCTTAATTCTGGTTAACATGATTAAAATTACGATAAGTCGCACGAAATTAGGAAGTATCCAATCATTTAAAATGACTGGACATGCCAATTATGCGCCACATGGACAAGATCTTGTCTGTGCTGGAACTACAGCGGTTGTGTTCGGTTCTATAAATGCAGTGGAAGAACTTTGTAATGTGCAGGCAACTATTGAACTCGGAAGTGATGGCGGATTCTTAACGTATGAATTGCCTAATGATTTAGACGTTCATACAGCAGAAAAAGCACAGATACTTTTAGAAGGATTAGTTGTTTCGCTAAAGACGATCGAACTTGATTACGGAAAGTATATCCGTTTAATAGAAAAAGTGCAGGAGGTGTAACGTATGTTAAGATTAGATCTTCAGTTTTTCGCATCTAAGAAAGGTGTAGGTAGTACAAAGAACGGTCGTGACTCTCAGTCAAAACGTCTTGGTGCTAAACGCGCAGATGGTCAAACGGTTTCAGGTGGTTCAATTCTTTACCGTCAACGCGGTACAAAAATTTATCCAGGTGTTAACGTTGGTCGTGGTGGCGATGACACTTTATACGCGAAAGTTGACGGCGTAGTACGCTTTGAGCGTCTTGGCCGTGACCGCAAACAAGTGAGCGTATATCCTGTTGCTCAAGAAGCATAAGAACTCACGGAAAACTCTAACCTGAGTGCAGGTTAGAGTTTTTCTATATTAAGGAGTATCTAAATGAATGAAAAATGGACAATTATAGATGCATTGCGCCATTCAAGACATGATTGGCTCAATCGTATGCAGATGGTGAAAGGAAACCTTTCCCTTGGAAAAGTGGAAGAGATTCATAGTCTCATCGATCGTTTTGTCCAAGAAGCGAGACAAGAATCCAATCTGATGGGGCTATCAATGCCTTTATTTTCAGAGTGGATTTTAACATATAATTGGAAACAGCAGCCGTGCTTATTGGAGTACGAAGTATTAGGGAAATTACATAACTTCTCTCACTTAGATGAGACTGTATGTACATGGACGGATCAATTTTTCTCAATGCTTCAGCATAGTTTAGACGTATATGTTGAAAATTATGTTTGTATCACAATTGAATGTGACGCGGATAATGCTCGTTTCTTTTTTGATTTTCGTGGTAAGCTAACGAGTGTAGAAGAACTACAGAATTGGCTTGCGACCCAAAACAATAAATGGTATTCCATTTCTTATACAGTACGAGACGAAGAAGTCTCAGTTATATTACAACCAATCGAAAAAAGTGTGGTGAAATAATGTTTGTAGATCAGGTCAAGATATATGTAAAAGGCGGCGACGGTGGTAACGGAATGGTTGCGTATCGTCGTGAGAAGTATGTACCTAAAGGTGGCCCAGCAGGTGGCGACGGTGGTAAAGGTGCAGATGTTGTTTTTGTTGTTGAGGAAGGCTTACGTACATTAATGGATTTCCGCTACCAACGTCATTTCAAAGCTGATCGCGGTCAGCACGGAATGAGTAAAGGTCAGCACGGTCGTAAATCTGAAGATTTAATCGTAAAGGTTCCACCAGGAACAATAGTAAAAGATGAAAAAACAGGTCAAATTCTTGCGGATTTAGTAACGCATGAACAAACAGCTGTAATCGCAAGAGGTGGCCGTGGTGGCCGTGGTAACTCACGTTTCGCAACAGCAACGAACCCAGCGCCAGAAATCGCTGAGAACGGGGAACCAGGTCAAGAGCGTGATGTCATTCTAGAACTTAAAGTGCTAGCAGATGTTGGACTTGTTGGATTCCCAAGTGTAGGTAAATCTACATTATTATCTGTTGTATCATCAGCGCGTCCGAAAATTGCAGAATATCACTTTACAACAATCGTTCCAAATCTTGGTGTTGTTGAAACTGGTGATAACCGCAGTTTCGTTATGGCTGACCTTCCTGGACTAATTGAAGGCGCACATGCAGGCGTTGGACTTGGACACCAATTCTTACGTCATATTGAGCGTACACGTGTAATCGTGCACGTTATTGATATGTCTGGTTTAGAAGGCCGTGAGCCATATGAAGATTATGTAACAATTAATAATGAATTAAAAGAATACAATATGCGTTTAACAGAGCGTCCACAAGTTGTTGTTGCAAACAAAATGGATATGCCAGATGCAGAAGAAAACTTACAAGCATTTAAAGAGAAAGTGGGAGACGAAGTAAAAATCTTCCCAATCTCAGCTGTAACGAAACAAGGTGTTCGTGACTTACTATTTGAAGTAGCGAACTTATTAGAAACAACACCAGAATTCCCAATGTACGATGTTGTCGAGGAGTCTGAAGCAAGTGTAATGTACAAATTTGATGCTGAAAGTCTTAAATTTGAAATTACACGTGAAAGTGACGGCACATTTGTTATTTCTGGTTATGATATTGAGAAGACATTCAAAATGACAGACTTCTCACGTGATGAATCTATACGTCGTTTCGCTCGTCAAATGCGCGGAATGGGTATTGATGAAGCGCTTCGTGCACGTGGTGCAAAAGATGGAGATATTGTAAAAATTCTTGAATATGAATTTGAATTTATCGACTAAGACTGCCGAAATATGGCAGTCTTTTTTTATTGTAAATGTCTGATTCGTATAGGAAAAAATACCCACTAATTAAATTTTCAATTTATAATAGAACAAGGAGTGGTTTTGGAAGAATTTTTTATGGGGAGAAAACGAACATGTATAAAATATTAATTGTAGAAGACGATGAAAAAATAGCGGGAATATTAGAAGAGCATTTAGAAAGGTATGGCTATCAATCATTTAGAGCAAGTGATTTACGACATATAAAAGATGAGTTCGTAAAAGTAAATCCGCATCTCGTGTTACTTGATATTAATTTACCGTATTTTGATGGTTTCTATTGGTGTCGTCAAATCCGCAGTGTATCGAATGCACCAATTATTTTTGTTTCTGCAAGAACAGGAGAAATGGATCAAGTAATGGCGATTGAGAATGGCGGAGATGATTACATTACGAAGCCATTCCATTTAGATATCGTCATGGCAAAGGTGAAAAGTGCACTTCGCCGTGGCTATGGTGAGTACGCCTCTGTTGCTGAGAGTGATTGTTTAGGTGTAAATGGATTGTTGTTATTTCCATCCCAGCACATTGTTGAGTGGCATGGGCAACAAACGGAGCTGACAAAAAATGAATTTTACTTATTAGAGTGTTTAATGAAACAAGCAAATCAATATGTAACGCGTGAAGAACTGTTAGAAGCCCTGTGGGATGAGGTAGCTTTTGTTGATGATAATACATTAACCGTAAATGTAAAACGCGTAAGGAAGAAACTAGAGGAGCTAGGCATTAAAAATGCAATTGTAACGAAACGTGGATATGGTTATGCGCTTCTTACAGAGTGGGGAGAAGGGCATGAAGGTTAAAGATTACCTCATGGATCGCTTTTCTTTAATTCTTTCTTACATTGTTAGCCTTTGTTTATTTGGGCTCGTTTTGCAGTTGCAAAGTCTTCTAGAAAAGCGATCTATTGATTGGAATACGTGGTTATACGGACTTTTATTAGGGACAGTTGTTTTTACTGTATATCTCATTTACGATTACCGAAAACGGAGTGTGTTTTTAAAGAGGATCGAAAAGTATGTTACTGGCGGAAATACATTACATGATTCATTACTTATTGACACTTCTTATACGGCAGAGCAAGAGATGGTCGTTGAATCGTTTACGCTGTTAAGACAGCAATATATGAATGAAGTTCATAAACAACATGCAAAAGAACAACAGCAAATGATATTTATGAATCAATGGATTCATCAAATGAAAACACCAGTATCTGTTATTGAGTTACTATTACAGAAGTTTGGTAAAGAGCATCGTGAAGCAAGAGCAACAGTTGAAAGTATTCGCGAGGAAAATAATCGTATACTAAATGGTTTAGATTTAGCGTTACATATGGCAAGGTTAGAGCAGTTTGCGAAAGACTATAAAGTAGAAGTAGTAAATGTGATAGATATTATTCGAGGTATTATTAATGAAAATCGAAAGTCTTTCATTCAATCGTCTGTATTTCCGAAAGTGATGTTTGAGGAAGATACTTGTATGATTGCCTCTGATAGAAAATGGCTAAGTATTGCTATAGGGCAAATTGTTGTAAATGCAATTAAGTATACAAAAATTTCGGAAGCAGAGAAAAAGGAAATTCAATTTCAAATTGAAGAGAAAGATCAAAAGGTATTATTACATATTAAGGACAATGGAATCGGTATTCCAGAGCAAGATGTAAAGCGTATATTTGATCCATTCTTTACGGGGATAAATGGTCGTAAAACGAGAGAAGCGACTGGAATGGGTTTATATATTACGAAGGAAATTTGTGATAATTTACATCACGGTATTTATGTGCAATCGGCTGAAGGAGAAGGGACAATATTCACGTTCCAATTTGCAAAAGATGAAGAATATCATACATTAATGAGAAAAATGACAAAACTGTAAGATAACAAAACGTTTTGTAAGGGAAATCACTCGTTTCTTTTTCTTATTTTTCTTATAGTAAATGTAAGAAGAAAACACGTAGGGGGATTAGAAATGAGTGTTCTTGAAGTAAAAGGATTAACGAAGGTGTACCAATCAAAAGGTTCAGTAGCGACGACTGCTTTAAACGATATAAATTTTAAAATAGAAGAAGGCGAATTTGTAGGGATTATGGGTCCTTCAGGGAGCGGGAAAACAACGCTTTTAAATTTATTAGCAACAATTGATAAACAAACTTCAGGTCATGTGCTTGTAAATGGTGAAGAAATTAATCAAATGCGTGCCGCAAAATTAGCGGAGTTTCGCCGTACACATTTAGGATTCATCTTCCAAGATTTTAACTTACTTGATACGTTATCGATTAAAGAAAATATTATTTTACCGCTTGTAATGGCGAAGAAATCTGTAAATGAAATCGATGCGAAAGTGCTTGAGATTGCAAAGTTTTTAAATATCGAAGAAATTTTAAATAAAAAAGTGTATGAAGTATCAGGCGGACAACAACAACGTGCAGCAGCTGCGAGAGCGATTATTCATGAACCGACGTTAATTTTAGCGGATGAGCCAACTGGAAACTTAGATTCAAAGTCGGCGAAATCATTAATGAGCGCGTTACAAGACCTACATGAACAAAAGAAAGTAACCATTGCAATGGTTACGCATGATCCAGTAGCGGCGAGTTATTGCGAACGTATTCTTTTCATTCGCGATGGAGAGATTTTCTCAGAAATACATAAAGGAAGAACGAAGCAAGCCTTTTTCCAAGAAATTCTGGACGTACTTGCGATGCTAGGAGGAGAATATCATGAACTTTCGCCAGCTCGCGCTTAGTAATGTAAAAGGAAATTGGCGTAATTATAAAGCTTTCCTTATTAGTAGCTGTTTATCGATTGTCGTATTTTTCATGTATGCTTCCTTTATTTATCATCCAGATGTCGTAAGCGGTAATATTAGTATGAGGGAGATGATTTCAAAAGGATTAGAATCGATGAATTATATTGTAGTCATCTTCTCAGCACTTTTTATTTTATATGCAAATTCAACATTTTTACGAGCAAGGAAAAAAGAGTTTGGTCTACTAACATTAATAGGCGGAACAAAATCTCAACTTGGCCGAATGATTATATTAGAACAGCTTATGTTAGGTAGTATTGCAATTATAGTAGGTATTGGGCTTGGTATGCTTTGTTCAAAATTATTCTTCCAAGCATTAAGCGTAATATTGAAAATAGATAAAACACTTCCACTCGTATGGAATAGTAAAGCGGTTTTGATTACAGCGGGTGTATACTTTATTCTATTTTTAATCCTATCATTGTTTAGCGTTTGGACAGTAGGACGCTTGCAAATTATTGATTTATTAAGAGAAGCAAGAAAACAAAAAGTAGAACCTTTTGCATTTACATCGTTATGTGTAGTTGGTATAGGATGTATTATTGTTGCATATGTACTTAGCTTCCAAGTGACATTTATGAATTTTATCATACTGTTTTTACCGATTGTAGGGCTGACGATAGGCGGAACTTATTTACTGTTTACACAAGGTAGTACAGTCGTATTAAAAGCACTGCAAAAAAGAAAAAGATCTTTTTATACATATCCAAACATGTTCGTACTTAGCAATCTTATTTATAAAATGAAAGATAATGCTCGTTTTCTATTTGTAATTTCTATCATTACGGCGGTTGTATCTTCGGCAGTTGGTACACTGTACGTATTTTTTGAGGATATGAGTTATAAGGCAGTAACTAGTACCCCGCATGCTATTTCGTATGAGGAAAAAGGCATTCATACGCATAATGTCATAAAAGAAGGGAAAACAAAAGAATTAATAAAAAAACACGGATTTGAAGAAGCGCGAGAAGTAACGTATGTAAAACTTCCTGGAACTCAAAAAATCACGATGTTTAACAGTGAGCATGAAGTACCGATGGCGATTGTTTCAGAAAAAGAATATAATGCTGAAGCACGTAAACAAAAGAGAGAGCAAGTTAGAGAAGTTCATAATGCACCAGGTAGTGCAACGATGGTCATAATGGATATGGCGAACGATATGATGAAGATAGATCGTTCGAAACCGTATGAAATTAAAATTAACGGACAAAAGCAATCTGTTCAATTAAATGAGCCAACTCCATTTTCTGTTTTTAATGATGGTGAATATCTCATTGTGAATGATCAAGATTTTGAGAAATACGCAAAGCTTGTACCAGATGAAGAAAAGACGAAATATTACGGTTATTATATAGAAGACTGGAAAAGTACCGAAGACCTTGTGTTAGATTTGAAAAAGGAAGTTGCACCAGATAAGCAAGAGGAATTAAATAACTCGGTGCTCGCTTATAAAAATATAAGAGAATCAGGAGCAATTACGATGTTTATCGGTTTCTTTGTAGCTGTACTGTTCTTCTTCTTCGCTTGTAGTATGACATACTTTAAATGGTTTAACGATAAAGAACAAGATCGTATTCAATTTAAATCGTTAAAGAGAATCGGTATGACAGATAAAGAAATTCGTAAAATTGCAATTCGACAAATGGGCGTTATCTTCTTTATCCCAATTGTAATCGGTGCCATTCATAGTGGATTTGCTCTTCATACGTTAGGGAAAATGCTTTATCTCGATTTATGGAAATCAGGTGCGATTGTAATTGGAGCATACATTGTAGCTTCTGCGATTTACTTTATGATCGCGCAGAGAGGATATTTGAAACACGTGCAAAGCTAGAGAAACCTCTAGCTTTTTGCCTATGTAGTAAGTTATAGGGGGACGATAGATGAACATTCGGCAACTAGCGCTGCAAAATATAAAAGGAAATTGGCGTAATTATAAAGTGTTTTTCTTAAGCAGTTGTTTTGCAATATTTGCGTCTTTTGCATACATGTCTGTTATTGTACATCCGTATATGCAAGAGACACTGTGGTATCAAAACGTACGCTGGGGACTTATCGTATGTAATGTTATAATCATTTCTTTTTTCATTATATTTATTTTGTACTCTATTTCTATTTTCATAGAGGCACGTAAGAAAGAATTAGGATTATATATGTTAATGGGAGCAACGAAATCTAACGTAATAGGAGTAATTATGACCGAGCAAATATTGATTGGGGTATTTGCTAATATTTTCGGTATAGGGATTGGCATGATCTTTTTGAAACTCTTTTTTATGGTGATTAGTATGCTAATGCGTCTTCCGAAAGAACTCCCTGTCATATTTGACGTGAAAGCGATTGGGGTAACGTTTATTACATATATGGTTGTTTTTATTCTGTTATCTTTTATAAGTGCTTTACGTATATGGAATATAAAAATCATTCGGTTGTTGAAGGGCTTTCGAACGGATAAAAAAGAGAAGAAAACATCAATGTGGCTTTGTATATTCGGCTTTATTTGTTTAGTAGTAGGATATGTGTTAGCGTTACAAGCGACGATGCCAACGATAGCGTTATACTTTTTTCCTGTGTCTATACTTGTCTTTTTCGGTACGTACTTTTCTTTTACACACGGTACAATCCAATTGTTAGAAATGATTAAACGAAATAAAAAGATTATGTATACATATCCGTACTTATTTATAGTGAATCAATTGTCACATCGAATGAAGGAAAATGGTCGTTTTTTCTTTCTAATGTCGATGGCAACGACGTTTGTAGTTACGGCAACAGGTACGGTGTTCTTATATTTTTCGGGTATGCAAGATATGTGGCGGGATGGGGGGGCGCACTCATTTTCTTACATAGAAAAAGGTACTTCTTCTCATGAAGTCTTTGCGGAAGGTGCGGTTGAACAATTATTGCATCAATATGGGTATGATGACTTTCAATCTATGAGTTTTGTTGGAGTGTATGCATCCTTCCAGTCTAATAAGGGAGAAATCGAAGTTGCACCGCTTATAAAGGAAAGTGAATACAATCAAGAAGCGAGAAAACAAAAAAAGAAAATATATCATCCGAAAAAAGGTACAGTTACACTTGTTTATTATAATAAAAGTAATTATCCGAATGTATATAATCAAAAAGAGATTCAATTAAAAGTAATGAATCAAACGTATCCATTCGTATTTAACGGTCAGAAAGAAGGGGCGCGATTTAATTATCACCTCGCGCACATTAACGGTTTGTTTTTCGTTATGAATGATGAAGATTTTGACAGTATAGCAAATAAGGTTCCGGATTCTGAAAAAATGATATATCGAGGATACACATTACCCAATATCGAAAATACGAAAAAATTAAATGGAGATTTACGGAAACATATGAAACAAGATGATAATAATGCATTTCGAAGTAATATGGAGTTATATGTGAATATGAAAGAGTTTGGCGATATTACTTTATTTGTAGGTTCATTCATTAGTATATTATTCTTTCTTACTTCATGTAGTATCGTATATTTTAAATGGTTTCATAATATTGCATCCGATCGAAAGCAGTACGGGGCACTTTCTAAACTTGGAATGACGAAGGAAGAAGTGTGGAAGGTTTCTCGTTGGCAATTGTGTATGCTATTTTTTGCGCCAATTATAGTAGGAAGTATGCATAGTGCAGTTGCGTTATATACGTTTCATAATACGATCTTTATGGATGGTTCGTTACGAAAAGTAGGCTTGTTTATTCTATTTTATATCGCTGCATGCATCGTTTATTTCTTTTTCGCTCAAAGAGAATATAAGAAACATTTAGACTAGCGCATGCTAGTCTTTTTTAAATATTCGAAATTTACATAGAAGAATATAAAAAAGTATGGTATAACAGTAAGAAAACGAAAAAGAGGGGAAAAGACGATGATTCGAGTAGGATATTTAGGACCAGAAGCAACATTTACAAATATGGCGGTGAGTCGTTTTTTTCCGGAAGCAGAGCATGTACCGTATCGAACGATTCCAGATTGTATAGATGCAGCCGCAAATGAAAATGTAGATTTCGCAGTTGTACCGCTAGAAAATGCGATTGAAGGTTCAGTAAACATAACAGTCGATTATCTCGTACATGAACAACCGCTTTCCATTGTAGGAGAAATTACAGTACCGATTCAGCAGCATTTACTTGTACATCCGCAATATGCAGAAGTGTGGGAAGAAGTATATGCAGTGCATTCTCATCCGCACGCTATTGCACAATGTCATAAGTTTTTAAATGAAGAACTAAAAGGGGTAACCGTTCGAGATATGACATCAACAAGTGCTGCTGCACAATATGTAAAAGAACATCCTGAAGAAAAAATCGCTGCTATTGCAAACGAAGCAGCAGCAGAAAAATACGGATTAGCAATTGTAAGAAGTGGTATTCATACGCATAAAAACAATCATACACGTTTCCTTGTTTTGCATAAGAAAAAGAAAGCGGTACTCCCAAATAACGGAGAAAATCGCGGGGAGAAAACGACGCTTATGATAACGTTACCTGCGGATTATGCAGGAGCGCTATATCAAGTGTTATCAGCTTTCGCATGGAGAAAATTAAACTTATCCAAAATCGAATCTCGCCCGATGAAAACAGGACTTGGAAATTACTTTTTCTTAATCGATGTCGATAAAGCATACGATGACGTATTATTGCCAGGCGTAACGATGGAACTTGAAGCACTTGGTTTTTCTGTTACGGTGCTGGGGAGTTATTCTTCTTATTGGTTGTAAAGGGGAGTATTTGTAGTTAATTCGATATAAGTTCAGTCGCTAGTATACCGTCTGATAGATAAATAAAATCCCACCTATAAATGGTGGGATTCTTTATTTTAACTTCGCAAGACGATCTTCTAACTGACCACGCCAAATATCAGCTAGTTCTGGAACAGAAAGAACTTTTTCAATACCGTCTTTATCTTTTCTATTATGAAAATAGATTTCGTTAGAGAACAAAACAGAAACATTGCTCGGTTGACGTTCTAGTAATGTAATTTTTGAATCTTTACGTACAGTACCTTCCTGAAGAACGCGGCATAGGTAGCCAGTAAATCCAGTTGCTACAATGCGCGGCAGTATGCCAGGAATACCGAGGCGTTTTGAAATAGTGCTACAAGGTACGCGAGCTTGTGTCACTTGAATGATTGCTTCACCTAGTTGATAAGTATCTCCGATGCAAACATCACGCTCTAACATATTTGTTACGGTAATGTTTTCGCCAAATGTGGAAGCTGGAAGTGTTGTTTGGAATTCCTTTTCCCATAGTGCGTAATGTTCATATGGGTATACACAAACAGCACGATCAGGTCCCCCGTGGTGTTTTAAATCCGCTACATCATCGCCAAGGAAGCCATCTTTTGAGAGGAAAGCTTCTTCCGTAGAATCTTTACATATACCTGATATCATTTCTTTATCTTCGCCATATTTCATTTGTTTCGGTTTGCCAATGCTAAAGTGAACGAGTTCAATTCCCATATTTGATCTCCTTTATAATTGATTACAATATTATATCATTTACAAAATAAAAGCACAGAGAATTATAAAAACTCTGTGCTTTGCATTAATTAATAAACGAGAAATCCTGCTTTATCTAAAGCCTCGCAAGCAGCATCTAACTTTTCTTTAGAATCCGCTTCAATTGTATGTAAGTGAATACCATCTGTTAGTTGTGAAAGATAGGAAGCATTTGTGTTTTCGATTTTTTGTAGATACTGTTCTACATCAAAGCGATTACTTACCATAATAGATGCTGTTAAGTCACCGTATACAGGATGCTCAACTTTTACATCTTTAATCGTAACGCCGTGATCAACAAGCATTGTAAGTTCTTGACGTACTTCTGCTGGTTTATGTTGGCATACGATTACGCGTTCGAAAGCTTGTTGTTTCTCTTGCGGTTTTAAATATAAATAACCTTGAGCAGTTGCAATAATCGGTTCGTTTCGTGCTTTAAGCAAGGAAATATCTTGCACGATAACTTGTCTACTTACGTTTGTCTTTTTCGATAGCTCATTCCCGGATAACGGTTCATTTGCAGCAAGAAGCCACTTAAGGATAAGCTGTCGTCTTTCTTCACCTAAAATCTTTTTTTGTTCATTTTGTTTCATTATGATTTAACACCTCTATAAAATTGATTTCCAATTGTGTGTAGTGCATGAATAGTAGTATCAATTTGATCTTTCGTTGTTTGTTGTCCGAAAGAGAAGCGGACATATTGTTTTGCCTCTTCATACGTTTTTCCAATTGCAAGCATTGTTTTCGAAGGTTCTTGTTTACCGACTTGGCAAGCACTTCCCGTGGAAATGGCAATACCGCGACGATTACATTCTAGCATTGTATACTGACCTTCTATTCCTTTTATTGTAACCCCAATAATATGTGGTAAACAAGAAGTAGAATGACCTTCTACTTCAATTTCTAGCGGAAGTGTTTGTAATTGCTCTAAAAAGTAGGATCGTAACTCTTTAAAACGTAAACTTTCTTCCTGTTGATTTTTTAATATATTCTCAGCAGCTGTTAAAAAAGATGCGATGCCAGGAACGTTTACCGTACCTGGACGAAATCCTTTTTCGTGAGAAGTTCCCGGGAATATTTGTGTCCAGCGAACTTGCGGATTGATATAGCAAGCGCCAACACCCTTTGGTCCGTATATTTTATGTGCTGAAACAGAAAGACTATCAATCCCCATCTCAAAAACATGGATAGGAAGTTTACCAAATGTTTGCACACAATCTGAATGAAATAAAACGTTATATTTTTTTAAAAGTGCCCCGATCTCTGCGATATTTTGAACGGTTCCGATTTCAGAGTTTCCGTGCTGTATACTCGCTAGAACAGTATCTTCTGTAATAGCTGCTTCTAAATCTACTAAACGAATGAGTCCATTTTTATCAACAGGAATTTCAGTAATCGTATACCCTTTTGATTGTAAGGATTGAAAATAACTTCGAATGGATGCATGTTCCATAGGTGTCGTAATAATATGCTTCTTATTTTGGGCGTTGAGAAGGGATTGAATCGCAAGGTAGTTCGATTCTGACCCGCCGCTCGTGAAGAATACCCCCTGCTCTTTTCCACCAATCATGTCAGCAAATGTTTTTCTGCAAACGTGTAATAAAGAAGAGGCTGTTCCTCCAATGTCGTGTAAACTTTGTTCATTTCCGAAGTATTGCGTTGCTGCTTTCATATATGTTTGTAATGCTTCCACGCTCATAGGTGTAGTAGCTGCATAGTCAAGATATATCATCATGTAAAGTCCTCTCTCTAGTAAGAGTTACATTTCTTTTGTTTTTTAAATGGTAGTGAAAATAAGAATTATAAAAAAACTCTTGTCATTATTTTAAAACTATGTAAATATAGGTGTCAAGACAGTTGAAAAGTGTAAAGTAGGAGGCAACAATTATGCCAAGTGCAGATGTCTTAATTATTGGAAGTGGCGTTGCGGCACTTCGTGTTGCGAAAGAGATTTGTCACGAAAAGAATGTGATTATTATCACAAAGGAAACAAATCGTAATAATAATACATATTTAGCGCAAGGTGGAATTGCCGCAGCGGTTGCTACATATGACAATCCAAATGATCATTTTGAAGATACGTTAGTAGCAGGATGTCATTATAACAAGGAAGAAGTGGTCCGTTATTTAGTCGAGGAAGGACCGAAAGAAATGAATAATCTCATTGAAAATGGAATGAAATTTGATGGAGATGAAACGGGTCCTCATCTTGGAAAAGAAGGTGCACATCGCAAGCGTCGTATTTTACATGCAGGTGGCGATGCGACAGGAAAGAATTTATTAGAGCATTTCATTCAAGAAGTAGCCCCGCACGTTACGGTAGTGGAACAGGAAATGGTGCTCGATTTTATTATAGAAAATGATAAATGTATCGGGGCTTTAACTCGTAATAGTAAAGGAGAATTGAAGCGTTACGTTGCAGATTATACGGTGTTAGCAACAGGAGGGATTGGTGGTTTATACGCCTTTACTTCTAACGACAAGACAATTACGGGTGATGGACTTGCGATGGTGTACCGCGCAGGCGGGGAGCTCGTAGATTTAGAGTTTGTACAATTTCATCCGACAATGTTATACGCGATCGAGCGATGCTGCGGCCTCGTCTCTGAAGCAGTTCGCGGAGAAGGAGCTGTCCTTATAAATGGAAAAGGGCAGCGTTTTATGATGGATATACATCCTGATCACGATCTCGCACCGCGTGATGTAGTGGCAAGAGCGATCCATGAACAGCTTTTGGCAGGTGAGAAAGTGTATTTGAATATCGAGTCTATCCAAAATTTCGAAGAACGTTTTCCGACTGTATCATCATTGTGTAAAAAGAATGGTGTCGATATAAATGACAAATGCATTCCAGTCGTACCTGGTGCTCATTTTCATATGGGCGGCGTGAAAACGAACTGTGATGGAGAGACGTCCATTCCAAATTTATATGCGATCGGAGAAGTAGCTTGTAATGGTGTTCATGGAGCAAATAGATTAGCAAGTAATTCATTATTAGAAGGTCTTGTGTTTGGAAAAAGAATAGGACAACATATTTTAACGAAAGCGACAAAAGAAAGATTGAACAACTTGGCTGAGAAGGAAAAGAAGTTTATCGTTCTCAAGCATTTGCCGGCGAAAGAAGAAATACAAGAATGCATGATGAAATATGTTGGGATTGTACGAACAGAGCAAAGTTTATCTTATGCAAAGAGATGGCTTAGTAAGTATGGTGTTCGAAATATGATACTACAACATGATGCTCTTACGAATGAAGAGATAACGATTATTAATATGTTAACGGCCTGTGAGCTTATAGTTGTATCAGCTTTGCAAAGAGAAGAAAGCATTGGTGGTCATTATCGAAGTGATTATCCAGATAGAAATAGCGTAAAAAAAGAGATCGTTCGAGTGAAAAGAAAACTACAACTTGTGTGATGAGGGGAAGAGGGGCTTTATGAATACGATAAAAGTGAAAGAAGCATTAAATCGATTTTTTCTAGAAGATATAGGAGAAAGAGATGTAACATCTCAGCTTATTTTTCCAGACAATTTACTTTCAAAAGGAACGTTTCTTGCGAAGGATACAGGGGTCTTTGCGGGGCGTTTAGTCATTGAAGAAGGATTTAAATTAATTGATGAGAGAATTGAAGTGGAGCTTCATAAAAAAGATGGAGATCTTGTAGAAAAGGGCGAAATAATCGCAACTGTGCAAGGGCCAATTGCTTCGTTATTAACGGCAGAGCGCGTTATATTAAACGTTATCCAGCGTATGAGCGGGATAGCTACAATGACACATGAAGCTGTTCTTGCTTTAGATAGCAGCCATACACGCATTTGTGATACGAGAAAAACGATGCCGGGAATCCGTATGTTTGATAAGTATGCAGTCTTGTGCGGAGGCGGATTTAACCACCGTTTCGGTTTATATGATGGTGTCATGATTAAAGACAATCATATTGCTTTTGCAGGTTCTATTACGAAAGCTGTTACATCGGTGAAAGAAAAAGTAGGGCATATGGTGAAAGTGGAAGTGGAGACAGAAACAGAGGAGCAAGTGAGAGAGGCTGTAGCTGCTGGTGCAGATATTATTATGTTTGATAACCGTACGCCAGATGAGATTCGAGAGTTTTCAAAGATTGTGCCAAGTGCCATCGTTACAGAAGCTTCAGGAGGCATTACGATTGAAGATTTATCGAAATACGGAAAAACAGGGGTAGATTATATTTCACTTGGAGCGTTAACACATTCAGTGAAAGCACTTGATATTAGTTTCAATATTGAGGCGTAAGGAAAGTGGCTTAGAGGGGGAGAAAGAAATATGAGTATTTTAGAAAAAGTGCAACCGATTGAAACGATGTTACCGGAGCGTTATCACACGATGTCAACAGAAGATATGGAAAAGCGTGTTCGTGAAATTAAAGAAAAAATGGGGGAAACGTTATTTATTCCAGGGCACCATTACCAAAAAGATGAAGTGGTACAATTTTCAGATGCAGCAGGAGATTCGCTGCAGCTTGCACAAGTTGCAGCAAGTAATAAAGAGGCGAAATATATTGTATTTTGTGGCGTTCATTTTATGGCAGAAACAGCAGATATGTTAACGACGGATGAACAAGTTGTCATCTTACCAGATATGCGCGCAGGTTGTTCGATGGCAGATATGGCAGATATTGAACAAACAGAAAGAGCGTGGAAAGAGCTCACGAAATTATTTGGAGATACGATGATTCCGTTAACGTATGTAAACTCTACAGCTGCCATTAAAGCATTTTGTGGTCGTAACCGAGGAGCAACAGTAACTTCTTCAAATGCAAAACAAATGGTATCTTGGGCGTTTACACAAAAAGAGCGTCTCGTCTTTTTACCAGACCAACATTTAGGAAGAAATACAGCGTACGATTTAGGTATCCCGTTAGATAAAATGGCAGTATGGGACCCGCATACAGATTCATTAGAGTATGATGGAGATATAGAAGAAATTCAAGTGATTTTATGGAAAGGTCATTGTTCGGTACATCAAAACTTTACAGTGAAAAATATTGAGAATGTACGAAAAAATCATCCGAATATGAATATTATTGTACATCCGGAATGTTGTTATGAAGTTGTAGCTGCTTCGGATTATGCAGGGTCAACGAAATATATTATTGATATGATTGAATCAGCACCATCTGGTAGTAAATGGGCAATTGGTACAGAGATGAATTTAGTGAACCGAATTATTCAGCAACATCCAGATAAAGAAATTGTTTCACTTAATCCATTTATGTGTCCATGTTTAACGATGAACCGAATTGATCTGCCGCACTTATTATGGGTGCTTGAAACGGTAGAAAGAGGAGAAGAAATTAACGTTATTAGCGTTGATACACAAGTAACGGAAGAAGCAATTCTTGCATTAAATCGCATGTTAGAGCGTGTGTGAAGCAACGGTATTTCTGTTGCTTTTTTTCATGCATATAATCATAACGAGAACGAAATGGGCATACATTGTTTTGAAGAAATCATTGCGATTTTTTTATCCCACATTAATGGGCAGCCCGATTGGTGCGCACTGATTAAAGTTTCACTTTATGCTTATTCCACTTCTAATGATATTGAAAATCGAAGAAGTGATACAAGTGAAAAGAAGTTAACGTTATTTAGAAAGGGTTACTTCATGAGATTTGTTACTTATAGATAAGTTATACAGGAGGGGGAAAATTTGAAAATTCATATCGTGCAAAAAGGGGATACCCTTTGGAAAATTGCGAAAAAGTACGGAGTGGATTTTGACACGCTGAAACAAACAAATACACAACTTAGTAATCCGGATTTAATCATGCCAGGTATGAAAATTAAAGTACCATCAAACAGCGTCCACGTAAAACAACAGGCTGGGGCAGGTTCAGCACCTCCAAAACAATATGTAAAAGAAGTACAGCAAAAAGAATTTGCAGCAACACCAACGCCACTTGGAATAGAAGATGAAGAAGAAGTTACGTATCAATCAGCACCCATTACACAGCAACCTGCTATGCAACAAACACAAAAAGAAGTGCAAGTAAAACCACAAAAAGAAGTACAGGTAAAGCCGCAGAAGGAAATGCAAGTGAAACCGCAAAAAGAAGTACAGGTAAAGCCACAAAAAGAAGTGCAAAAAGAAAAGCCAGTTGAAAAACCGTCTGTTATTCAAAAACCACCTGTTATAGAAAAACAAAAACCAGCAGAAAAAGAAAACACGAAGTTTTCGGTAAATGTATTACCACAGCCGCCGCAACCACCAATAAAAGCGAAGAAAGAATATAAAATTTCAGATGTAATTAAAAAAGGAAGCGAGTTAATTGCTCCTCAAATTACTAAAATGAAACCTAATAACGTCATTTCTCCGCAAACGAAAAAAGATAACATAGTGTCACCACAAGTGAAGAAAGAGAACGTAGGAAATATAGTATCACCGCAAGTGAAGAAAGAGAATATAGGAAATATAATATCACCGCAAGTAAAGAAAGAAAATATAGGAAATATAGTATCACCGCAAGTAAAGAAAGAAAATATAGGAAACATAGTATCACCGCAAGTAAAGAAAGAAAATATAGGAAACATAGTATCACCGCAAGT
>NZ_JBTIWT010000018.1:0-105703 GCF_054353775.1 Bacillus sp. 5w2 | reverse complement strand
ATGTTGGCTCGGTAGCTCAGTCGGTAGAGCAGAGGACTGAAAATCCTCGTGTCGGCGGTTCGATTCCGTCCCGAGCCACCATTTTTTTTATGCCGGCTTAGCTCAATTGGTAGAGCAACTGACTTGTAATCAGTAGGTTGGGGGTTCAAGTCCTCTAGCCGGCATCCTTTAGGGGCATAGTTTAAAGGTAGAACTGAGGTCTCCAAAACCTCCAGTGTGGGTTCGATTCCTACTGCCCCTGTAAAGTATATGGGCCTATAGCTCAGCTGGTTAGAGCGCACGCCTGATAAGCGTGAGGTCGATGGTTCGAGTCCATTTAGGCCCACCATATATATTATTCCGCAGTAGCTCAGTGGTAGAGCTATCGGCTGTTAACCGATCGGTCGTAGGTTCGAGTCCTACCTGCGGAGCCATGGCCCGTTGGTCAAGTGGTTAAGACACCGCCCTTTCACGGCGGTAACACGGGTTCGAATCCCGTACGGGTCATAAAAAAAAGAGTCAGCAATATGCTGACTCTTTTTTATTGTGCGTTAATCCTCCTTTATCAACTGATTTTCCTGAAATAAATAAAGGAATTTAGGAAAAGCTATGGTATGTATAAAAAGGAGGAGACAAAAATGACACGAGTGAGAGACTGTATGAGTACTCATATTGTACATTGTACACCGCTAGACAATGTATATGAGGCTGCTGTAAAGATGAAAGAAGAATCGATTGGATTGATTCCGGTTGTTGAAAATGAGCAAGTTGTTGGGCTTGTTACGGACCGAGATTTAGTTGTTCGAGGGATTGCTGAGAAACATCCTGGATCTAATAAAATTACAAATGTAATGACAACAAACATTGTTTCAGTTTCTCCAGATGATTCTATTGAAAAAGCCACAGAGTTAATGGCACAGTATCAAATTAGACGATTACCAGTAGTTGAGAGTGGTCAACTCGTTGGGATGCTAGCACTAGGTGATTTAGCTATAAGAGAATCGGCAGATGATCAAGCTGGATTTGCTTTAAGTGAAATCTCGGAGCATACGGAATGAAGAAAGATTTTAATTAGTGGGGTAAGTTACGTATAAAAATCAGATGCATTATTCTAGTATATAGAATTAAACTAATATGTTAGCATGATGTATCTGAGACATTATATAATAAGTATACAGTTAGTAATTTCGACAGTTTATTTAAATTTGTCATTCCTAATTTTAAATAAGAGAAAAAATGATATACTGATAGATATAAGTATTATGAAAGATTTTGAATATAACAATATTCATTGTTAGTGATGTAATAATGGATTAATATTTCCTATGTAGACAAAAGGGAGGGGGAATTATATGAGGGCTGTACAGCGCGATCCAAATTGGAATTTGGTTACAGATACATATATAGAACCAAATAATTTCGCTGAATTATTTTCTTTGCTTGTACCTTGTCATCCAAAAGGTGAAGGGAAAGAACGAACTATATTAGTGTGGAAAGAAAAAGAATTTTATAAAGAAGAAAATTTAGCGGCATTTATCGTATATGGAATGAATAAAACAAAGAATTTACCGCAGTTTCATAAAGATGAAATTCCAACTTTAGTACGTATTCTTCGCTTATGCCAAGAGATTGGTTGGTATGAAGAAGCAAATACTTTTATGATAACTCAAGGATTAGCTGAGTTTGTTCACACTTCATTGGAATATGAAACATGGGATCTTTTGACGCAAGCGGTTGCTTTAAACTATTTAATTATCAAATATCGTATTGGTGAATTAACTGATGGGGATGTAGAAATCTGGGATAGAGTTAAATTTAATGAGAAATGTATAACAGACTGTAAACATCTATTATCCCATAAAGAAGTATTAGAATTTACATTCTTTTATATGTGTAAGAGAGCTAAGTTCCTATCAAAAGAGCAATTAAATAGTGATATGATGAGTCTAGCTATGTATTGTAATACTTTCGTGTATGATTTATATACACATGACTTATTACGAAAATATCGTAAGTGTACAGACTTCTTATCATATTATGGACCTAGTCAAGCGGTGTTAGCTTGTCAAAGAGCTGTACTTTCTCAAATTTCAGATCGATTAGACCCATTGAAAACTACTCATGTAGATGATTATTTATATGTAATGAAAGAAATGATGGAGCATATGACGATAGGAATAATGGATCGATATGATCATTTTATCGGAAAGTTATTATCATATGTGCCATTTTTCGAAATGATTCAAGTTCCACAACATGCATATTATTGTGAAGAATTATTGTATATTTGCAAGGGAATTGAATATAAAGAAGAAATATTACGCAATTATATATTTATACAATTACATGATTGTTTACCATCATTCTTTAAACTATTTCTTAAAAATAAGCGTTATGCAACAATTCATGATATTCTGTTCTATTGGTGCGATGATGAACAAAGAATGAGCTTAGAGAAAAAATATAATCTTAGTTTTATTTATGAAAAATATGCTTGCGGATAAAAGAGCATTTTCTATATAAATTAAAAAGGATCTCAAGTTTATGTGAGATCCTTTTTTTGTTAGTAAAGTAAGGAGAACGCAATTAAGACGAGAAATAACATTCCATAAAGGAGAAATTGTGCCGTATAGCTTCCTTGTATACCAAAAAAAGTATTTGTTTTTTTATATAAATTCAATATATATTTTAGCGGATTATCTTTGAAAGATTGGTACACAGTGTCTCCTCTTTCTAAGCTTCTTGTTCGTGTTTTTTGTTATTAGGGACATGAATGTACCTAGCTATGAATAATAAAACAGCCATAAAGCATACGGGAAATACGGTAGTTAAATAAAAACCATTACTAATAATATTTGTTATTAGGGCACTTAATAGAAAGACGGCATTATAAATATGGGCAATTTTTTGTTTTAGTTGTACTTGAAAGGCTTCCATCATAATTTCTAAAGTAACAAAAGCAATGATAATAGATAAAAATACAGTATTTGTATTGTAAATGATTAAACAAAAAATTAAACCTAAAAAGGCTAAGTATTCAATTAAGAGAGATATATTGATATTGCGTGGCATACAATTTACCTAACTAAATATGGCAGTGGGTTTACTGCATTTGTTTTTTCAAAATTCCACTCTCCATTGTGTAATTCAAAATGAAGATGTTGCCCGTATGAATGACCTGTGTTTCCCATATGACCTACTAATTGTCCAGCTTGTACTTGATCACCAGCTTGTACAGTGCGATCTTTCATGTGAGCATAGACTGTCGTATATAATTTCCCGTTTATTTGATGGGCGATGAACACAACATTGCCATAGCTAGCTGAATAATATGATTTCACAACTTTACCTGCAGCCGCCGCCTGGATAGAGACATTACCCTGAGCTGCAATATCTATACCATAATGCATTTGTTCCCAGCGCATATCAAAGGTTGAGCTAACTCTTCCTTGAGTAGGGAATTTAAAAACTGCTGGAATTGAAGTAGGTTGAGCTGTTTGAGCTTGTGATTGCGTTTGCGTTTGATTTTGCACCACATAATGTTTTGCCACATATCCGTATCCTGTGCCAAAACGAATTTTATACCAAGTTCCTACAGTTTCCACTACTTGTATTTGTGTACCATTTTGTAATGAGCCAAGTAGTGCGCTACTTGTACTAGCGTTGCTACGTACATTAAGTTTAGGTGTTGCAACTGTGTATTTCGTATTATTTTGAACTGTGATGCCTTTTACTAAAGGCTGTGAACCATTAGACACGAATGCCTTTTGTACGTAACCTGTTTTGCCATTATGTAAAATTTTATACCAATCACCTTGTTCTTCTTGAATGGTAACGAATTTCCCATTTGGTAATACATCTAAAATTGAAGATTCTAAATTAGGTTCAGAACGAACGTTTAATGCATTGGCATTAACGATGTATTGATTATTAGATTGAAGTTTGTTTTTTAGTAGAATAGCATCTTTTTGTACGTAACCTACTTTATTATTAACAGATACTTTATACCAGCCATTAGTTGTTTCAAGTATGTTCACTTTCGTATTAAAGCGGATTGTATCAATTGATGAGCTATTTGCGTTATCTTTTGTATGTAAGGCTACTTGATCGACTTTTACATATCCAGTTTTCACATTAGATAATTGTTCAGCGTTGGCTGTTTGTACATTTGTTTCTCCCATAGAAGGAAGTAAAGAGGCAATTGCGACAGTAGTTGCTGTTAAAGCAGTAGCTTTCATATTCATATAATAGAGACCTCCTCTAGTTGTATAGTTGTAATTTTATTATAGTATAAAGATATAATATAGTGGGTGTATTCACATAAATGTAATATGAAATCAATATAAAAATAAATTTTTTGAGGATAATGATTCCTTTTTATCCAATTAATTAGGATAATAATTTCTAAGATAGAATATAAGTATTATATAGTTCTGTTATTTTGTTGACAATTGAGAAAATTAAAATAGTTGATGATGTCTTATTACGATGTTATACTGACAGTGATAATTTCATAGTTTGCTAGGAGAGCTGGTGTTGCCAGCTGAGAGTAGGCCGTAAGCCTTTGATCCTTTTCATTACCTGATCTAGATTATGCTAGCGTAGGGAAGCAATTCGGACACTAATAATGAGTCCCCGTTTCTTTGCGTATAGAAACGGGGCTTTTTTATTTGAAAATTTCATATTGAAACCACTAGGGGTGCTTGTTGTGCTGAGAGAGGAATAATCCTTAACCCTTACAGACCTGATCTAGGTAATACTAGCGAAGGGAAGTGGAGCAACGAATAAATTATAATTTTATTTGCTGTAACCACTTCTTATTTAGAAGTGGTTTTTTATTTAGATATATAAATTGAAAGGGGATAGAGAAATGAAATTTTGCGATAGATTATTAGAAACTGTACAACCAGTTTGGGAGATGAGTCATAATCACCCGTTTGTAGTAGGTATGGGAGATGGCACGTTAGAAAAAGATAAGTTTCAGTATTATATTATTCAAGATTATTTATATTTGTTAGATTATGCAAAGCTATATGCGATTGGTGTTGTAAAAGCAACGAATCCACAAGTAATGGGGAAATTTGCTGAACAAATTGATGGCATATTAAATGGAGAAATGACAATCCATAAACAATATGCAAAAAGACTTGGTATTTCTATAGAGGAGATAGAATCTGCAAAACCATCTGCTAAAAATTTAGCCTATACAAATTACATGATGTCTGTATCTCAAAATGGCACGCTTGCGGAATTAATAGCAGCACTTCTTCCATGTATGTGGAGCTACTGGGAAATTGGAAAGCGTTTAAACGATATTCCTGGAGCAAGAGATCATGAGTTCTTTGGTGAGTGGATTCAAGGATATAGTTCGGAAGAATACGGTAGCCTTTGTATTTGGTTAATAGATTTATTAAATGAAATGGCAGTTGGAAAGTCTGACAAAGAGCTAGATCGATTAGAGGAGATTTTCCTATATTCCAGTCGATTTGAATATTTATTCTGGGATATGTCCTATCGTAAGGAGATGTGGGGATTTGAGGAGCAAGAACATACTACAGTTTCATAATGTTTCTTTTCATTATGATGAGAAACCAATCATCAATGAATTAAATGCTTCTATACAAGATAAAGAGTTTGTAAGTATTATCGGACCGAGTGGATGCGGGAAAAGTACTTTATTTCGCCTTATTACAGGTTTAGAAGAAACAAGTACGGGACAGATAGAGCTGACAGAAACAAAGAGCCATCCTGTAGGGTATATGCCCCAAAAAGATATGCTCCTGCCATGGAGAACGATTATTGAGAATGCTGCCCTGCCGCTAGAGTGCCAAGGTGTACAGAAGAAAGAAGCACAAATAAAGGCAAAGGAACTGTTACATAAATTTGGCTTACAAGGGTATGAGACAAAATATCCGAAAGATTTATCTGGTGGTATGAGACAACGCGTATCTTTTATTCGAACTTTATTAACAGGCGGGGAGATATTGCTGTTAGATGAACCGTTTAGCGCGTTGGATGCGTTAACGAAGGCATCTTTGCAAGAATGGCTGTTTGAACAATGGAAAGAGTGGAAAAAAACAATTTTATTTATCACTCATGATGTGGAAGAAGCATTGTTTCTTTCTAATCGAATTTTCGTTGTAGAAAATCAACCGATAACTACTTTAACCGAGAGGATTGTACCGCTTGATCGTAATCGGACAAGAAAAGATTTGTATAAGCCTGAAGTGTTAGCGCTTAAAGATGAGCTTCTTAGTATGTTACAAAGGCAGGTACTCGTATGATGAACCGGTTGAAGGAACTATTACCTGCCCTTACACTTTCTAGTGTTTTACTTGTCATGTGGGAAATAGGCGCAAGAATTGTAGATGAGATGTACATTTTACCGTCACCGTCTGCAATTGTAATGAAGATATGGCAACTAAAAGATATATTATTTACAGTTCATTTGCCGGCAACATTATACGTCGTTTTAATAGGGGTAGCTATTTCTATCGTACTTGGGGTAGGGCTAGCAATATTAATGAATGCGAGTAATTGGATGGAGAGAGCATTTTATCCATTATTAGTTGCCTCACAAACGATTCCGATTACAGCGCTTGCTCCGCTCTTCGTTTTATGGTTTGGATATACGATCTGGAGTAAGGTTGTTGTCACGGTTTTAATTACGTTTTTCCCAATTGCGGTCAATACGTATGATGGACTACGTAGTACAAAAAAAGAATGGGAGGAGCTCTTAGTTACGTATGGAGCAACGAAAAAAGATATTTTTCTTAAATTAAAGTTACCATCTGCTCTTCCTTATTTTTTCTCAGCTTTAAAAATTGCAGTTCCGCTTAGTGTGATTGGGGCGGCAATTGGTGAATGGCTCGGTGCACAAGCTGGGCTAGGATATTTCAGTAAAAGAATGATGACGCAATTAGACGGAGCGGGTGTATTTGCCCCCATTGTATTGTTATCATTATTAGCTATTTTCTTTGTTGTCCTTATTTCGATTTTAGAAAAGAAATTTATTAGTTGGAGGAAGTATTCATGAAATTTTTAAAACGCATCTTTGTGTTTACATTATTAGTTGCAATGATCGCTGGATGTTCTAGTAATTCGGCATCAGATAAGAATAAAAAAGAAAAAGAAATAACGGTCATGCTTGATTGGTACCCAAATGCGGTACATAGCTTTATTTATGCGGCGATTGAAAAAGGCTACTTTAAAGAAGAAGGAGTAAAGGTGAATATTAAATTCCCTTCTAATCCGACTGATCCATTAACTTTAGCAGCTGCAGGAAAGGTAACGGTTGGCTTATATTATCAGCCAGATGTTGTCATGGCAAAAGCAAATGAACAAATTCCAGTGAAATCAATTGGAGCTGTCGTACGTTCGCCATTAAATCATGTTGTATCGCTGAAATCAGCAGGCATTCAATCGCCAAAAGATTTAGAGGGGAAAACAGTTGGATATTCTGGAACACCTTTAAGTGAGATGTATTTAAAAACGATGGTAAAAGAAGCTGGTGGTAATCCAGATACAGTGAAAGTAGTCGATGTTGGCTTTGATTTAGTACCGGCACTAATTACGAAAAAAGTGGATGCGGTAACAGGGGCATACATTAACCATGAAGTACCTGTTATGCGCCATGAAGGTCATGAACCAGCATACTTTAATCCAGCTGATTACGGTGTACCAAACTATCATGAGCTTGTATTTGTAACAGGTGATAAAACGTTGAAAAAAGATAAAGAAGCGTTGCAAGCCTTCTTACGTGGTACGAAAAAAGGCTATGATTTCATGAAGAAAAATCCGGATGAAGCATTAAATATTTTATTAAATCATCAAGAAAAAGAAAACTTCCCGCTTGTACCAGAAGTTGAAAAAGAAAGTATGAAAATTTTATTAGAGAAGATGGAAACGAAAGATGAGCCATTCTTATCAGATTCAAAAGAGTCATGGGAGAAACAAAATAAATGGCTGAAAGATAAAGGAATGACGAAAGAAATCGTTCCGGCTGAGGAATTATTCGAAAACATTTTAAAGTAGGCGAATGAATATGAAAAATGAGCTTCATGTAATCTCAAATGGTCACATGTCATTCGAAGAGCTAGTGAATGTAGCAATGCAAATTGAGAGTGAGATTGATTATTTGCATATTCGTGAGCGTGAGAAAAGTACGAAGGAATTGTATGAAGGTGTGGAAGGTCTTTTGAAGAAAGGCTTTCCGGCATCGAAGATAGTAATAAATGATCGAATTGATATTGCTATTTTATTAAACATTCCGCGCGTGCAGCTAGGATATCGAAGCGCAGATGTAAGGTCAGTGAAAGAAAAGTTTTCTTATTTGCATGTCGGTTATTCTGTGCATTCTTTAGAAGAGGCGATCGATGCATTTAAGAATGGAGCGGATTCACTCGTCTATGGTCATGTATTTCCGACAGATTGTAAAAAAGGTGTGCCAGCGAGAGGGCTTGAAGAAGTTTCAGACATTGCAAAGTGTTTATCCATACCGATTACAGCAATTGGAGGAATCACCACGGAAAACACAGGGGATGTTCTTACTAAAGGTGTCAGTGGTATTGCTGTTATGTCTGGGATTATAAGCAGTAGTAACCCGTATAGCAAAGCGAAATCTTATAAGGAATCAATAAGAAAGTGGGCGGAAAAACATGTGTAAGAAGTATGATGTAGCGATAATTGGCGGAGGTGTAATTGGTAGTTCAGTTGCACATTTTCTAGCAGAACGAGGGCATAAAGTAGCGATTGTAGAGAAGAAAAGAATTGCATCTGAAGCCTCGAAAGCGGCTGCTGGTTTACTTGGGGTTCAGGCAGAATGGGATGCATATGACCCACTATTTGAACTTGCTAGAGAAAGCCGTGCTATATTTCCACAACTTGCAGAAGTTTTACGTGAAAAAACAGGCATCGATATTGGGTATGAAGAAAAAGGCATTTATCGTATTGCCCAAAATGAAGATGAGAAGGAAAGAATTCTTCACATTATGGATTGGCAGCAGAAAACAGGTGAAGATTCTTATTTTCTAACAGGAGATCGTTTACGAGAGAAAGAGCCATTTCTATCTGAGTCAATTATAGGTGCTGTATATTATCCAAAAGATGGTCATGTTATTGCACCAGAGCTTACGAAAGCCTTCGCACATTCCGCATCATTTTCGGGTGCTGATATATATGAACAGACAGAAGTGTTTGATATTCGTATTGAAAATAATAAAGTGACTGGAATTATGACGAGCGAAGGTATTATCACATGCGAAAAAGTTGTGATTGCGGGTGGTTCATGGAGCACGAAGCTACTAGCGCATTTTCACCGAGAATGGGGTACATATCCAGTTAAAGGAGAAGTAGTAGCGGTAAGAAGTAGAAAACCACTTTTAAAGGCACCTATTTTCCAAGAAAGATTTTACATTGCACCAAAGCGCGGTGGACGTTACGTAATTGGAGCAACGATGAAGCCTCATACGTTTAATAAAACTGTGCAACCAGAAAGTATTACTTCTATATTAGAGCGTGCTTATACAATATTGCCGGCTTTAAAAGAAGCAGAGTGGGAAAGCACATGGGCAGGATTAAGGCCACAATCAAATCACGAAGCTCCTTATATGGGAGAGCATGAAGAAATAAAAGGTTTATATGCTTGTACGGGGCATTATCGAAACGGTATTTTATTAAGTCCTGTTTCTGGTCAGTATATGGCTGATTTAATAGAAGGAAAGCAGGAAAATCACTTGCTAGATTCATTGCTTTCTAAAACAGTTTAGAAAGGAGATGGAAGTTTGAATTTAAAAATTAATGGTAATCAAATTGAAGTGCCAGAGAGTGTAAAAACAGTAGCTGAGTTACTTACACATTTAGAGTTAGATAACAGAATTGTTGTAGTAGAGCGTAATAAAGATATTTTACAAAAAGATGATCATACAGATACATCTGTTTTTGATGGAGACCAAATTGAGATTGTAACTTTCGTAGGAGGCGGTTGATTATGTTAAACATTGGACCATTTTCATTTCATTCTAGACTTTTATTAGGAACAGGAAAATTCCCTGATTTTGATGTGCAGCAAAAGGCAATTGATGTATCTGAGGCTGAGGTTTTAACGTTCGCAGTACGTCGTATGGATATATTCGATGCACAGCAGCCTAATTTATTAGAGAAACTTGATGTAAAAAAATATACGTTATTACCGAATACAGCTGGAGCAAAAAATGCTGAAGAGGCTGTTCGTATTGCAAAATTAGCAAAAGCTTCAGGGCTTTGCGACATGATCAAAGTTGAAGTTATTGGTGATGATAGAACGTTATTACCTGATCCGGTAGAGACGTTAAAGGCATCTGAAATGTTACTAGAAGAAGGATTTATCGTACTTCCGTACACATCTGATGACGTTGTATTAGCACGTAAGTTACAAGAACTAGGCGTGCATGCAATTATGCCAGGAGCATCACCAATCGGTTCAGGGCTTGGTATTGTAAATCCGTTAAATTTAAGCTTTATTATTGAACAAGCGACAGTACCAGTTATCGTTGACGCTGGTATCGGTAGCCCAGCTGATGCGGCATTCGCGATGGAATTGGGAGCGGATGGTGTGTTATTAAATACGGCTGTTTCAGGAGCAAAAGATCCTATTAAAATGGCATCTGCAATGAAATTAAGTATTGAGGCAGGACGTTTAGGATTTGAAGCAGGTCGTATTGCACGTAAACGTTGTGCAACAGCAAGTAGTCCTTTAGAAGGAATGAGCGTAGTTGAATAATCGATATTCTCGCCAAGAATTATTTTCTCCGATTGGGGAAGAAGGCCAGCAAAAGATAAGAGAAAAGCATGTGCTTATTATCGGCGCAGGTGCATTAGGTAGTGCAAATGCAGAGATGTTCGTAAGAGCAGGTGTTGGTACAGTAACGATTGTAGACCGGGATTATGTCGATTGGAGTAATTTACAAAGGCAGCAATTGTACGCAGAGAGTGATGTAGAAAATAATCTTCCGAAGGCTGTAGCAGCAAAGAAGCGTCTAGAAGAGATTAATAGTGAAGTAAGAGTAGAAGCTCTCGTTCAAGATGTAACAGCTGAGGAATTAGAAGAGCTTGTTACCAACGTTGATGTAATCATTGATGCAACTGATAATTTCGAAACGCGTTTCATTGTAAATGATATAGCACAAAAATATTCTATTCCATGGATTTACGGAGCATGTGTAGGGAGTTACGGTCTTTCTTACACAATTCTTCCTAGTAAAACGCCATGTTTATCATGTTTATTACAATCAATTCCGCTTGGCGGGGCGACATGTGATACAGCGGGCATTATATCACCTGCTGTAGCTCTCGTCGTTTCTCATCAAGTAACGGAAGCTCTTAAACTGTTAGTGGAAGATTCCGAATCACTTCGAGATGGACTTGTATCGTTTGATGTATGGAAGAATGAATATTCATGTATGAATATGCAAAAGCTTCGTAAACACAATTGTCCTTCGTGCGGAGAGAATGCATTATATCCGTATTTAAATAAAGAAAACACATCGAAAACAGCAGTTTTATGCGGGAGAAATACAGTTCAAATTAGACCACCTCATAAAGAGGAAATGGATTTTGAACGATACAAAGAGCTGCTGAATGATCGTGTGAATGATTTAAATGTAAATCCATATTTATTATCATTTTCTGTGGAAGAAAAGAGATTAGTTGCTTTTAAAGATGGTCGTGTACTTGTACATGGAACGAAAGATATAAGCGAAGCAAAAACAATTTATCATCGTTATTTTGGATAGAAAAGGATGAGTGGGATGAAAATAAATAAAGCTCTAACAATTGCCGGATCTGATAGCGGAGGCGGTGCCGGCATTCAAGCAGATTTAAAAACATTCCAAGAGCTTGGTGTGTACGGAATGACGGCAATTACGGCAATTACTGCTCAAAACACGCTTGGCGTTCAAGGGGTATATCCAGTTCCATTAGAAGGGATTATCGAACAGCTGAATTCAATTGGTACGGATTTAACACCAGATGCTGTGAAACTAGGAATGTTATTTAGCAGTGAAATTATTCAAATTGTAGCAGAACATATAAAGAAGTTTGGCTGGAATAATATTGTACTAGACCCTGTTATGATTGCTAAGGGTGGTGCATCATTATTACAACAAGAAGCAGTACAAGCATTAAAAGAATATTTATTACCAGTAGCAACGGTTGTAACACCGAATGTTCCTGAGGCAGAAGTGTTAACTGGGATGGAGATTCATGATGTTGAAGATAGTAAGGAAGCTGCGAAAGTACTGCATGAATTAGGTGCGAAATATGTGCTTATGAAGGGTGGACATGCAGAATATCAAGGTAATGAAGTAATTGACTTACTCTTTGATGGAGAAGAGTTTATCGAATTTAGAAGCGAACGGATTCCTTCAAAGCAAACGCACGGAAGCGGGTGCACATTTGCTTCAGCGGTTACAGCAGGACTTGCGAAAGGCTACTCGATTGAAGAGGCAGTTCAAGAAGCAAAACGATTTATTAGTATAGCAATTGAAGAGCCATTGAATATTGGTAGTGGTCATGGACCGACGAATCATTTTGCATATAAATTGAATAAAACGCGTGCTTAGGTAAGTAAAAAGTCAGTTTTATAACTGGCTTTTTTTCTGTTTACTTTTTCCAAATACAGGAGTAATATATCAGCCAGAATATATTTTTTTGTAAACGCTGAGTCCGATTGTATGGAGCGGAGGAACCAATTTGTGCAGTGTCACTAGGGGTGAATCTTTCAATTTTGAAAGTAGGGCTACTCTCAAAGCCCGAATCCGACAGCTAACTTCGTAAGCGTCTTGAGAGAGGACGGTGCCATGATGGATACATCACTTCATCGATCTGATTAGTATAGGGGAATATCAATCTATGTTTGAGTTCTTTTATGCTAAGGAGGATGAGGTACATGGAACTAACACTTATTTGTGTTGGAGAAGAAAGCAAGGTAAATAGTTTAATAGATTTAGTAGCATTTCAACATGAGTTAATTATTTTTACAGCAAATGAAGAGATAGCGGCTGAAGTGAGGAATTGTGGGTTTGATTGGACGTATAGTTGTAGTAGGGAGCAGGATTTTACTAGTATTTGTGAGTGTATTAAGAAGGTGATTTTACTAGGGGATGAGCTTCCAATTATTAGTTTCTTTACAGAACACATTCGCTTTTCTTTTCAAGCACCTATTACTGTTGTTACAAGGAATAAACGATATCCAGCGAGGCTCTATGAAACAATTGGAGCTACATTTGTCGTGTTTACAAATTGTGATAATATTTCTTTTTTATTTTTTGAATAGGGCGGGGGAGAAGAAGATGAAGGTGTTGTTATTAGGAGATATAGCGAATCGTTGGGCGGTATCGGTAGAGCGAGTTCAAGAATTGGTGATGCTTGATCCTATTTTTCCAAGGCCCTATATTATATTGCCATCGAAAGACGCTTTATATTTAAAAACAGATGTTATCGAATATGAGCAACTACATGCAGAATTGTCACAAGTTTATATTCGCGGGAGAAATTTACGTGCTTTTTTACGAGGAGAATAAATAGTGAATAAAAAAGAGCGAATGCTAAGTGCAACAAGCTATGCACTTCATGTCATTCGCTCTTTTTATTTCGTATTTAAAAGATCATTTATGTGAAAAAGAAAGAAAAGACGAGAAAACAGATGAAAGAATATTAATAATACTCAATGTAAGCGTTTAAATAGACGGATATTTTCTTATTTTCAGTAATTTGCCTCTTTACAAGTGAAATATAGAGGAGTATATTTACTCTCATAAATCATTCATAAAATTTCCAAAAAAACCTAAAATCGCTGAGTTCCAGAAATGGAGCGGGGGAACCAATTTTGTGCATCGTCACTTGGGGTGAATCTTTCAGTTTTGAAAGTAGGGCTACTCTTTAGGCCCGAATCCGACAGCTAACCTCGTAAGCGTTTAGAGAGGAGGTTTACTTTGTGTTGTTCATTTCGAACACTAAGTAGAGCTTAGTGTTCTTTTTTTGATAACTTAATGGTAAATTTTAACAAAAGTGAGGGGTAGTTATGTTAGATGTTGTAATGATCGGGATTTTTGTTGTGTTAGTCGCATCGATGGCAAGTCTTGCAAGTTGGTCAGATAAAGTTGTGAAAGAAGGGAAGCAATCATGATGATTGCCTTATCGGTTATTGTTGCAGCAATTACGGTGTACTTAGTGTATGCATTATTAAATCCAGAGAAGTTTTAATTAGGGGGAATCATTCATTATGATTTGGGTCGCAGTTGTTATTACCATGCTGTTGTTTATTCTTGTGGCAAAGCCAATGGGGATATATTTAGAGAAAGCCTTTCAAGGTAGTCAAAAGCTAGATAAAGTATTCGGGCCTTTTGAAAAACTTATTTTTAAAATTACGGGTGTAAAAGAATACAATCAAACGTGGAAACAGTACGCATTGTCATTAGTTTTATTAAATGGATTTATGATTGTTGTCGTATATTTCATTTTTAGACTACAAGGAGTATTGCCATTAAATCCAGCACACATTGAAGGAATGGAGCCTACGCTTGCCTTTAATACAGCAATTAGTTTTATGGCTGATACAAACTTACAGCATTATAGCGGTGAAAATGGTTTATCTTATTTATCACAATTAATCGGAATTACATTTTTAATGTTTGCAGCACCGGCAACGACGTTAGCACTCGTTATGGCATTTATAAGAGGGCTCGCTGGAAAAGAACTCGGTAACTTTTTCGTTGATTTTACGAGAGCACTAATGAGAGTATTTCTTCCTATCGCATTTATTGCGGCGCTAGTCTTTGTCACACTCGGTGTACCACAAACGTTAGACGGTGCAGTTACGGCACAAACGATTGATGGGGCAAAGCAAAGTATATTACGCGGGCCAGTTGCATCATTTGTTTCCATTAAGGAACTTGGGAATAACGGCGGTGGATTTTTCGGAGCAAACTCTACACATCCTTTTGAAAATCCAGGACAAATGAGTAATATTTTGCAAATGATGCTTATGATGCTATTGCCAACAGCACTTCCATTTACGTACGGACGAATGATAGGGAATAAAAAACAAGGTCGTATCCTTTTCGTATCACTATTTATGGTGTTTTTACTTGGATTTATAACGATTACGACATCGGAATTACATGGAAATCCAGCGTTAAATGGAATGGGTATCGAACATGTACAAGGAAGTACAGAAGGAAAAGAAGTACGATTCGGAACTGTATTTTCTTCACTATACGCAACAGTAACGACAGCTGCTGAAACAGGGGCTGTTAATACGATGCATGATACATTAACACCAATTGGCGGTCTAGTTCCACTCGTAAATATGATGTTAAACACAGTATATGGCGGTGTTGGAGCAGGTTTTGTAAACATTATTATGTATGCCGTTATTGCAGTATTTATATCTGGTTTAATGGTTGGACGGACACCGGAGTTTTTAGGTAAGAAAATTGAAGGTAAGGAAATGAAATTAATTGCGGTAACGATTTTATTCCATCCATTGCTTATTTTAGGATTTTCAGCATTAGCTCTTTCAACAAGTTTAGGAACAGATGCTATCTCACATTCCGGTTTCCACGGTTTAACGCAAGTTGTATATGAATACACATCGTCAGCTGCGAATAACGGATCTGGATTTGAAGGTTTAGCAGATAATACACCGTTTTGGAATATTACAACTGGTTTAGTTATGTTTTTAGGACGCTATTTCAGTTTAATTACGATGTTAGCTGTGGCAGCTTCGTTGAAAGAGAAGACGGTAGTACCAGAAACAGTCGGAACGTTCCGTACAGATAATGGTTTATTTGGTGGCATCTTCATCGGAACGATTGTAATTGTCGGTGCGTTAACATTCTTCCCGATGTTAGTACTTGGCCCAATTGCAGAATTTCTTACATTGAAGTAATGGAGGGTAAATGATGAGACCGGTAGTAGTAAAAGAAAAACAAGTAAATCAGTCACAAATACATGCTATAGAAGATGAGGTTAGACAAGCGAAAACGATGGATCGTGATATCGTAACACATGCGATGAAACAATCCTTTGCGAAATTGAATCCGAAAGTCATGATAAAGAATCCGATTATGTTCGTTGTGGAAATTGGATTTATCATTACGTTCATTTTATCGTTTCTTCCAAGTAGTGCTAGTAGTGTACCAGGATGGTTTAATATAACAGTTTCTCTCATTCTCTTATTTACAGTTTTATTTGCTAACTTTGCAGAGGCGTTAGCAGAAGGGCGGGGCAAAGCGCAAGCCGATTCTTTAAAACAGTCGAAGAAAGATGTGTTTGCAAATGTGGTGAAAGAAAATGGAGAGATTGTTCAAGTTTCAGCAACTGATTTGAGAAAAGGTGACGTTGTTATTGTAAAGCAAGGTGAGATGATCCCAAGTGATGGTGAAGTAATGAAAGGATTAGCTTCTGTAGATGAATCTGCGATTACAGGTGAATCAGCTCCTGTAATAAAAGAAGCGGGCGGTGATTTTTGTTCCGTAACAGGTGGAACGATGGTCGTCAGTGATGAGATTACAATTGTCATTACGAGTAATCCTGGTGAATCATTTATTGATAAAATGATTTCGTTAGTAGAAGGCGCTGCTCGTCAAAAAACGCCGAATGAAATTGCTTTAAATACAGTATTAACGAGCTTAACTCTTATTTTCTTAATCGTTGTTGTGACGTTGCCGATCTTTACAAACTATTTAGGGTTTCAAATTGATACAGCTGTACTTGTCGCATTGTTAGTTTGTTTAATTCCAACGACAATTGGTGGGTTGTTATCAGCGATTGGTATTGCTGGGATGGACCGGGTGACAAAGTTCAATGTGTTAGCGATGTCGGGTAAAGCAGTAGAAGCTGCAGGTGATATTAATACAATTATTTTAGATAAAACAGGTACGATTACTTTCGGGAACCGAATGGCACATACATTACTTCCTGTAGGAAATGAAACGATTGAGCAAGTAGGGAAATGGGCTGCAATTAGTTCAGTTTTAGATGAAACACCAGAAGGTCGATCAGTTATAGAATATGTAAAAACGAAGTCTATATCATATAATCGAGAACTTGCAGAACAAGGTGAATTTGTTCCATTTAAAGCAGAAACGAGAATGAGTGGTGTTGATTTACAGGACGGAACGAAAGTGAGGAAAGGTGCTGTAGGTAGCGTTATTGAATGGGTTCAGTCACAAGGTGGAACGATTCCGAAAGATGTAAATCAAAAAGCAGATTTCATTTCAAAAGAGGGCGGGACACCACTTGTAGTTGCAGTGGATAATCGTATTTACGGTTTAATTTATTTAAAGGATACAGTAAAACCTGGTATGCGTGAGCGTTTTGAACAATTGCGTCAAATGGGGATTAAAACAGTTATGTGTACAGGCGATAACCCATTAACAGCAGCGACAATTGCAAAAGAAGCAGGGGTAGATGAATTCGTTGCTGAGTGTAAACCAGAAGATAAAATTGCGGTTATTAAAGCAGAGCAAGATAAAGGGAAACTTGTAGCGATGACAGGTGATGGTACAAATGATGCGCCGGCACTAGCGCAGGCTGACGTTGGATTAGCAATGAATAGTGGTACGACAGCTGCGAAAGAAGCAGCGAATATGATTGATTTAGATTCGAACCCGACAAAAATTATTGAGGTTGTAGGAATCGGTAAGCAATTGTTAATGACGCGTGGTGCGTTAACGACGTTTAGTATTGCGAATGATATCGCAAAATATTTTGCAATCATTCCAGCGATGTTTACACTTGCGATTCCGCAAATGGAAGCATTAAACATTATGAAACTAACATCACCACTGTCAGCGATTTTATCAGCACTAATATTTAATGCTGTTATTATTCCGTTACTCATTCCGTTAGCGATGAAAGGTATTGCATATAAACCGATGAGTTCGAATGCACTACTTGGCCGAAACCTATTTATTTATGGGCTTGGCGGAGTTATTGTACCATTCATTGGAATTAAAGTAATCGATATAATTGTCGGCTTGTTTATATAAGGAAGAGGGGAAAAAGATGGCGAAGAAACAAAGTATACTATCACCGATTGTCCGTATTACTTTTACATTTTTAGTGTTGTGCGGACTTGTATATCCGCTTATTGTTACTGGTATTGCACAAGCAGTAATGAAGGAGAATGCGGATGGAAGTCTAATATATAATGATAAAAATGAAGTGATTGGTTCTAAGTTAATTGGCCAAAATTTCACAGATCCACGTTATTTTCATGGGCGTGTCTCTAGTATTGAATATAAAGCAGAAGCATCTGGTTCAAATAACTATGCACCGTCTAATCCAGATTTAGAGAAACGAGTAGAGAAAAGTATGGAAGACTGGAAGAAACAAAACCGGGCGGTTCCAGTTACAGAAGTGCCGATCGATTTAGTGACAAATTCAGGTTCAGGGCTTGATCCTGACATTAGTCCGAAGGCAGCTTCCGTACAGGTAGAGCGCATTTCGAAATTAACGAAAATCCCGAAAGAAACGCTAGATCAATTGATTAAAGATCAAACGGAAGGTGCGGCACTTGGTTTATTTGGAGAAGATCGTGTGAACGTCTTAAAGTTAAATATAGAATTACAGAAACTAATGAAATAGTAACAGTGCTACCTCAATCTAATGGATTGAGGTAGCGTTGTTTTGAAAGAAAGGTTGTGAGTGTTTTGTATGCGGATGACTATAAACCAACTTTTCAAAGGCGAACACCAGAAGAGTATTTAGAATATATTCGTCAGCAAAATCGAGGAAAGTTAAAGCTATATGTAGGAGCGGCTCCAGGAGTAGGGAAAAGTTATAAAATGCTATTTGATGCAAGAGAAATGCAAAAAGATGGTATGGATATTGTAATTGGTTTAATTGAAACACACGGGAGAAAAGAAACGGAAGACGCAATTGCTGATTTAGAAAAAGTTCCTTTAAAAGAAATTGATTATAAAGGGAAAGTATTTTATGAACTCGATGTGGAAGGAATTATAAAACGTGCACCACAAATTGTTGTTGTGGATGAACTTGCGCATAGTAATATTCCCGGGTCGAAAAATAAGAAACGTTATATGGATGTACAGGAATTGCTAGATGCTGGTATATCTGTATTATCAGCGTTTAATATTCAACATTTAGAAAGCGTTCATGATATTGTAGCTCAAATTACGAATGTTAAAGTGCGAGAACGTATTCCAGATTTTATTTTGCAAAAAGCAAATGAAATTCAGCTTGTTGATGCAACACCCGAGGTATTAAGGAAGAGATTAATCGATGGAAAGATATATAAGGAAGAAAAAATTCAACAAAGCTTACAAAACTTCTTCACGCTTAATAATTTAGGAGCACTAAGGGAATTATCGCTTCGTGAAGTTGCAGATGATATGGATGAGAAAATTAGCCAAACAGTTATAGAACCGATTGGGGTGAAAGAAAAAATTCTCGTTTGTGTACAATACAGTTCAACAGCAGAGAAATTAATACGGAGAGGTTGGCGTATGGCTGATCGGTTAAACGCTGAATTGTATGTCTTAAACGTAGAGCGGGAAAATATAGATTCACTTTCAGCAGGGAAAAAGCAAACAATTGAAGAGTGGAAATCGCTAACGAATCAATTTGATGCAAGTTTTGTATTAGAAGAAGCAAATGGAAGAAAGCCAGCTGATGTTATTATTGAAGTCGCGAAAAGACTACAAGTAACGCAAATTTTACTCGGACAATCGGCAAGAACAAGGTGGGAAGAAATACGAAAAGGTTCTATTGTAAATGAAATTATGAGACAAACGAAGTATATTGATATTCATATTGTTGCGGATCAAAGAGCTTAAAATAGAGACCATCTGTAGGTCTCTATTTTACTTTTTGTGTGACAGGGAAGCATAGTATTTTCATCGCATATAAGATTATGAGTAGAAACATAATTGCACCTAGGAAGAAAATCCAAAAGTAATTTTGATTAAATAAAAGAAATCCACCTACAAGTGGCCCTGTGCTCATACCGAGATAGCGGATGAAGTTGTACATACCGATAGCAGTTGCGCGTTCTTGTACGAATTCTTCCGTTAATAAAGTAGTGTGAGTTGGCATAGAAAGTCCCATACTAAAACCGTACAAAGATGTAACGATAATGAGGAATGGGATATTGATGCTATATGTGAAAGAGAATAAAGTGACACATATAATATTGAAGAAACTAGTAATGAAGAAAGCTTGCTTTGTTGTAAGGTGCTTTTGCAAAACCTTGTAGCAATAACTTCCTAACATAATAGAAAGAGACATCGGTACAAATACAAGACCAATTTCACTTGCAGTTAAGTGAAATGAATTTGTTAAAATACTCGGTAAAAAAACGAGAAAGCAAAAATAAATACAAAATTGAATAAAGCCAATAAGAGTAATAGAACATCCAGTTTTATTTTTTAAGATAAACCAGTAATTTTTTTTTGCTTGCGGTTGCTTAATTACAGTTGGTTTTGTTTCTGGAAGTAGTGAAATGTTTATAATGAATAAGAGAAAGCCAAGTATAGATAAAAACAGAAATACGGATAAGTGTCCATGTATGCTACCGAGGTAACCACCTATGAGAGGGCCAATCGCAGGTGCGAGAGCAAGTAACATTTGGTATAGGCTCATTGCTTCCCCTCGTTCTTTTCCTTCAAACAAATCACCGATAATCGTTGCTGCGACTACAGGTATAGCTGCTATTCCTATAGCTTGAACAACTCTAAAAAATAAAAATAAATAAATGTTCGCCGAAAAAGCACATCCGATTGAACCAATTGTACTAATGATTAAACTAGGGATAAGGACAGATTTTCTTCCTTTTGTATCAATGAAAGGCCCATATACGAGCTGCATAATTGCAAGAACGAATGTGAAAAGTGAAACTGTTACATTTACAAGATAAAGAGAAGTGTGAAAAGAAGCTTGAATCACGGGCAAGATAGGCGTGTAAATATTTTGAGCGAAGGAACCGAGTAAGGCACTAATACAGATAATATATAAAATGAAATTTAGTTTGGATTTTTTCATTGTGGTAACCTCCTTGTAATTTAGTTTCCTAGGAAACTAAATTTATTTTAACATGTTTTTCTCACTTGTAAATATGAAAAAATGATTTTAAAATGGTATATAGTTAAATTGTTTCTTTGGAAACTTAGGGGGCGAACGGGTTGGATTATGCAACGAAACAAATGGAAATACTTTCGGACATTCGTACACTTTTGCATAAAAAAGAAGAACATTTGAAAGGACAAAATGAGAAATTTCTTCGTGAGACAGGTATAAGTGGTATGTCTTTATCTGAGTTACATGTGATCGAGTGTATCGGGAAAAATGGTTTGATGAATGTAACGGCAATTACGACAGAAATGGGAATGACGAAGGGTGCAATCTCTAAAATTTGTACAAAATTGTTCCAAAAGACATTCGTTGAGAAGATGCAAATGTTAGACAATCAAAAAGAAATTTTCTTTCGCTTAACGGAAAGCGGAAATGAAATATATAAAGCTCATGATAAATTGCATAAACAAGCTGAAGAAAAGTGGCTGTTACTTTTAGATAGATATACGAAAGAAGAACAAGATTTTATTCAAAGATTTATAAAGGATGTCTCCGATCATTTAGAAATATAATTGGAAGAAAAAATTCCTTTATTTCAAGCCTTTTGAATATAATTTCTAAAAGAACTCATATATAATAGAAAAAGATACTTAACATAGTGAATAATTAAAGAGTCAATATATAAAGAGGAGAGAATAACATGCTTGAAAATACGGGGTTAGTATTAGAAGGCGGCGGTATGCGTGGTGTATATACGGGTGGGATATTAGAATATTTTATGGAACAAGATTTATATTTTCCATATGTAATCGGTGTATCAGCTGGTGCTTGTCATGCAGCGTCGTATCTTTCCAGACAACGAAATAGAAATAAAACAGTAAATATTGATTATGCATCACACCCACAATATTTATCGTATAAAAACTTATGGAAAAAGCGTCAGTTATTTGATATGGATTTCATTTTTCATGAAATTCCAGAAAAGCATGTGCCGTTTGATTTTGAAACATACTTTAATAGTCCTGAACGCTTTCTTGTAGGAACAACGGATTGTGAAACAGGACAATCTGTTTATTTTGAAAAAGAGGGAACGAATGATGATGCACTAAATTTATTACAAGCATCTAGTTCATTACCTTTCATTGCACCGGTAGTAAATTACCGTGGTAAGCAGTTATTAGATGGTGGGATTTCTGATCCAATTCCAGTTCGTAAAGCACAGGAAGATGGATTTGAAAAATCAGTCGTAATTTTAACAAGAAATCAAGGGTATGCGAAGAAAAAATCAAAGTTTGGATGGGTGGCAGCGAAAGCGTATAAAAAATATCCGAACCTTGTGAACACGATGCTAAATCGTTATGAAGTGTATAATGAAACACTTCACTACATTGAAAAAGAAGAGCAAGCTGGTAATTTATTTGTTATTCGTCCAGAAATACAGCTTCAAGTAGATCGTATGGAAAAAGATAAAGCAAAACTACAAAATCTATATGAGCAAGGCTATGAAGATGCAAAGAGACAGTTTGCAGATTTGCAGGCGTTTTTACAAAAATAAGTATTAGGCTGTGGAGAAGAATTTATCCACAGCCTTTTTTGTATTGCTACTTATACGCTACTTTTTAAAAATGTATGAATGTTTAAGTGTTTAAAGAGTTTGTAAAACATAGGGGGTTCTTATTGAGGAGAATTTATTTGAAGGATAGTATGATGATGTAGCGCTACTAAACTATTTAATTTATGAGGTGATTGTTAATGAAAGGAGAAGTTTTTTCAATTACGACTTTAGTATTATTAGCAACATCAATCTCAACAAGTGCATTCTATCCAACTCTAAGCGGTCACAAAAGCGGTAATCTCCTATCTTACAGAGCTCAAACAACTACGAATCAAAATGCATCTCGTTGTTCAGTAGCAATTTCTTTTATTAATTCAAATGGAAATAATTCATATATTGAAAGCGCTTCGGATAGATTAGGATCCCATGAATCTGGAAGAGCATTAAATGCTACTGTGAGTAATGGTGCATATAATGCATTTGGTCCAAAAGGACTATACTCTGAGCATAATGACTATCAAGAAGAGATTCGCAAAGGTAATTTTGATAGTAATGGAAACTTACGATTACAGTGACAAAAAATATTAAATAGTTGTCTTTATAAATATTTGGATAAGGAGAGTGGATGTTCATCATCTCCTTCTTATCTAAAAGGAGCAGAGACATGTATTTAGCTTTTAAAAATATAAAAAACAACAAACTATTTTCAGTCATTCTTCTTATGGCATTTTTTATTTCTTTTCTTTCTATATCAGTAGCTGCGCTTTTAACAGAGTCCAAACGGAATTTTATATCTGCTTTTCAAATCGGTTTCCCAGAAAAAAATCAAATTTTAACTGTTCCGATAGCGAATGCAACTGAATTGGAAGCGATAATTCCTTTCATACAAGATACTTTTGTGAAAAGTGATATTTACGTAGAGCATTTAAAAATATTAAATAGTTCAGGGGCAACAAAGATCATAGCTGTGAACTTAAAAGATGATTATTATTGGATGCCATATATTTCTGAAGGGCAATATTTTCATCGTGAAAATGTAAATGATATGGTTATTGGTGATCAAACGAATGTAGAGGAATTATATGAATTTGATGATACATATAAAAAAATAGGAACTATATCGAGAAAAGACAGTGACGTCGGCGTAGCAGGCATATACGTTCCACTTCAAAACTTACCGACTATATCTAAAAAAGGTATTATCGCGAGTAAACAATTACAATTAACAGTTGTTAACCCTACATCATCTATCCATAACGAAATAAAAACATTTATGAGCAAGAGCAAAGAAGTAATTTCGGGTGAGGTTCAAATACTGAATGAAAGAGATCTTCAAGAACTAAATGTAACATATATAGATCCAGCGAATAAGTATTATTATAAATTCATTCTTGTTGCAATTGTTTCTGGCATTTCTGCGGTTTTATTTTGGATTTATAAAAAAGAAAGAGAGATTTCATTAAAAAAAGCAGTAGGTGCTTCTAATATATCTATTTACTGTGAACTATATATTCAAATTTTGTTTATTTCTCTAGTGGCGATGTTGTTGGTTTTTATGGCGCTAGAAATGTTTTCGGGAACCATTCATACGTATTTTCAGACATATTTATTAAAGCCGTTAACACTATATGTATTGATATGTAATGTTGTTTTTATAATTTTTCTTACAATTTTTGTTACTGTAATTCCAATCAAGCACATTATAAATATATATCCTGGAAAACATTTAAGAACGTAGGTGGTCGTCATGTTTTTTATATTTGATTCTATACGGTCTGTGAAAAAACGGCTGTTACCAAGTTTGATTATAGTAATTTCTTTAATTATTGCATTTTCTTCAGCTATAGAATTTGTTAGTAATCTTTCGGGATATCGAAAAATGATGACAGTAGCAAATAATTTATCGACTCATAAAAATTTCTATGAACTCTATGCGACGCAAGATATAACATTGTTTAGCGAAGAAAAAGCGAAAAGTGATTATAAACATTTCATTCAAGGGTTATCTAATACGATACCAATAACAAGTAAAACAAATTATTTGTTCCGCAACTATTCACTTAGTTTAAAAAAAGAAAATGGAACGATAAAGACTCTTATTGTTGATAAAGATATTAATAAATACTTTCATATACGAATTTCACAAGGAAGATATTTTGAGGAATCGGAATTTCATAAATCAGTATTTGATATTAGACCTGTTATATTAGGGGCTAATTATAAAGAAAAGGTATCTATTGGTGATGTTATACAATCTGGAAAAATGAAGCTAAAAGTAATTGGTTTTTTAGAAAAAAATTCACCATTTACATATCCTCGAAGCGGTGAAATATCGGATAATCGTATTACATTATTAGATGATATGGCTATTTTACCAATTGGAACAGAAGAAATAGAGTTTTATAGTGTAGACCTTTTATACAATGGGCTAATTATAGAAACAAATGGAAAAGTGGATATAAATGAATTTCAAAAGAAAGTATTAAAAGTAACAGAAGGCAAGGGGTATTCGTATTATGTTACAAATCCGAATAAATTGTTAGAAAATGAAAAGCAAGGCATTGATAATATGTCATACCCCTTATTATTAAGCGGTATAGTCTTATCTTTTTCATTTATATCTATTTTATTAACATCAATGGCCACGCTTTATATGGAGCGTAAAAATATTTCTATTAAATCAGCATTAGGAGCAAGTACTTTTCAACTATGTCTTCCGTTTGTTATTGAGTATATGTTGTTATTCATTTTATCTATATGTATAGGAATTATATATTTTCAATGGGAGAATAGCGGAGCGATTGAAATTCAAAAAGAGTTAGAAAATAGCACCGTATCTTTTTTTGGAACGTTACAAGTCTCTAAAGAATCATTGATTGTTATAAGTATGTTATCAATTGTAATGATCTTCATTATATATGCAATCATTTATTTCAATGTATTAAAAATAAAAAATACATATATGAAAGAGGTGTTATAGATGATTCAGCTTGCAAATGTGGCTAAGGGCTTTGGAAAGAATAAATTTAGTGCTTTAAAGGATATTAATCTTACAATAGAAAAAGGCGAAATGATAGCTATTATGGGGCCCTCTGGTTCTGGGAAATCTACTCTCCTTAACATTATTGGCTTAATCGATAGCCCCTCTGCTGGAAAGTATTTTTTAGATGGAATGGATACGAGTACATTAAAGTCAAACTATCATAAGTATAGAAACACGGAAGTTGGATTTGTGTTTCAGAACTTTTCGCTACTAGATGATTATACAGTTGTTGAAAATGTAATGCTTCCGCTTGTATATAGAAGATTTTCTCATAAGAAACGTATGCAAATATCAAAAGAAATGCTGAAAATGGTAGGGCTTGAGAGGCATATTAACAAATATCCTTACGAGTTATCAGGAGGAGAACAGCAAAGGACAGCGATAGCAAGGGTTTTAGCACAAGATACAAAAATTATACTTGCTGATGAACCGACTGGTGCTCTTGATCAAGAAAATGGGGAAAAAATTATGAACATTTTAAAAGAAATTAATAAACAAGGGAAAACGGTACTAGTTGTAACACACGATCAAAAGGTAGCTGCATACTGCCAGAGCACGATACGACTACTTGATGGAAATATTGTGGTGTAATATGGATAAAAGTATGTGGAGAGGTGATACATATATATAGAAAATGTATATAAAGGGCTTAGACATACTGGGTTTACTATGATGTTTATTTTTGGTAGCTTATTTTTACTGCGCTGGTTCATTCATGATGAACTGCTACTGGATCAGCTTATTGGTTGTAGTGTAGGGATGGTAATGGTTATTTCATCAGTTTTCATTCCAGAGTATAGTAAAGAATTACAGGTGAATGAGAAGTGTTAAAAGTAATTCGTTTGATTGTTGTAAAAGGAAAGTAGAGTATCGAAATTAGATGCTCTACTTTTTTATAAATAAAAAATCCCTCTTTATGAGGGATTTTAATGTGGTAAGAAAATCAATTGATAAGCAAACAAAATTCCAAATACGTATACAAGTGGGTGAACAGAACGGAATTTACCTTTTGCCACTTTCATAAGTGGGTATGAAATAAATCCAAGTGCGATACCTGTTGCGATACTTGATGTAAGTGGCATGCTTAAGATTACTAAGAATGCTGGGAATGCTTCATCAAATGCGTCCCAATCGATGTGGCGAACTGAACCCATCATAAGACTACCAACGATAATTAATGATGGTGCAGTAATAGCTGATACACCAGAAACGGCACTTACTAATGGTCCGAAGAATGCTGTTAGTGCGAATAGAACAGCTACTGTAACTGTTGTTAAACCAGTACGACCACCAGCTGCAACACCAGCAGATGATTCAATGTAAGCTGTTGATGGTGTTGTTCCGAACATAGAACCGATTGTTGCTGAGAATGAGTCAGATAGAAGAGCTCGTCCAGCTTTTGGAAGCTTTCCGTCTTTCATAAATCCACCTTGTTGAGCAACGCCAAGTAATGTACCTGTTGTATCGAATAATGTAACAAGGAAGAATGAAAATACAACGCCGTACAATCCGTAGTTAATTACATCAGATACAGCAGTAATTGGATTTGAAACGATAATTCCTTCTGGTAATCCAGGCATCGATGTAACACCGTTTGAGAATGTTAATTGTCCTGTGAAGAAAGCGATAATACCAGTTAATAGCATTCCGATAAATAGTGCACCATTTACATTTAAAGACATAAGGACAATTGTAATTCCAAGTCCAGCTAATGCTAGTAGTACTGGAGCAGAGTGAAGGTCACCAAGTCCAACTAAGTTTGCTTCATTTTTTGTAACGATACCTGTTAAACGCAAACCGATAAAGGCAATGAAAAGACCGATACCAGCAGTAATTGCATGTTTTAAGTTTTCAGGAATTGCTTCCATTAATTTTGTACGGAAAGATGTGAATGATAACAAAATTAAAATCATACCTGCTACGAATACAGCAGAGAATGCAATTGCGAAAGTCATGCCTTCATGAGCTTTTACAACAGAGTAAGAGAAGTAAGCATTTAATCCCATACCTGGTGCAATTGCGATTGGTAAGTTTGTAAAAATCGCCATAAATAATGTTCCGACAACAGCAGCGATAATGGTTGCTGTAAATGCTTGTTCAAATGGAACACCTGCATCCCCAAGGATAACAGGGTTTACCACAATGATATATGCCATTGTTAAGAAGGTAATAATACCTGCCATAATTTCAGTTTTAATAGAAGTTTTATGTTTTGAAAGGTTAAACATATAAACATCCTTTCTGTTTACGAATAATTTTCACAACAGTTATATATAATATTCGTTTTTTAACTATTTTGCAATAGTTTTGCTTAAAAAGTTTACAATAATTCATATTTTGTGTCTTAAATTCGAATATTAATCGTAAAACGATGTGTGAATTTCAGTTTTTATTATGCACATTATAAGAAGAAGGAGTTGAAAGAAGCTATGCCGCAGCAAAAAAACTTTGTAACAATGCCAGCGCAACATCAAAATAAACAGCCTGGTATTGAATCATTAATGAATCCTCTACCACAGTTTGAAGATCCAAATTATAAAGGTAGCGAAAAGTTAAAAGGAAAGAATGTACTAATTACAGGCGGAGATAGTGGAATTGGACGAGCTGTTTCCATCGCTTTTGCGAAAGAGGGAGCAAATATTGCGATTGCGTATTTAGATGAGGAGGGAGACGCAAATGAGACGAAGCAACGTGTAGAACAAGAAGGTGTAAAGTGTGTATTGTTACCGGGTGATTTAAGCAATGAACAGCATTGTAAAGATATTGTACAAGAGACCGTTCGGCAGCTAGGTAGTTTACATGTTTTAGTAAATAATGTCGCGCAGCAATATCCGCAGCAAGGACTAGAGTATATTACAGCAGAACAGCTAGAAAAGACTTTTCGTATTAATATTTTTTCTTATTTTCACGTTGCGAAAGCAGCACTTTCTCATTTAAAGCAAGGGGATGTCATTATAAACACGGCATCTATCGTTGCGTATGAAGGAAATGAAACTTTAATTGATTATTCCGCAACGAAAGGGGCAATCGTAGCTTTTACAAGATCACTTTCTCAATCGTTAGTGCAAAAAGGGATTCGTGTAAATGGTGTTGCTCCTGGGCCGATTTGGACACCGCTTATTCCATCTAGCTTCGATGAGAAGAAAGTCTCACAGTTTGGAAGCAATGTTCCGATGCAACGACCTGGTCAACCATATGAACTAGCGCCAGCATACGTATACTTAGCGTCTGGCGATTCATCCTATGTTACCGGGCAAATGATACATGTAAACGGGGGCGTTATTGTAAATGGATAGTTTTCATTTATAAGAGCAAAGTAAAGTTAATTCCACTTATTATAGTGAGCGCTAGGGGGGATATAGATGAAAAAGTTATGTTTCGTCATCCTATTACTTTTCATCCTACCGGTTAGTGCTTTTGCTGATACAGATCATTTAATATTAGTGAACCTTACGACGAATCAGCTATCTTTTTTTGAAGAGGGAAACTATATGAAAACATTTCCAATAACGACTGGAAGGGATAGTACCCCAACGCCTGAAGGTAATTTTTGTATTATAACTAAATATAAAAATAAAGAATATCATCGAAAGAAAATACCTGGTGGTGCACCGAACAATCCTCTCGGTACAAGGTGGCTCGGATTAGATAAAAAAGAGTATGCGATTCACGGGACAAATCGGGAATGGACAATTGGAAGTAAGGAATCAAATGGTTGTATCCGTATGCACGACAGAGATATACAGTGGCTATATGACCGAGTACAATTGCAGACAAAAGTAATCATTTCTCGTTTTCATACGAGCCCCGAATATGAAGCGAATAAGCTTGGTTATCGTGTTGTGAGTTGGAGTGGTCGTAAAATAGAAGAAGAACAAATTGGCATACTTACGTTAGTAGACCGTGCCGATATATATTGGCAAGAACCAAATGGGCAGTTAACAAAAGTGAAAACGGTATTGCCAAACGAAAGATATGCAGTGTACTCAAAACGAAAAGATGGAATATATTATATAGGAAACAATTTGTATATTGTGGATGAAACAGGAGAAAAAATTCGTTATGAGCAAATTCCTTCTTCGACTTTAAGTAATATATATAAACGGAAATATAATGTTCCGTAATGGCTACCGTATTATAGACGGTAGCTTATTTCTACTTCGAGTTTAACTGCAACTATTGTATTTTGCGGAATATAATACAGTACAGATAGGGGGCGGTTATATTATGAAAAGTGAATTTGCATTTAAAGTTTTCTTAGTAACGACCTGTTTATTTATCGTGTATTTGTATGCGTTTCTCGTCTTTTCTTTTTATGTTCCATATGTTGATTTAATATTATTCTTCGGATTCATTTGGGCGTTTGTTAAGGCAAGGGAAGGGGAGAAGAGTATATATCGGCGCATTACCCTATGCGGTACAGCTGTTCTCGTTATTTTGTACTTTTTTATCATGCATGATTTTTGGAGAGGGATGTAAAAAAAAGCATACGAGTAATCGTATGCTTTTTATGTTTAATATTTTGGCTTAAATGTATGACAACAAGTTTCTACACTCGTTGTTACAGAGCTTTCTAGCGTCTCGTTTGTAAAAACCGCGCCTGTATACGAATCATTTGCATTCGAACCAGCTTCTTGTGCATCTGGTTGAACAACGATTGCATTTGCTTGACAAAAGTTACCTTGTCCCCAAAATGAGCAATTGGAAACAGAGCATTTCACTTCTGGCATAAAACCCCCTCCTTATACATTAGTGTGGGATTTTACGCCCATTTCATGTGTAGAAGGAGTTTCCTTTTCTCGTTATTTCTTCGTTTGTTCAAACCATTCTTTGAACTTTTCTTTTGATTGTTCTCCGCTAATACGGCTTACTTCTTTACCATCTTTAAAATGAATAATTGTCGGTGTTCCTTGGATATTGTACTTATCCCAAGGTTCGTTTAAATTTTCAATATCAATTACTTTCATATCAACATTTAAATCTTTCGCTAAAGGTACAACAGTAGGAGAGATCTTTTGACAATGAACGCAAGAGGTTTGATAAAAGTAAATCGTTTGTTCTTTTTTATCTTCTATATTTTTATTGAGATCCTCAAGAGAAATTTTATTTGAGTAGTAATCTTTTTCATCTGTCGATGCGTTTTTCTTTTCCATTTGTGTTACAGCAAAGATTGCCGCAAATAAGACGATAATAATACCGCCAAATATAAGCATTTTTTTCATTCTTTCATCTCCTTATTTGTTTTTGATGACAATAAAGCTACAAACCGCGATTGTAATAAAGCCGATAAGTGCTAAAAACGGGATTGTCACAAAGCCGAACCAGTTTATGTATTCTCCCGTACATGGTACACGACCGCAAGCTGCCCCAGCAGCTGAAAATGCTGCGATTTTTTGAATCGCATAGTGATATAAAGAAATACAAGCACCAATACTTGCAATTGGTAAAGAATAACTTGCGATGCGATAGTCTTTTTTTACTACAGCGATACCGAGCCATAAAACGAATGGATACATAAAAATACGTTGATACCAACAAAGGACACAAGGCTCAAATTTCATGATTTCGGAAAAGTATAAACTTCCTAGTGTAGCGATAAAAGAAGCTCCCCAAGCGGTAAGTAAAGCATATTCTTGCTTTTTTTCTCGTCCCATATTTTATACCTCACTTATAATAGTTACATACTAAATTATAGTATGAAGTGGCACAGAAAAGAAAGAAAAAATATGTTTATCAATAAAAGTTTTATAAGGGGAAACTTTTATTGATATAAACATTTTAAAAAAGCGCTATTCTCCAGAAGAGAATAGCGCTATATTTTACATTTGAATTTGCTCTACTTCTTCTATATGTGACTTTTGGGATGCGTGGTCAATATATTGAAATAGGAGCTGCAATTGTTTATCAACTTCTGGTAGTTCTTTACTGTATTGATAAGCGTGTAAAAAATGTTCAATACGCTTAGAAAATAGTTGATCGTTCGTTTGAACCATGAGAACGAGTAATTTATCCCAATTACAGCAATACGTGTAATAGAGAGCTTTATCATAGTCGTTATATGTTTGCACTGTGTACCCTCCTTACTGAGGAGTTATATATAGTGTGTGACAAGTAAGGAGAAATACACTTGAAAGAATTTGTTAAGAAAAAAAGTGAATGAAAAAAAAAACGAGGTGCTTCCTCGTTTTTAAGCTTTTGGCATTGGCGTAGGTGTTGGCTTGCCATAGCCTTCTTTGTATTTATTATCGATATAGTTACGAATTTCAAGCGTTGATTTTCCTTTTTGTTTCATCGAAGCAGATTCAACTGCGATTTCTAGGCAATTGACGCAAGTCGTTGCATGGGAATCCCAAACAACTTCACCATTCTTTTTCATTTCATGAATAAAGCAGTTTTTATTATTTTTATGTCCCACACTTTCACCGCAACCGCAGTAACATGGAATCCAATCTAATAGCTCTGCATTTTGTCCAGCAACAGTGTAAATGTCTTTCATTTGTGGATCAAGCTTGTCTAGGAAGGTAGGAAGTGTGTCGACTCCTTTTGTTTTCTCTTGAATGTCAGCTTGCTGAGTGTGCGTGGCGTGGTCATGCTCTTCTTTTGATTCAGATGATTTTTTTTCATTTGTACTAGTAGCTCCGCATCCAGCAAGAATTAAACTCAGTACTGCAAGTAAAGAAAATACATATTTCTTCATACGCTTGTCCCCTTTACAAATGTATTAATCAAATTGTATCAGAGATTATGGTGTATCGGTTGAAGATTTTTTCGACGGATTTTTGAAGCGCCATCGTAGTGAATGAAATAGAAATAAAATTGGGATATAGGCGTATACAATATATAAACCAGCTTTAGATAGTACTGTATTTAATGTGTTGATACTTTCACGGTTTGTGAAAAATAAGGATGAAATAAATATGACTGCGATAAATAATGGTAGTGTGATTTTAAATGGTATGTGAAACGATTTTTTACTAATGCAACAAGAAGACCAAATGGTTAAACAAAGATTAGGTAAAATAATAAGATACCATAGAAAAATAATAATGTACTCAAACCTTTGGATAAAAGGAACTTTAATGATTTTTAGCATCGTTAATGTTGGCCAAATGGTATGGTGTAGCTGCCCTTGACTATAGTACATAAGGGAAACAATTGCCAGTACTACGTATAAAACAGTTGAAAAAGCAATACCACCATGTGCCCATTTATTTATCGATTTTCCTTTTTTAATAAACGGATAAAAAATAAGAATCGCTTCAAATCCAAGAAATTCTAATGCAGATGCTTTCGTTGCATTTAGAATTTCTAAAGGTGAATGAGTAAGAATTGGGAAAATGTTACGGACATGTGCATATTTCATTGGGAAAACTAAGAAAAATAGGACGAAAATCGGTATGATAACTCCCCAAAAACATATTCCTGTTACAGACCGCAAGCCACCTCTAATTATGTAATAAGCTACAAGTAAAAATAGTAAGGTTAATTTCCACGGTTTAATTGTAGGAAAGACCCAAACTTGAATCACTTCAATATATGAACGAAGAACAGTAAGGCAAAATAATAAAAGATATGCGGCAAAGCATACAGAAAAAAATGTTCCAATCCACTTTCCGAAACATGTCGTATGAATATTCATTAAATCATTATCTTTTTCTAACATTTTAAGCATGCAAAATAGTACGATATGAGTTGCAATGCCCGCAACGATAAGGGAAATCCAAGAATCATACCCAGCATATTGCGCAATAATCCTTTGGTATCCTAACACACCTACTCCAATTTGAAGAGAGTGTAATAGAAGAAATGTGAAATAAGGGGAAACAGTATGTGTTTTATCTTGTTCAGTCATGATAGCACCTCACTATTCTCCGATACCAGATTGTACGACATTAATCTTTACATTGACAGCAACGTCTACGTTAGGATACATGTTCTGAATTTGTTTCATGCTCCATTTTCTTGAGTGACTACGAATTTCTTCACGTATACCAATTGGATCGATTTCATTTTCTTGGAATTGTTTTATTAATTTGTTTAAATCCTTCTCAAGCGCTTTTTCTACATGTCTTTTTACGTAAGTTACATTTTTGCTCTTCGATAAATCAAGCCAGCTGGGAGCATTTTTTACGAGTCCATTTAATTTTAAGTGTATGTTAACTCTTGGAATATCACCGTTTTGAGAAAGGGAACATACACTTTTTCCGGATAAGTTTTGAGTAGCAATTAATCCTTTATGTTTACCTTGACGTATTGGGACTTCGTAACGCCCATTTTTCGTTGGATTAATGAGTAATTTAAATAAAAAAGACCTTTTCTTATCTGTATACATAACCACTTTATCCTTTTTTAAAAAAGCTAGCCCTTTAATGGAAGCAGATTTGTCTTCTGATACTTGAATGTAAGGAAGAAATGGATCGCATCCAGATGAATAGAAGTTATATAAAAAAATATTTAAAGCTGTCCGCGGGATTGTCTCGTTTTTTATATTTTGCTCCAATAAATCAGATAAATAAAGTGATCCATTTATTCTGACATGTTTCAGTAAATCTTCTGCTGAACCATCTACAAGTGCTAGCTGCACATCACGGCCAATGTTAGGATCACGTTGTAAGTTGTTAATAACATCTCCAAGTCCATGTTCACCAAATGCTTTTCCAAATAGGACAACACGCATTTGACCTACAGCGATCGTATGTGGAGATTTGGCGTTTAGAAGGGAAGAGATTGTTTCAATTGTACCTGCATGAGTTGATTGAGTTTCTGGTTTAGATTGTACGCCCTTTGTGTAATCGGGATATAAAATGGTTCCGCGAAATTTTTTATCTTTTATTATATCGAATCCACCTACGTGAATCATTCGCTGTGTATCAACTATATATGCTTCTGTACAACCAGATTGAACAATTAAAATGATAATGGAAAAGCATAATAAAATATTTTTCATTTTTCCTCACCGTCGCGTTTTTCTTTCGCTTTGTTCGGGTCATAGCGCCATTTCTTTTTGGGCCTTAGAAAAGAAGCGCGTTCTGCAGTTTGACTAAATGGAAGGCGAAGGAGTCCTTCTGCTGTCCCTAAACCGCGAAATGGATATAGAGGTAATAAATAAGGTGATCCAAGTGATTTTAAGCGAATTAAATGAGCTAATATGAGTACGAATCCTACAATAAGACCTAAGCCCCCAAATGCACCAGCTAAAAGAATAAGTGGAAATCGTAGTATCCGGATAGTAGAAGACATTTTTACAGTTGGTGTTGTAAAAGAAGCGAGTGCTGATAAAGCAACTGCAATTAATAAAATGTTACTCGTTAAAGCAGCTTGAACAGATGCTTGGCCAATTACAATCCCGCCAACGATGCCGATTGTTTGTCCAACTTTTGTAGGTAATCGTGCTCCAGCTTCACGGAGCAATTCGATTGTGATTTCTAAAAAAAGTGCTTCTAAAATGGGCGGAAAGGGTACATTAGCTCTTGAAAAAATAATCGGACCTAGTAAATCCACAGGAATCATTTGATAGTGATACGTTAATACAGCTGTATAAATAGCTGATGAAAATAGCGAGAATGCTGCTCCGAAAAAGCGAACCATTCGAAGAAATGAGCCTGCTATCCATGGTAAATAATAATCTTCTGGCGAGACGAAGAAATCAAGTAACGTCGCTGGTCCAGCTAATGCGTAAGGTGAACCGTCTGTTAAAATAACAACGCCTCCATTCAGTAATGCGTACACAGAGCGGTCTAACCGCTCTGTAGGTAGTAAAACAGGGAAGGGTGAGTTACTATTATCGCTAATAAACTGTTCAATCATAGTTGCATCAAAAGGAACATCAAAGTCAACATCTTGTAAGCGCTGCATTGCAGTATTGATGTGTTGTTCATTTGTAATGCCTTCGATGTAAGCAACTATCACCTTTGTTTTTGATATAGAGCCAACTATAACTTCTTTGAAAACCAATTGCTCTGTTACTATATTTCGGCGAAGTAAGTGTGTATTTGTATCAATATTTTCAACAAACCCGACTTTTGGACCGATTACACTATATTCATTTTCGGTATCGTTATATAATCGTGTACCTAAAACTGAACTTTCAGCACGAATAAGTGCATATTCTGCTGCTTGAGAATCATTTTTTATCTGTATGAGTACATACCCAACTAATAATTTTTCACGAATATCATCAATAGAAGGATTGGTGATGATCCCTTCGAGTGTAACGATATTTGCTATGTCACTTATATTTTCAATGCGATCTAATTCTCTTTTTATAGGTGTTAAAATGAATCGATTAATGAGGAGTGATTCAGCTGTAGATTTATAATAAAACAAACATAGTGTCCCATCTTCTACGATGTTATAGGAAACGAAATCACTAGATTCTTTCATAGTGAGGACAAACTCTGGAATGGAACAGATTGTTTTTTTCTTCTTTTTAGACGATAAACGAAACATTTTCTCACCCCTTACTACATTGTTTATGTTAGTTTTTGGGAAATACGGGAATTTATACTTCAAAGTTGAAAGTTCATAAAGAAAAGGAAGAGCAGTGAATACCTCTTCCTTTTTTGCGTGTTAATTTGTTTGCTTCTCTTTAATAGACTTCACTAATTTAATCATCTCTGCTCGTATATCTTCTCTTTTAACATTTAATTTTTCCGCGATTTGTTTAATATCCATACCGTCTTTTTTCATTTTTAGTACATCATCAAGAGGGGTATTACTCTTTTGAGAGATGATTGTTAATACCGTGAGCTGACGTAATCCGATATTATATTCTTTCATTTTTTGTTTTAGTCCGTCTGGTGTAGATTTTTGCATATTTGCTAATTCTTGCAGTAATGCTTTTTTCGTTTCTTTATTCATATGATGCTTTTTTAGCTTACTTGGATCTACACCGAAATGCTCGGCCGTTTTCTCCCAAGATTTATTTTGTTTATAGTAAGCTAAAACATCTTTTATTTCTTTTTTACTGATTCTTGCAATATGAGCAGCTTTCCAAATTTCATGTTTGTTATAGCCGAGTTTTTCGAGCGACTGCATTTCTTCTTCTGAAATTGGTTTATGATGGTGCAATGTTACTGCTTTTGGTGTAGCGGCGGAAGCGGGGAAGATAGATATCCCGCATAATAGTGCTGCCATAGTCATACTTATTGCGATTTTTTTGTACATATAGACTCCTCCTAGATGGATAATGTGGAAAACTGTATACATATCATTTCCATAAAATGTGAAATACTTGTGAACAAGTTAAGTTTTTTTATTCACAGTATGAAATGACGTTTTTGAAAGTTTTCCAACATAAAACATTGATTAATAGTAAAAAACTAGGTTATAATCGAAATTGAAAATCAATATCAATAACAAACGTTATACATATAGATAAAAATAAGGGAGAGAAAAATATGACTACATATACTTCCATCGCAAATGTGATTAAAGAAAGACGTTCTGTTCGTACATTTACAGATAAAGCAGTGGACAAAGAATTATTAATTGAGCTATTAAACGACGCAACGTGGGCACCGAATCATAAGCACCGTGAACCATGGAATTGTAAACTATACATGGGAGAAGGCCGAAAGAAATTAGTAGATGCAGTATTAAACTCTTTCACAGAAGAAGAAAGAGCGAAACGTGGTAAAATTTTATCAGATCGTTTCTTAAGTACGCCTGCACAAATCGTTGTATATATGAATGAAGATCCACGCCAAATTCAGCGAGACGAAGATTACGCTGCGACATGTGCATTTATGCAAAACTTCCAACTTCTTGCTTGGGAACGTGGATTAGGTTGTGTTTGGAAATCAGGCGGATTAAACTACAATCCATTATTTATAGAAGGACTTGGTTTAACAAGAGGTCAACGCATCGTTGGAATTCTTCACCTTGGCTATTTCGATAAAGCACCAGAAGGAAAAGCTCGTACACCGATTACGGAGAAGATGGAGATTATTGAAGGTTAATAGATGAGACATTCTCGTTTTTATGAGGATGTCTTTTTATTATGCAATCAATCCTCATGAAAGCTTGTTCCTCATCATACACTTTCTTAAGGGAAAGTGTAAGGAGGGAAAATAATGAGAGTAAGTGACGATAAAGCACTGCAATATGCAATTGCGGAAATTACGGAAATTGCGACTGGATTTGGGCTTGATTTTTATCCGATGCGTTATGAAATATGTCCAGCGGAAATTATTTATACATTTGGTGCGTATGGGATGCCGACGCGGTTTTCACATTGGAGTTTTGGAAAACAGTTTTTCAGAATGAAATTACAATACGATTTAGGTCTTAGTAAAATATACGAACTCGTTATTAACTCTGATCCATGTTATGCCTTTTTACTAGATACGAACTCCTTAATTCAAAATAAATTAATTGTAGCGCACGTTTTAGCACACTGTGACTTCTTTAAAAATAATATTCGTTTTTCAAATACGAAGCGAGATATGGTAGAAAGTATGGCGGCAACAGCGGACCGTGTGAAAGCATATGAGCATAAGTATGGAAAGGCAGAGGTAGAAACATTTTTAGATGCCGTACTTGCCATTCAAGAGCACATTGATCCATCGCTTATGCGTCCAAAACTTGCGTGGAGTATTGAAGATTTAGAAGAGGATGTAGAAAAGAAAAAGATATCACAGTACGATGATTTATGGAATTTAGATGATCGAAACAAAAAGAGAGAACGGCCTAATATGCATAAAAAGAAGAAAATTCCGCCGCAACCAGAGAAAGATTTACTACTCTTTATTGAAGAATATAGCCGTGAGCTAGAAGATTGGCAGCGCGATATATTAACGATGATGCGCGAGGAAATGTTATATTTCTGGCCGCAGCTTGAAACGAAGATCATGAACGAAGGCTGGGCATCGTACTGGCATCAACGCATACTCCGTGAAATGGACTTAACATCTTCTGAAGCGATTGAATTCGCAAAGCTTAATGCAGGTGTAGTTCAACCATCTAAAACAAGTATTAACCCATACTACCTTGGTATTAAAATGTTCGAAGATATTGAAGAACGCTACAATAACCCGACAGAAGAAATGAAACGACGCGGCGTAAAGCCAGGATCTGGTCGGGACAAAATCTTTGAAGTACGCGAAATCGAATGGGATGTATCATTCTTAAGAAACTACTTAAACAAAGATCTCGTAATGAGAGAAGATATGTACTTATTCCAGCGCCAAGGAAAAGAATATAAAGTAATAGATAAAGAGTGGGAACATGTGCGTGATCAACTCGTAAATATGCGTACAAACGGTGGCTTCCCGTACTTAGTAGTAGAAGATGGAGATTACTTAAAGAACGGAGAATTGTACATTAAACATAGTTACGAAGGAATCGAGCTCGATTTAAAATACTTAGAAAAAGTATTGCCATACATTCATCAGTTATGGGGAAGAACGGTGCATATGGAGTCGATTGTGGAGAGTAAGGGCGTTGTGTTTTCTTATGATGGGAAGATGGTGCATCGGAAGTATGTGTGATGAAAAGAACGGACATAGAATGCTATGTCCGTTCTTTTTTATTTGGAACAAAGTTAAATATGCTATTCTTGAAAAAAGGGAGTTACATAGAGAAATGGAGCGATTTAAGTGAGCAAAATAGGGGTATGTAAGGTTGATATTACGCCGCCTGTAGGTATTGATTTTGTCGGATACCATAGAGAGACAGGAATAAATAATATTGAAGAGTGTATGTATGGGACAGTTTTTGTATTTGAAAAAGATGAGACGAAAACTGTGTTTATAAGTATTGATAATATTGGAATGTTAGTAGAAGATACAAATATGATTCGTGAACAAATAGCGAGAGAGCTTCATATACCATTTGAGCGAATAACTGTTGTTTATACACATACACATTCTGGTCCGGAAACAGTCGGTGATCATCCTTTAGTAAAGTCGTATAAAACGATTTTAGTAAATAATGTAGTGCACGGTGCTGTTACTGCGAATAACAACTTGAGTCCATGTGAAATTGGCTGGAGTGTTACGACAGGTGATATTGGGGTAAACCGAAGAGAGAGAACATCTGATGGAAGAGCGAAGATGGGAACAAATATAGAGGGTGTTGTAGATAAACGAATTGGCATGTTAGCAATAAGAAATGCTGAAACGAAGGAGCTATCTGGGATTATAGTATTTTGTACGGCACATCCGAATGTGTTAAAAGGTGATAGCGATGTATTATCAGCGGATTATCCGGGAATGACGAGAGAGATTCTTGAGAAAATCGTAAACTGTCCTGTTATTATTGTGCAAGGTGCTGCTGGCAATGTAAATGCAAAGTATCGCGGTTCAGGGGACGCATTAACACAAATGGCTTACACGCTTAGTGGACATGTATTAACGATGTTGCCAATAGTTACATATAGCCCAATTGTAAGTTTAAGGACAGTTTCGAGCACGATGCAAATGAAGTTGAAAGATATTCCTGAAATGAATGAAATACGAAGCATGGCTCAATTAGCTGAGAAGCAGTGGGATGTGAATACGGATGAATGGCTTGCTATAATTTTAGAGAAATATAAGCAAGGTATTCGGCAGTTAAGTATTGATTTAGAAGTTCAACTGTTTCAAATGAATGATGGTATGTTCTTTGGTATACCGATGGAACCTTTTTCAGAAACAGCTTTAGAAGTGAAAGAGCGTCTTCAAAATGAAATAGCTTTTTTAGGTGGATATACGAATGGATATATTGGTTATTTACCGACAAAAGAGGAGTATGCATATGGTGGATATGAAGTGGAATTAAATCCTGTTGTGTATGGTCCAGTTACAAACTTGTTGATGCCGCCAGAGGAGAATACGGCAGAATTAGTCGTGCAGAGAGCTATGGAATTATATAATGCGTAAAATATAGACTCTTGCTGCATATTTGATATGAAATTTAAAAGAAGCAATAATTATTAATAAAACTGTAGAAAACGAATCCATTTTGAAAGGGACTGATCAAAATGGATTCGTTTTTATGTGGAGTTTTTGCTTACCAAACAGGTCGTATATTTGATGATAATTTCTCAGTATTTTCTTTAGTAACGAATGTTGTTAAATCTTCCTTGAGCATTTGCATTCGTTCAGTACCTATGTTTTCAATCCATCGTTGCTCTATTTCAGCTACTATTTCTTCTTTCGCTTTCATTACAGCTAAACCACGTTCGGTTAAAATAATGATTTTACCTCTTTTATCAGTAGGATGCTTTTTACGCGTGACATAACCACTGTTTTCAAGAGAATCGATCATTTTGCTTACAGCTTGTTTAGAAACTCCTAAATACTCAGCTAGTTCTATACCTGTTGCTCCATTAGGAAGGATTCGTTTGAACATAAAACCGTGTGCTGGCCTAATATCTTCAAATCCTAATTCACTTAATCTGTCATGTAGTTCAGTAATTAATGTGCTGAAAGATAATGATAAAAGTGAAGTGAGATCTAATTCGTTAAATGTTTGATGATTCATGTATATAACCTCCGCACTTGTAGTCAATTAAGTTGACTATTGGTAAGGTCTATTGTACTATACATAATATAGTCAATCAAATTGACTATATTATGTTGGTAGAACAAATAATAATTTATATAAATAGAATCAACGGAGGTTTCACATGGTTAATATTGTAAAAATTAGAGGGAGTGTATTTGCACCGTATGCGTTGCTGAAGCCTATTAAGGATGCTGCAACAGGAAGAGTTTTTGAATACGCTGGAGATGCACGTGAATTTACACCATTCGCTGTAAATACAAAGCGTTCAAGATTAGAACAAGAAGTGATTGTTGATTTTTATAAAAGAGAAATTTTCACATATGTAGATGCTTGCATCGTTACTGTGAAAATTACAAATTCAGATGGCTCAATTGAGTATCAAAAAGGAGAAACAAGTACAGAAAATATTGTATGTACTAATATCGTATGGGGCGAGGATGAAGTTTCATTTGAAATGAGAGCAAGTGCAAGTAATCCGTTAAACGCGGCAGCACCCGCAGCTGATTATTTTTTGACTATACGAGTTAATGAAAGTGGTACTGTGCATGTTGAAGGTGTACATGATGGTTTCCCTTGCTATGAATTTTATAAACAAATAGACTTTCGTTCATTTGAAAAAATATATACACATGATTTCAGAGAAACGGATGATACCCCAGCAGCACTAGCTGGAGAAATGGAATATAGCTTTAAAACGACAATCTAGATATAAATATAGCGCTATTTTTCAGAAGGAAGTAGCAAGCGTAAAAGAGAAAGCTATTGATTATGGGAGCGAAATTGTGGTTTGTTTTGCTCAATATTATGCAGTATTTAAAATAATATTATAGAGGTGTTTCTTATGACTAATATCGTAAAAATTAGAGCTAACGTATTTATTCCAATGTCTTGGACAGAACCAAGGAAGGATATGGAGACAGGAAAAACAATTCAATTCGAAGGTGATTCACGTGAATTTACACCACATGCGGTAAATACTATGCGCTCTAGAGTTGAGCAAGAGGTAGTAGTGGATTTTTATAAAGAAGAAGTGTTTTCATATGCGAACACGGGTATTACGACTGAGAAGGTTACGAATCCAGACGGTTCTGTGAATAAAAGAACAGGAAAAGCGAGTGCTGAAAATATTGTGTGTACTAATATCGTATGGAATCCTGATGGTGTGCAATTTAAAATGAGTGCGAGTGCAAGTAATCCATTAAATATATATGCACCTCCTGTAGATTATGTATTACATGTATGTGTGAAAAGGGATGGTAGTATTGATATTCAAGGAGAGCATGATGGATTCCCTTGTTTTGAATTTTATAAGCAAGTAGATTTCGGTTCATTTGAAAAAATATATACACATGATTTTAGAGAAACTGGTGATACAGCTGCAGCACTAGGTGGAGAAATGGATTATAGTTTTACAAAGAAATTATAGGAAGTATGACAATGGAACGATGGATTGATTCATCCGTAAAGAACTTGGAAATGTCTAAGTTCTTTTTTATTTGTTTCGAATTTGTGAAAGAAAGACACATTGATTGAAATTAAATTTTTTATACTCTATCATATACCCATACAGGTATAGGTTTTTGTGTGTGATGCATGAGAAAATTAAACAATATGGAGGTTTGAAATATGTCTAGAAAAATAGTTGTAGTAGGCGGAGTTGCCGGCGGCGCATCAGTAGCTGCAAGGCTTCGTCGTTTAAGTGAAGAAGATGAAATTATTATGGTTGAGCGTGGTGAATATATTTCATTTGCAAATTGTGGATTACCATACTATATTGGCGGTGTCATTACAGAAAGACAAAAATTATTAGTACAAACTGTTGAAAGAATGTCGAAGCGTTTTAATTTAGATATACGTGTATTGAGTGAAGTAGTAAAGATTAATAAAGAAGAGAAAACAATTACTATAAAGAATGTAACGACAAATGAAACATATAACGAGAAATATGATATTTTAATTCTTTCACCAGGGGCGAAACCAATTGTTCCACCTATTCCAGGTCTTGAAGAAGCAAAGGCGTTGTTTACGTTACGAAATGTCCCGGATACAGATCGTATTAAAGCGTATATTGATGAGAAGAAACCGCGTCATGCGACGGTTATTGGTGGCGGGTTTATTGGAGTGGAAATGGTTGAAAATTTAAGAGAACGTGGAATTGATGTTACTCTTGTAGAGATGGCAAATCAAGTAATGCCGCCAATCGATTATGAAATGGCAGCATATGTACATGAGCATATGAAAAATCACAATGTTGAGCTTGTTTTTGAAGATGGTGTAGATGCATTAGAAGAGGACGGGACTGTTGTACGTTTAAAAAGTGGTTCAATTATAGAGACAGATATGATTATTTTAGCAATTGGTGTACAACCAGAGAGTAGTTTAGCGAAAGATGCTGGATTAGCGTTAGGAGTTAGAGGAACGATAAAAGTAAATGAAAAATTTCAAACATCGTATCCACATATATATGCAATTGGTGATGCGATTGAAGTGAAAGATTTTGTTACTGAAACAGAAACGATGATTCCTTTAGCGTGGCCGGCTAATCGTCAAGGTCGTATGTTAGCAGATATTATTCATGGTTATACGGATTCTTTATATAAAGGTACGATGGGAACTTCTGTAGCTAAAGTTTTTGATTTAACAGTTGCTTCGACGGGAGTAAATGAGAAAATATTAAAACGATTAAATATACCCTATGAGGTAGTACATGTACAGGCAAATTCGCATGCGGGATACTATCCGAATGCTACGCCAGTGCTAATAAAATTGATTTTTAATAAAGATAGTGGAAAAATTTATGGAGCGCAGGCGTTAGGACGTGACGGTGTAGATAAGCGTATCGATGTTATCGCAACGGCAATAAAAACAAATTTAACTGTAATTGATTTGCCAGATTTAGAATTATCATATGCCCCGCCATATTCTTCTGCAAAAGACCCGGTAAACATGGTAGGGTATGCAGCAAGTAATATAGTAGATGGTTTTGTGTACACAGTACAATGGCATGAGATAGATCGTATTGTTGAAAACGGTGGATATCTTATTGATGTTCGAGAGCCTAATGAACTAAAACAAGGAATGATTAAAGGCTCTATTAATATTCCATTAGATGAATTACGTGATCGTTTGGAAGAAGTGCCAGTGGATAAAGAAATATATATTACTTGTCAACTTGGTATGAGAGGGTATGTCGCAGCACGCATGTTAATGGAAAAAGGATATAAGGTAAAGAATGTAGATGGTGGCTTTAAATTGTACGGTACAGTATTACCAGACCGTATTATATATTGATGTTTTTTCATCTTCCACTTCAAAATTTGGTGGAAGATGAAAGCCTATAGATTAAGGTTTCACTTTATGTTTTACGGATATATAAAGTGGAAATTTAAAATAGGGGTTTACAAAATACCCGCAGGGGTATAATATATTGTCATAAGTTATAAATGGTGACATAATGGTAATGAGGTGATTATACAATGGAATATAATCAAGATATGAAAAACAGATTGAAACGTATTGAAGGGCAAGTTCGTGGTGTGCTTCGCATGATGGAAGAGGGAAAAGATTGCCGAGATGTTATTACACAGTTAACTGCATCCCGTTCGGCGCTAGATCGTACAATTGGACTCGTTGTGGGAACAAATTTAGAGCAATGTTTACGTGAGCAGTTTGAAAAGGGTAATGGTTCAAATGAAGATTTAATTAAAGAAGCTGTTCAATTACTTGTAAAAAGCCGATAATCTGTCAAACATAAGTGTTGACAGATTTTCAAAAACATTTTAATATACCCCTACAGGTATATGTATGTGAATTGTGGAGGAATCGACTATGAGTATAAAAGTGGATGTGAGTTTAGATTGTAAAGGTTTGGCTTGTCCGATGCCGATTGTGAAGACGAAGAAGGCGATGGAAGGTTTGATATCAGGGCAAGTGATTGAAGTTCAGGCAACGGATAAAGGGTCTACTATAGATATACAAAGTTGGGCGAATAAAGTAGGTCATCAATATATCGGTACGAAATACGAAGGTGATTTATTGATGCATTACGTTAGAAAAGCACACGAGCATGAAATGAATGAAGTAGTGAAATATCCTCATACAATTATGAATGCGGAATTGCAAGATATATTATTAAGTGGTGAAGAGTGCATCGTATTAGATGTTCGCGAAGCGGCAGAATTTGCTTTTGGTCATATTCCATCCGCCATTTCGGTGCCATTAGGTGAGTTAGACAGTGCTGTCTTAGATAAGGAGAAGCAAATTTATGTTGTTTGCAGAACAGGTAACCGTAGTGATGTAGCTTGTCAAATGTTGAAAGAGAAAGGGAATTCAAATGTGAAAAATGTCATTCCAGGTATGGTAGAGTGGCAAGGGAATATAGAGAAGTAAATTTTTTTAAATAAAAATATACCTATGGGGGTAATTATATGAGCGTTAAACCGTTATATGCAAAAGATGTTGCAGAGAAAATTTTATTCGGAGAGTTGTTTATTTTAGATGTTCGTAATGAGACGGATTATGAAGATTGGAAAATTGAAGGAAAACAAATTTTTTCTATAAATAAACCGTATTTTGATTTGTTAGATGGTGTAGATCATATTGCAAGTGAATTGCCGAGGGAGAAAGAAATTTTAGTCGTATGTGCAAAAGAAGGTTCTTCGCAGTTTGTTGCAGAGCAATTGTTGGGGGCTGGCTTCCATAATGTTTTTTATTTAGCTGGAGGTATGAAAGCTTGGAGTGAATATGTGAAGCCGTTAAAAGTAGGAGATGTACAGGACGGAGGAAGCATATATCAATTTAACCGCCTTGGGAAAGGCTGTTTATCTTATATGGTCGTTTCAAACGGTGAGGCAGCAGTTATTGATGCAGTAAGAACAGTTGAAGCATATGAAGAGTTTGCGAAAGAGCAGGGCGTTACGATTACGAATGTAATGGATACACATTTACATGCAGACCATATTTCTGGAGGACGTAAGTTAGCTGAAAGAGTAGGTGGTACGTATTGGTTACCGCCAAAAGATGCGGAGGAAGTTGTTTTCTCATATGAACCGCTTGTTGAAGGATCTGTTATTACAGTGGGGGGTACCAAAATTGAAATTGACGCATTATACTCACCGGGGCATACGATTGGGAGTACATCATTTATTGTAGATGATTTCTATTTATTATCAGGCGATATTTTATTTGTAGATTCAATTGGGCGTCCAGATCTTGCTGGAAAGGCTGAGGATTGGGTGAGTGATTTGCGAGAAACTTTATATGACCGATATAAAGTATTATCTCAACAATTAATCGTGTTACCAGCTCATTATTCAAAAATAAGTGAAATGGATGAGAATGGTGTTGTGAGCGCAAAGTTAAAAGATTTATTCGCGTATAATGCAGGACTAAATATTGAGGATGAGGGAGAGTTTCGTAAAGTTGTAACAGAAAATTTACCACCTCAGCCGAATGCTTACGAAGAAATTCGTCAAACGAATATGGGGAAGATTCATCCGAGTGCGGATGAAGAGCGTGAAATGGAGATTGGTCCAAATCGTTGTGCAGTGCACGGATAATGAAAGAAATAAAAAACTGGAGGAATAGATGATGAATGTAAAACAAGTATTAGATGCGACAGGTTTAGCATGTCCAATGCCGATTGTAAGAACGAAGAAAGCGATGGATATGTTACAAACTGGAGAAGTGTTAGAAGTACATGTAACGGATAAAGGGTCAGTTAAGGATATTCCAGCGTGGGCGAATAAAGGTGGTCATGAAATCGTAAAGCATGTAGAAGAAGCTGATGTACTGAAATTTTGGATTAAGAAGGCGTAGTAGTTTTATAAATGTGGAGGGGTTGGTTATATGAATATAATATTGAGTACGCTTTTCATTGTATTTACTGCAGTGTTTGTTATTTCACGTTTTTTACCAGTGAAAGGTGTCCAAAATATAAATGGAAAAGAATTACAGAATATAGTGGGGAAAAAAGGGAAACAACTTATCGATGTTCGTACAGTAGGTGAATATAGAGGAAATCATATGAAAGGATTTCGGAACATCCCGTTAAATGAGTTAGCTAGTAGAGCAAGTCAGTTAGATAAAAATAAGGAAGTAATCGTTATTTGTCAGAGCGGGATGAGAAGTAAGCAGGCTGCAAAAGTATTAAAAAAATTAGGATTTCAGCACGTTATCAATGTTTCAGGCGGGATGAATGGTTTGTGAGGAGGAAATTTAAAATGAAAGAAATGACAGCAAAAGAATTAGAAGGAAAATTGTTACGTAAAGAGGCAGTAAATATTATAGATGTACGTGAAGTAGAAGAAGTAGCTGAAGGGAAAATTCTAGAAGCATGTAATATTCCACTAGGACTATTAGAATTTCGTATGCATGAGCTAAATAAAAAACAGGAATATATTATCGTTTGTCGTTCAGGAGGAAGAAGTGCAAGAGCAGTTCAGTTTTTAGAGAGCCACGGTTTTCAAGCAATCAATATGGTAGGTGGTATGTTAGCTTGGGAAGGTAAAGTCGTATAGTACAGAGGTAAATGATTTGAGCCTTTTTATAAACAATCAAATACCCCTATAGGTAATTGGAGGGAGAACAACATGGAACAACAGAAGAAAACAACAATCGTTTTATTTAGCGGAGATTATGATAAAGCGATGGCTGCTTATATTATTGCAAATGGTGCAGCGGCGTATGATCAAGAGGTTACTATTTTTCATACTTTCTGGGGATTAAATGCTTTAAGGAAAGATGAACATGTGAAGGTAAAGAAAACTTTTATAGAAAAAGTATTTGGAAAAATGATGCCGCGCGGAGCTGATAAGATGGGATTATCAAAAATGAATTTTGCAGGTATAGGACCAAAGATGATTAAAGGTATTATGAAAAAACATAATGCGATGCCTTTACCAGATTTAATAGACTTGGCGAAAGAACAGGGGATTAAACTTGTAGCTTGTCAAATGACAGTAGATTTATTAGGGTTAAAAGAGGAAGAGATTATGGAAGGGGTAGAGTTTGCAGGAGTAGGAGCTTATTTAGCAGATGCTTCGGATGGGAATGTGAACTTATTCATTTAAATCACCTTCTTTTTAGAAGGCGGGGGATATAAGGTGAGTTTAGTCGTATTACTTTTTATAATTGGGTTTATAGGATCGTTTATATCAGGAATGGTTGGAATTGGCGGTGCGATTATTAATTATCCGATGATCTTATACATTCCGGTATTGCTAGGGTTTGCGGGATATACATCACACGAAGTGAGTGGTATTACAGCGGTGCAAGTATTCTTTGCAACTTTTGCAGGGGCATGGGCCTATCGGAAAAGTAATGATATGGATAAAACACTAGTTGTGTATATGGGAGCTAGTATATTAATAGGAAGTTTCATAGGTAGTTTTGGTGCGAATGTATTAGAGGAACATACGGTCAATGTTGTTTATGCAGCGTTAGCCACAATTGCTGCTATTATGATGTTCGTACCGAAACGAAATAATGGTGATGAAGTGAAATATAATAAATGGTTAGCAAGCTTGTTAGCATTTATTGTAGGCGGAGCATCAGGCATTATAGGAGCTGGAGGTTCGTTCCTTTTAGTTCCGATTATGCTAGTTATTTTAAAATTACCGATACGTACAACAATAGCAACTTCTATCGCTATTACGTTTATTTCCTCAGTAGGGATTACGACTGGAAAAGTGATAACTGGGCAAGTAGTTGTAATTCCAGCCCTTATTATTGCGGTTGCAAGTATCTTTGCTGCGCCGCTTGGAGTGCGAGTTGGGAAAAGGGTCAATCAAAAAGCACTGCAATATATGTTATCGATTTTGATTGTAGGCACTGCTGTTAAGATGTGGATTGATATGTTATCGAAATAAAAGGATGGCGCTGCTTGCAGCCCATCCTTTTATTTATGCCCAAATAACTTTCATTAAGTTTTTATATTCGTCATTTGCTAATTTATATAGCATTCTCGTATGTTCAAAGACAAGTGCTGGATTGAAATTTGGTTCTGAGAATGCAAGAGATGCTGAGATATCAATTGCATTTTGCTTGTTTAGCGTGAATTTTGCAAATCGATAAGATGTGTTTAGTTCATTAATGACATGCAAAATATCATTTGTTGATGCTTCATTAGGTACGTGAGCAACATTGAAGCAGTATATATCCACAGTAGGATGTTCGTTTTGGAAAGCAGCGATAAGTTGGATTTTTGCTCCAGCTTCTGTCTCTAAACCTACTGAAAAATGAACAGAACCATCATTTTCATCTATATTTTCTTCCATGTATATATCGTTTGATTTTAAGTAGTCTTTAAAATCTGAGATGTTATGTTTTACTGCAGCTTTCATATGTATGAGCCCCCTGATAATTGGAATAGATTGCTACTATTTATTATAATTTAAAAATATTAAAAAAGATAGTTAGAAAGTTCTGATTTTTGATTGTGGAGAAATAAAAAGAAGCAGTACTCTACCTCCATAGAGAACTGCTTCTTTTTTATTCATTGTCGTTAGACGATGTTTCTGTATCTTCATTGTTATTTTTATTCTTATTTTTCACTTCATTGTTACTTGATTCGCGTTCACTTGAATTTTCAGACTTAGACTCTTTTGTTTTCTCTGTGCTTGTTTTCTTTGAATCAGAGTCTGTTTTTGTATATGCAGGTAATCCAAGGTGAGCACGAAGTTCGTTTGTAACATTTGCTAATTCTTTTTTATCTGGATTGTAGTAATATGTTCGACCACCACCAGCAGATTTGCTGCATGTATCGTCACCTTTTTCCATATAGCAGTCGTCACCTTGAATTTGTAATTTCTCAATTGAAGAATCCGCTCCATACTTATAGAATGAAAGCATATCATCGAATGTTAAGTTTGTAACGAATTGTCCGTTAATATCATCAATGATGTTGCCAACTTTTGTTACAGAGCCAACGCTTGTTAGTTTCTTTAAAATAGCTTCAATAACGAGCTGTTGACGTTGTCCACGCATTGCATCACTATCGATGTGTCGCGTTCTAGCAAGTGCAAGCGCTTCTTCACTATTTAGCTTTTGAACACCTTTTTTCAGGTGAATTGCATCAGCATTGTCGTTACTATCTTGTTCAGTAAATTCAACTGGTACATCGACTTCAATGCCACCTAAATCGTCGACAATTTTCATAAATGATTTGAAGTTAAACTTTACAAAGTAATCAACAGGAACGTTTAGTAATTTTTCAACTGCATCAATACTTGCTTGTGGTCCACCATCTTTTCCGTTTTTAGTAGAACCGTATGCATGAGCGTGTGTAATTTTATCTTTTTTCTTTTCCACTGGAATATAAGTATATGTATCTCGTGGAATACTTAATAGTTTTACAGTTTTGCTATCTTTATTAAACGTTGCAAGTAATAGTGCATCCGTTCTTATAGCTTCACCATATTCTTTCCCGCGGACATCGCTTTCATCAACACCCATGACTAAGACAGAGACATTGTTTGCGATAGGTTTTACAGCTTTATCACGTAAATCAGATTTATCACCGCGTGCTAAATCGTGTGCGGCATTTCGAACAGCAGAAGATGCTTTATTTACTAAAAACCAAGTATAACCGCCACCTATTATTAAAAAGAATAGAATAACGCTTATAATAATTTTTGTTTTTTTCTTACCTTTTTTCGGTTTACTGCGTGTATTTTCTTGCAAAGATGGGTTTTGCTCCATTTCTTGTACTCCTTCATTTGGATTGAAATACGACACTCATATCCACTTATTATAATGAAATTTGACGAAAAAAAACATTACAAATCATTTACATTTCGTAAAAATTCAATATATTTATAAAAAGTCAGATTTTTTATATTTTATTTTTGAGATGTAGAATAAGTATAAGTTGTTTTAGTGGAAATGAAAATATGTATTATGAGAAAGTAATAGAGAAGTAAGATTTGTTGAAATATAGCCAAGAAGAAATGAGTAGGTTTACTTGTTTCTTCTATATAATAAAGTGAAACTTTAATCAGTGGCGGTTTTGTTCATCTCCCACTGATTATTAGTTGAACCAATCGGGCGTTTACGGGCAGTTGATCCCCAACTCACTTCTTTGCTTCCGCTGAATTTTGAGGTGGGGGTCTTACTGCCCGTTAATGCGGGATAAAGAAGAATTTTACGGATAAAGGAGATTACATAATGAATCATACATCATTCCGAGCAATCGTTGTGAACGAAACAGATAGTAAACAATTTGTAAGAAACGTTGTAGAGAGAGAAGTAAGTAGTTTACCTGAGGGGGAAGTATTAATACAGGTTCATTATTCTTCATTAAATTATAAAGATGCTCTTTCAGCTACTGGTAATAAAGGTGTTACGAGAACATATCCTCATACACCAGGAATTGATGCAGCAGGAGAAGTTATGAGTAGTGAAGATGAAACCATTAAGGTAGGAGATAAAGTCATTGTAACGGGTTATGATTTAGGTATGAATACTTCTGGTGGTTTCGGAGAATATATTCGCGTGCCAGCATCTTGGATTATCCCTTTACCAGAGGGAATGTCATTAAGGGAAAGTATGATGTACGGGACAGCAGGTTTTACAGCTGCTTTATCAGTATATAAGCTTATTGGAGCAGGCATAACGCCTAGTATGGGAGATGTTCTAGTAACGGGTGCCACAGGCGGCGTAGGGAGTGTAGCGGTTAGTATTTTAAGTAAGTTAGGATTTAACGTAGTAGGAGCGACAGGGAAAATGGAAGAGGAACAGATGCTACTACGTTTAGGAGCGAAAAAAGTGATTCATCGCGCGGAATTGAATGATGAATCAGGAAGACCGATGCTAAAAGGGGTATACGCCGGGGTTATCGATACTGTAGGTGGACATATGTTAGAAACAGCTTTAAAAACGGTAAAGTATGGTGGTTGTGTAACGACATGCGGTAATGTGGCAGGACAGGAATTACAAACAACAGTATATCCGTTTATTTTGCGAGGGATAAGCCTTTTAGGAATAGATTCTGTGCAATGCCCAGTGGATGTAAGAAGAGATGTGTGGACGCTTTTAGCAAGTAAATGGGAAAATAAAGAGCTATTATCTTATACAGAAGAATGTACATTAGAAGAGTTAGATGAGAAGTTTACACTTATATTGCAAGGGAAGTTAAAAGGAAGAACAGTTATAAATATGAAATAAAAAAAGAGACGCTCAAGTTAGCGTCTCTTTCCTATTATAATGATTGTTTTAAATTAATCTTTCCTTGTTCACCTAGAACACCGTCAGCAATATTTACAGCGTGATCACCGATACGCTCTAAGTTACTTACCATGTCAACGAAGATGATACTTGCATCGCCTGAACAGCTACGTTCGTTTAGACGTATTACGTGACGTTTGCGAAGAACACGTTCCATTTGGTCAATTTTACGTTCTTTTGCAATAACAGTTTGAGCTAGTTCAGTATCGAAGTTTGTTAAAGCTTCGACTGCGTCTTGTAATGTTGAAATTGTTAATTCAAGCATTTCATTTAGTTCAGCTAGTGCTTCATCCGATAGGGAAACACGGTTTGAAATTTGGAAATCTACAAGTTCTACAAGGTTTTCTACATGATCACCAACACGTTCAATATCTCCAACAACACCAGCTAAAATAGAATGCTTCTCAGAATCTGCTGATGAAAGTGGTTTTTCTGATAGTAAAACTAAATACTCGGTAATTTTTTTATCTAAATTGTTAATAGCGCCTTCTAATTGAGTAGCCATGTTAGCGTGTTTTTTGTCTTGTGTATTTAAAAACTGGTTTGCTTCTTTTAATCCATCTAATGAAAACTCCGCCATACGGATAATCTCTTTTTGAGCTTCTGTTAAAGCAATAGCTGGAGATTGTTCAATAAAGATTGGATTTAAATGTTGTGGTTTGAAGTTAATCGATGCATCTTCACCACGAATGATTTTTGTTACAATCCAGGCTAATACTGCAATGAATGGGAATTGAATGATTGTATTCGTTACGTTAAATGTTCCATGTGCGAATGCAATTGTCATTTCTGGATTTAAATTTAATGACGTTTGGAAATATTGAATTAAATTTGTAAATGGTATTAATATGATCGTAAAGATAATGGTACCGATAATATTAAAGATAACGTGGACTAATGCTGCACGTCTTGCAGCAATTGAAGTACCGATTGCTGCTAATACTGCTGTAATTGTCGTACCGATGTTATCACCGAATAATACAGGAAGGGCAGCTTGTAAATCGATTGCACCTTGACCGAATAATTCTTGTAAAATACCGATTGTTGCGCTTGAGCTTTGTACAATTAAAGTGAACACTGTACCGACAATAATTCCTAAAATTGGATTATCACTCATGCTAATCATTAAATCTTGGAATGACTCTAAAGAACGAAGAGGTTTCATACCTGCGCTCATTAATTCTAAACCGAAGAATAACATACCAAAACCGAATACAACTTGACCTACAGAATGTACTTTTTTATTTTTAAAGAAGAATAGTAAAATCGCTCCAACTGCCATAACTGGGAGAGCGTATTCTCCGATTTTAATTCCGATAATAAATGCAGTAACTGTCGTACCGATGTTCGCACCCATAATAACACCGATTGCTTGTCTTAATGTCATAAATCCGGCACTTACAAGTCCGACTGTTAAAGCTGTTGTTCCTGAACTTGATTGGATTAATACAGTAACTAACATACCTGCTAGTACACCCATAAGTGGGTTTGTTGTAAAGCGATCTAAAATATCGCGAAGACGATCTCCAGCTGCTTGTTGCAGTCCATCGCCCATGTATTTAATACCGAATAAGAAAATACCTAATCCACCAACGAACTGGAAGATCATTTCTTGAACATTATATTCCACGCATTCCACTCCTTAAATTTCATGTACGCTGTAATTATTAACTAAACCTTGAGGTACTGTAAACGGTTTGCTAGTAAAATTTACACTAAATTTACAAAGAGATAAAAAGTTTACAAATCTTTAAAGAAACACCTGGATTTAATTGGTTTTTTAGATGATATATCTAATCAGTTTGTAAAAAAGTCACAGTTGTCACACTATTCTTGGATAATAAAAATAGGAGAGGTAAACTAACCAAATTGGATGTGCTAAGTAGAGGTTCACCTTATTTATACCAATAGTTCTTTGCATATTTTTTGATTAAAGTTAGAAAAATATGTAGGGGAAATGGGGAGGTTTGAAATGGATTTATTTAATGAAAGTAAAAAACGATTACATTATTTTAAACTGTTTTCTTTTGAGATGCTCGCAACAATAAAAAAGAGCAATTCGCATATGAATTTGCCCTGTTTTTTTATGTTGAAAAAGTTTGAGTACTTCGTATTGTAAAACTATGTGCAGTGTTCTTCTTTTATTAGGAGTGTTCGTTATGTTTCACATTTATGACGACATTTCCCTTTTTGTGTCCTTTTTCTACATATATATGAGCTTCAACAATTTCCTCAAAAGTATATTGCCTATCAATGATCACTTTTATTTTACCGTTCTCAACAAGTTCTTTAAGGAAATTTAATGCTTCGGAAGTTTCAGGTGCGTTTTGACTTAATATGAGTTTCATGCGACTTGTCAATTTAGTCCAGAGCATTTGAGCACTTGGTAACGGTTCAACGATATTTATATAGGTACCATCTTCCTTTAACATTTTAATACACTCTGAAAAGGAGCTCCTGTTTACCGCTTCAAAAATAACATCATACGTTTCGTCTGTAGTAGAAAAATTTTTTGTGGTGTAATCAATTACTTCGTCAGCTCCTAGAGATTTGACCAATTCTAAATTGGAGCTACTGCACACACCTGTAACTGTTGCGCCGAAATACTTGGAAATTTGTACTGCATAACTTCCGACACTTCCAGAAGCTCCGTAAATAAGAACGTTTTGGCCGCTTCGAACATTAGCTTTCCTTAGGAAAAATAAGGCTGTACGTGCTCCAATTGGGATGGCTGCAGCTTCTTCATAGGTTATATTGGAGGGCTTCGTGCATACTGGTCCATCTTCAGATATACAAATATACTCAGCATAAGAACCGAAATTTGCTTGGGTAGCAGCAAAAACTTGGTCTCCTGCTTTAAAACGCGTAACGTTTTTTCCTACTGATTCAACTTCACCAGCTAATTCCATTCCGAGTATTTGTTTTTTCGGTTGTTTGAAACCAAGTGCGATTCGAGCAGGTAGCCAAACAGAAGAGGGAACTGTAAAACTTCTTGAACGAATATCTCCTGCTGTTACGGTTGTCGCTTTTATTTTTACTAGTATTTCATTGTCCTTAGGAGCAGGTTTTTCTATCTCTTTCAGTTGAAGAACGTCGGGGGGACCGTATTTTGTGTACACTATTGCTTTCATTAATATTTCCTCCAATTCGTTCTATATATTAATATCATACGAACAACATGAATAAATAGAACAGTGGTTCACTCTTCAATACAATGCAAAAAGCAGTGTGATTTTTCTTAAGAATCCACTGCTTTTTGTATTTGTGTATATATGATTTTCTTAGTCCAAGCATCTCAAAAAAGAATGAATTAGCATTATCCAACAGCTTTTTCGTTTGTTGTATCTCCCTGTTTTTGCTTCCGTAAGCTTGTGATGTAAATGAACAGGAAAGCAATAAGTAATAGAGAGGAATAACGATATACAGTTGCGTAGTTTGTAAAATGTGCAATGAATCCAAAAATAATCGCGCCAGCGCCAATTCCAAGGTCAAATGCGGAGAAGAATGTAGCTGTTGCAACTCCTCTTCGGTGCGGTGCTACTCGGTCGATCATCCATGCTTGTAGTGCAGGCTGAATCGCTCCAAAACCACTTCCGTAGCATGCTGCTGCAATAATTAAACTCGGAATTGTAGTTGTATACGACAGTAAAATAATACCTGTAAACGTAATGATAACTCCTGGAATAATAACAAATGCATGACCTTTCGCGTCATATAATTTTCCAGAAAACGGACGAGTGACAGCGATTGCAAGTGCATTAAATAAGAAGAAAAGGCTTATATCAGCAATTCCGACTTCCGTAGCAAATAATGTAATAAAGCTCCCGATTCCTCCGTACATTAATGTAATACATAATATTAATAATGAAGGAAGTAAAGCTTTGCGCTCAATAAATCCATCGAGAAAGGTACCAGATGTTTGCTGTGGTGGTTGTGGTGATTTTTTGATTTGAAGTAGTTTCGTTAATATTAATGAAACAATTGTACAGGAAAGTGCACATAAAAAAAGAATCGTGAAGTTATATGTTTGCATAAGCCAAAGTCCGATCAGTGGACCGAGCGCCATTGCAATCGTTCCGGAAAGACCGAAATATCCCATGCCTTCACCGCGGCGAGCTTGCGGAATTAAATCTGAAACGACAGTTCCATATGTAGTCGTTGTAATACCAAAACCAGCTCCGTGTAAAATTCGAACGGCAAGCAATAGGAAGACAGTTGAAGCGAAAAGATAACTACCCATAGCGAGTAAACAAATAGCAGTACCGATCATTAAAATGATTTTTTTATTGAATTTTTGCAAGGCGTTTCCAGTTAGCGGTCTAACAAAAAGTGCCGCCACGGTAAACATACCGACAACAAATCCGATATTGGAACTTGTGCCACCAATTTCTTTCACATAAACAGGTAAAGTAGGAATTAACATTTGAAATCCTAAAAACATACATAAGTTTGCTAGAATTAGCGCAAAAAACTCTTTCGTCCATAACGGTTCTCGTTTTACGAGTATTGCCTCTCCCATATATTCATCCCCTATATAAAATTTTCCCGCTATTCGCGGGCAGTAAAACTTCCACCTCAAAATCCGGCTGGAGCAAAGAAGTTAGGTGGGAGTCGATTTGCCCGTAAACGCCCGATTGGTGAATGCTAATAATCAGTGGGGGATGAACAAAACCCCGACTGATTAAAGTTTCACTTTATCTCTGTTCTTTCGAGTATATGTATTGGTCAATGTAACAGTCAAGGAAGGTGCCTTGAAAACGTACAACAATTTTCGAGGTGAAAAAACTGACAAATTTGTGGAAAGACTACACAACTATGAAAAAAAGATGTAAAGTATAGATGTATAGACTAGTAGTTGTTATGAGTGATAGAAATTGTTTTTTCTTTAACGAAAGCGGATTCAAAAGGTAGTGGAAGAGAAGGGGATATATACTTTTTCGCTACATATATTTGAAAAGGTTTACAATATGATGAAGAAAGAGGCGTGTACATATGAGACGATTAGGTATTTCTATTTATCCAGAACATTCGACAGTAGAGAAAGATAAGGAATATTTAACATTAGCAAGTAAATACGGATTTACTCGTGTATTCACATGTTTATTATCTGTAGATGGTGAAAAAGAGAAAATTATAGAAGAGTTTAAAGAAGCAATCTCTCATGCAAATGCATTAGGGTTCCAAGTATTAGTTGATATTAGTCCGTCTGTTTTTGAACAACTAGGTATTTCATATAATGATTTATCGTTCTTCCATGAACTAGGTGCGTACGGTATTCGTTTAGATGTTGGATTCTCTGGTTTAGAAGAATCGATTATGACTTATAATCCATACGGCTTAAAAATTGAGATTAATATGAGTAACGGTACGAAGTATGTAGATAACATTATGAGCCATAGACCAAATCGTGAAAATTTAATTGGTTGCCATAATTTTTATCCACATCGTTATTCAGGATTATCATACGATCATTTCATTAAATGCTCGAAACAATTTAAAGATTACGGTATGAGAACGGCTGCTTTTATTTCATCATTTGATGCAACATACGGACCTTGGCCAGTAACAGAAGGTTTATGTACGTTAGAGCAGCATCGTGAATTACCGATGACAACACAAGCGAAGCATTTATTTGCGACAGAATTAATTGATGATGTCATTATTGCAAACGCTTATGCATCAGAAGAAGAATTACAAGCACTAGGTGCATTAAATAAAGAGAAACAAACATTTGATATAGAGGTATATGATACAACGACAGAACTAGAAAGAATTATCGTATTAGACGAACCTCATTTTTACCGCGGAGATGTATCTGAATATATGATTCGCTCGACACAAAGTCGTGTGAAATATAAGAAAGAAGAGTTCAAACCGCATAATACACGCGAAATTAAGCGTGGCGATCTTTTAATTGATAATGAGCAATATGGTCAATATAAAGGCGAATTACAAATTGCTTTAAAAGATATGGTGAATACAGGAAAAACAAATGTAGTTGGCCGAATTGTGGAAGAAGAAATTTTCTTATTAGATTATTTACAAGCGTGGGATAAATTCGGATTTACATTAAAGAAATAGAGAGAATATAAAGGGGGAAAACTACTGATTTCAGCAGCTTTTTCCCTTTATCTATAAAGAGCGAGAGGAAGAGCTATGACAAAGGTGCATCAGCGATTAATTTCTATTTTAGAAGAGTTTTTAGACGAGAAATCGATGTTAAATCGAGCTTTTTTAGCGAGCCGTTTACATGTATCAACGAAGACGATTCAAAAAGATATAAAATTATTAAATGATATATTGGAAGAACACGGAGCGAAAATTGAATCGCAAAGAGGGACTGGATACGAACTAGAAATTATACAAGCGAAGAAGTTTGAAGAGTTTTGCGTGAGTCTATTTCAAAAACAGACGGAAAAGATCCCAACTTCTTATCAAGAAAGGATAGCGTACATTCTGCAGCGTATTGTAACGACAGAGGGATATGTGAAGCTTTCACAGTTAGCAGAGGAGATTTATGTAAGTAAATCGACTGTAAATTTAATTATGAAAGATGTTACAGATATATGTAGTCGTTATAAATTACAAATTGAAAAGAGACCGTATTATGGTATACGTATTGTGGGAGAGGAGTTTCATATTCGTTCTTGTTTATCACAATATGGTTTACCGCGTTATGACCATACTCCGTTTCATGAGCAATTTGAGCAGAGTGATACATATTTATCGTTACCTCATATACCGCTTATCCGTTCGGTTATATTAAAGTATATCGAGGGAGGAACGATATATTTATCAGATATTGAAATTGATAATTTAGTCATTCATATTGCAATTGCATTAAGGCGTTGTGAAGATCAACATTATATAAAAGGACTGAATGCGGAGCAAGCTGAACTTATCATAAAGAAAGAATATACAATTGCGAAAGAGATTTTAGGGGATTTAGAGAATGAGTTGCATCTTTCATTTCCAGAAGAAGAAGTTTTATATGTAACAATGCATGTATTAAGTACTGCTGTTACAGCGAAAGATCGTTATGAAAATGTGGAAGAATTATTAGGGAAAGATTTATATGCATTCATGCAACATATTCTTTTTAAAGTAGCGGAAGAACGGAATCTTATTTTTTATTATGATGAAGAATTATTATTTGGATTTGGTGTTCATTTAAAAACGTTATTAAACCGTTTGAAGTATAAGTTAAATACGAGAAATCCTCTTTTGGCAGAAGTGAAAAAGAATTATCCTTATGCTTTTGAAATTGCGGTTCTCGTTGGAGATATAATTGGTGAATATACGGGAGAATCGATTTCGGAAAGTGAAATTGGTTATATTGCGATTCACTTCGGCGGAGCGATGAGTCGTTTACAGGAACAGAACCAAAAGAAAAGATGTTTATTAGTTTGTGCGACTGGTCAAGGAAGCGCCCAGCTATTGAAATATAAAATTCTATCACAGTTCCGAGATAAATTAGAAATTGTAGGGATTACAGGCTATTATCAATTGAAAGTAGAAGACCTTTATAAAGGAAAGATAGATTGTATTATTAGTACGATTCATATACCGAGTGGTTTGCCTGTACCAGTTATAAAAGTGAATTCAATATTTGATGATAAAGAGATTAAATCGATTGGTCAGCAGTTGTTTACGCATGTGAATAATAGTGTGCAGCAATATATGAAGGAAGATTTGATTTTCTTAAATTATAGCGCTTCTACGAAGGAAGAGGTTATCCAATTTTTATGTGAGAAAGCTGCTGAGAAAAATTATGTACCAGAAAACTTTTATGATTCTGTTATAGAAAGAGAAAATACATCTCCGACAGCGGTTGGGAATTTAGTTGCGATTCCTCATCCGATGCAGTTATTAAGTGAGAAAACTTTTTTGATGTTTTGTACACTTGAGAAAGCGGTTGAATGGGGAGATAAGAAAGTACAAGTTATTATTTTATTTAGTGTAAAGCGCAATAATAATGAAGATTTACAAAAGCTTTATGATTTTTTATATGATATTATGTCTAGTCAAAGTGCGATAGAGAAATTAACGCAGGCTAAAGGAATTGAAGATTTTCAAGAGGTATTACTATCTATATAAGAAAAGTATGTAAAAACTTCCGTTACACAACGGAAGTTTTTTATGTTTAATTGTATGCGTTTTCATAATAAGATAAAAATATAGAAAAAAGATAGCTTGGGGGAATTTAAAATGACTGATATGCAAACTCCATTTGCGTTAATTTTACATGGTGGTAACGCGAGAAGCGCGGCGCTTGAAGCAATTGCTTTTGCAAGACAAGGAGATTTTGAGAATGCGAGTGAAAAAATGACACTTGCTAGTGAAGAAATTACAGCGGCTCATCGTATTCAAACAGACTTAATTCAAGAAGAAGCGAGAGGAAATCATGCAGAAATCAGTTTACTGTTAGTGCATGCACAAGATCATTTAATGAATGCAATTACAGTGAAGGAACTTGCTGCAGAATTTATTACTCTTCATAAACGAGTGGAAGAGAAAGTGACAGTATAAGATGTACATTTTATTATGTTGTGCAGCAGGCATGTCGACGAGTATGGTTGTAAGAAAAATGCAAGAAGAGGCAATGAAACAAGGGAAGGATTATAAAATTAAAGCAGTGGATTCAGAACTTGTGAAATTAGAAATAAAACATGCTGATGTTGTTTTAATCGGGCCACAGGTGAAGTACTTGTTTCCAGCGGTACAGTTTCTTGCGAATTCATACGATATACCGGTTGCAATTATAGAACAACGAGATTATGGCATGTGTGATGGTTTAAAAGTACTGAAACAAGCAGAACAATTAGTTTTAGCATAATTATATTTTTTTAAATATAAACATTATAATGTTATAACTTTATTTTGTTCTTTCGTAGTAAAGAGAAAGAGGAGGGGTATTGATGAATGGTTTTATGAGTTTTATGGAACAAAAGATTATGCCAACAACGCAAAAAATTGCAGGACAACGACATTTATTAGCAATTCGAAACGGAGTTATTTCTACATTGCCGTTAACGATTGTCGGATCATTTTTCGTTATCTTTTTAAATTTACCAATTGATGCATATATGGAGTGGATTGCACCGTTTCGCCATATTTTAGATATTCCATTCCGATTTACAGTAGGTTTAATGGCGTTATACGCAGCATTTGGGGTAGGGGCTTCACTCGCGAATTTTTACCAGCTCAATCAGTTAAGTGCAGGGTTATTATCTGTACTCGCCTTTTTACTAGCATCAGTTGAACCAATTCAAATTACGAAAGCTGTACCAGGTGTTATTGATGCGGGAAGATACATTTCAGTAGGAACATTAAGTGCAACGTCTTTATTCGGCGCAATTGTTACAGCATTAATTGCAGTAGAAATTTATCACTTTATGATTAAACATAATATCTCAATTAAATTACCAGACAGTGTACCACCAGCAGTTGCAAACTCGTTTGCAGCATTAATTCCAACTTTAGTCGTTATTCTTTTATTCTGGGGCATTCGTTACGGTTTAAAATTTGATGTGAATACAACAATCACATATTTAATCGCACCACTAAAATCAGTATTAGTAGGAAATAATTTATTCGGCGGTTTATTAACAGTATTCTTAATCGTGTTCTTCTGGTCATTCGGTATACATGGACCTGCGATTTTAGGACCAATCATTCGTCCGATGTGGGATTCAGCAATTCTTGAAAATATGGAAGTATTCACAGCTACAGGAAATGCACATCAATTACCAAACTTATTTACAGAGCAATTTATTCAATGGTTCGTATGGATCGGTGGATCAGGCTCAACGTTAGCTTTAGTTATTATGTTTATGTTCTCTAAATCTAAGTTCCTAAAAGAGTTAGGTAGATTATCATTCGTGCCGGGTTTATTCAATATTAACGAACCAATTATTTTCGGGGCACCAATTGTAATGAACCCAATCTTAATTATTCCGTTCGTTATTACACCGTTAGTTACAACGACAGTATCATATTTCGCAGTTGTTTCAGGTATGATTCCGTTGATGATGGCGAAATTGCCATTTACGATGTTAGCACCAATTGCAGCGATTATTAGTACAGACTGGACAATTATGGCTGGTGTACTTGTACTTGTTAACTTTGTTATCTCATTCGTTATTTACTATCCATTCTTCAAAATGTATGAGAAACAACAATTAGCAGGAGAGGAGAAAACAGAATGCTCGGAGCAATTATCATCTTAATTACATTCGTGGCGGGGCAGTGTATCGCACATTATTCCAAATGGGTACAAAGTAAATCTTTATTCGTTTTACTACTAGTATCAATTTTATTTATCGGTAGTTCAATGGGTGCATATGTAATGCTAGGCTTGCAATCACCGTACGTTATCATTGTACCGACAATTTTATGTGCAACATGTTTATCTGCAAAATATCGATTTACAAGTATGGCATTAATACAACGTGTGAAGGAGATGCAAAAGCATGGAGCGTAAATTAGGAATTTCACTTTATCCAGAGCATTCAACGAAAGAAAAAGATATGGCATACATTTCGGCAGCGGCACGCCACGGTTTTTCAAGAATATTCACATGTCTATTATCTGTGAATCGTCCAAAAGAAGAAATTGTAGCTGAATTTAAAGAAATTATTAATCATGCAAAAGATAACAATATGGAAGTTATTTTAGATGTAGCTCCGGCAGTATTCGATCAACTTGGTATTAGCTATAGTGATCTATCATTCTTTGCAGAGTTAGGTGCAGACGGTATTCGTTTAGATTTAGGTTTTGATGGATTAACAGAAGCGAAAATGACGAATAATCCGTATGGCTTAAAAATTGAACTGAACGTAAGTAATGATATTGCATACTTAGAAAATATCCTTTCACATCAGGCGAATAAGCCAGCTTTAATCGGTTGTCATAACTTCTATCCGCAAAAATTTACTGGACTTCCGTATGATTATTTCATTCGCTGTAGTGAACGCTTTAAAAAACACGGTATTCGCACAGCAGCATTTATTACGTCACATGCAGCTGAAATCGGTCCATGGGATATTAATGACGGATTATGTACGTTAGAACAACATCGTAACTTACCGATTGAAGTACAAGCGAAACATTTATGGGCGACAGGGCTTATTGATGATGTTATTATCGGAAATGCTTATGCGAGTGAAGAAGAGTTAGAGAAACTAGGAAACTTAAATCGTTACATGTTACAGCTAAAGGTACACTTTGTAGACGAAGCAACTGAAGTAGAGAAGAGAGCAACACTGCAAGAATTACACGTAAGACGCGGCGACATAACAGAATATATGGTACGTTCTACAGAAGTGCGTAAAAAATACAAAGACTATGACTTCCCAGTGCGTGAAAGCGTACGACAGGAAAGAGGGCAAGTTGTAATTGGGAACAACTCATTTGGTAAGTATAAAGGCGAACTGCAAATCATTTTAAAAGAAATGCCGATAGATGAACGGAAAAATATTGTCGGTACAATTGCGGAAGAAGAGTTATTCTTACTAGATTATGTAGGAGCTTGGACACAGTTTACTTGTGTGGAATAGGGAAGAGAAGGAGGTTGTCCAAATTTTGGGCAGCCTTTTTATTATAAAGTATTTTTTTAATGTCAAAGTTTGTCGGTAAATCGATATCTTTTGTCGAACCGTTGATATATTATAAGTTACGATAGATATATTCGGAAAATCGTTGATATATTGTAGGTTACGATAGATATATTTGAAAAATCGTTGATATAATTTCATTTACTGTGACATTTTTATGAAAAGAGAAGGAACGCAAAAAGAGTCAGCCTCAACAATGAGACTGACTCTTTTTTTATATAGTAATTAGTTTAAAATCTTTACTGTAACTGTTTTACGTCCCCAGTTACTTGATGTACCTTTGTCTGGCATTAAAACGTCGATTTTATTTCCTTTAATAGCTCCACCAGTATCACCAGCGATTGCTACTCCGTAACCTTCAACCCATACTTTTGAACCTAATGGAATGACACTTGGATCAACTGCGATTAGTTTCATGTTTGGATTAGCTGTTAAGTTGTGACCTAAAGCTGATTTTACTTGGTCGCCTGCTTTATAACCATTTTCAAGTGGATCTGCTGTGTAAGCTGTTGCTACAACGCGTAACTCACGAGAAGATGATGGTGCACTTGTTTCAGTTTCTTTTGCAACAGGTTGTTGTGTAGCTGGTTTTTGAGCTTTAGCAGCTTCACGAGCTTTAGCTGCTTCTTGAGCCTTAGCTTCTGCTTGAGCTTCAGCTTCTGCTTGAGCTTCAGCTTCTGCCTGAGCTTTAGCCGCTTCACGAGCTTTAGCTGCTTCTTGAGCTTTAGCCGCTGCTTGAGCTTCAGCTGCTTCTTGAGCTTTAGCAGCTTCACGAGCTTTAGCTGCTTCCTCGGCCTTAGCTTCTGCTTGAGCTTCAGCTTCTGCCTGAGCTTTAGCTTCTGCTTGAGCTTTAGCAGCTTCACGAGCTTTAGCCGCTTCTTGTGCTTTAACTGCTGCTTGAGCTTCAGCTGCTTCACGAGCTTTAGTTGCTTCCTGAGCTTTAGCTTTTGCTTGCGTTTCAGCTACTTCCCCGGCTTTAACTGCTTCACGAACTTTAGCTGTATCTTGAACTTTAGTTACTTTTTCAACTTTAACTGCTGGTTGAACTTTAACTGGAGCTTTACCTGTTAAGTAAGGAACATGAACATAAGCTGTTTTTCCGTTATATTCAAATTGAATCCAGTCATTTTGCACTTGGTGTGTTGTTTCGATTACATCATCTTGTTTCAACTTACCAAGAATTTCTGAGTCTGTGTTTGCACCAGCACGTACGTTTAATACGTTTGCTGTTACATAGTAAGTGTCTTTTGTATAGTCAGCGCTTATGAAAGCTTCTTTACCGCTATTCAATTTAACTTTTGACCATCCGTTTTCTGTATGTAAAACATCTACTTTATATCCATCTAATAATTTTCCTACAACTTTTGATTCAGTAGTTGGGTTTTCTCGTACATTTAGTACATCAGTCGTTACGATTGTTTCTGCTTTAGCAGATGTTGTGAAAATCCCAAGACCAAAAACCGCTGCTGTTGCTATACCCATAAATTTTTTCATAATAGCCTCCATTGCATTTGTTTTCGTTGACCTCATTATAGCAACCATTATTTTCTTATTTGCGAAAAACATAGAATTACAAAGCTTTCGTAACGGGGCATTAATATTCTGTAATAATTCCAGTAATATCCTAAAAGCGCTTTCTTATAGTTTTTAGGGGAGGTTTGAGCATACGATACATAAAAAGGGGAGTATTTCAATTTCTAATAGGTTAATAATGTTTCTGTAGCGTTACACAAATGTTTCTGTGGTGTTACAAAAATAGCGTGTTTTGTTGTTGGAACAGGAAAGTAGTTATGTAAAAATAACTATTTTAGTTGTGGAGAAATATAAATGAGGTGAAAATCAATAAAAAATCGCCATAATTGTTACAAAATAAGTCGAGGTATGGAAAAAATTACGCCTTGATTTTAGGTCATCACATATTATTTTTGCAATAATAGGATTCTATAATAGCTTTAGTAGGTTAAAATAATTAAAGGTGTTGATAACGTGAAACATATATAATAGAAGAAACACGATTTAATAGATAAACAAAAACGTAGGAGTGTAAACTCCTACGTTTTTGTTTATTCATATCGTAAACATTCAATTGGATCAAGTTTTGCAGCTTTGTTAGCTGGCAGTAAACCGAATATAATACCGATTAACATTGAGATACCTACTGCAAGAAGTCCAAGTTCTTTTGAGACAACGAGTGGCCATCCAGCAAAGATTGAGACAATCCAAGCGAAGAAAATACCGAGCATGAATCCGATGAAACCACCGAGTCCTGTTAAAATACAAGATTCGATTAAGAATTGTGTTAATACTTTACCGCGCGTTGCACCAAGTGCTTTACGAATACCAATCTCACGTGTACGTTCTGTTACAGATACAAGCATAATGTTCATTACACCGATACCACCAACAAGTAAGGAGATAGCAGCAATACCACCGAATACCATTTTCATCATACCGATGGATTCATCTAATTGCTTCGTAAATTCACCTAAGTCTTGTGCTTCGAATTTGTGCTCAAATTTAGGAGCTTTCATTTCGTTTAAAACAGAAACGGCTTGTTTTTCTACACTTTTACGTTCTGCTGGAGAAACGAGTGTTAATTTTACTGAGTCATACTCAGTTACTCCTGAAATTACAGGGGCATTTTCAAGTGATGTATAACCTTCTGACATAGCCATTCCAAACTCATTTTTCGTTTCGTACACACCGACTACTTTATAAGGTTTTCCTTTTATATCCGTGTATAAATTTGATTCCCAGCCATTAAATAGTTTATTGAAAGCTTCTTCATTTAATATAACAGCAGGAGCTGCTTGGTTTAATTCGCTGTCGTTTAATTCGCGACCGTGAACTAATTTTATTTTCGAATCTGTCATAAAGGCGCCTGTTCCACCTTTTAAATCAAGGGAGACATCTTTTGAACCAGAAGAGGCTTTTACTTTCATACTTACATCTGGATACACATCTTTAACGCCTGGTACAGTTTGAAGACGTTTCAGCATATCGGCTGTAATTTTGGCGTTGTCTGGTCCATAATCAGGGTTTTTGTAGTAAATCGTTACTTCATTATCTTTTCCTTGGCCTAACTCTTTCTTAAACTTTGCGTTTGTACCATCACCCATTGAAATGATAGTAATAATGGCACTAATACCGATAATAATTCCTAGCATCGTTAAGATAGAACGCATTTTATGGGCAAAGATAGAGGAAAGGGCCATGCGTATATTTTCACTCGTGTTCAAAATTAACCTCTCCAATCTTGGACGATATTTCCGTCACGAATTACAATTTGACGTGCTGCAGCTTCCCCGATTTCACGGTCATGGGTAATCATAATGATTGTGGAGCCTTGTTTGTTTAATTCGTAAAAGAGGTCCATAATTTGTGTACTTGTTTTCGTATCAAGTGCCCCCGTCGGTTCATCGGCTAAAATGAATTTTGGGTTATTTACGATTGCACGTGCGACTGCGACACGCTGCTTTTGTCCACCTGACAATTCATTCGGCAGGTGAGTAGCACGATCAGCTAAACCTACTTTTGTTAAAGCAGCTAATGAGCGCTCACGTCTTTCTTTTTTATCCACTCCAGCGTAAATAAGAGGTAGCTCTACATTTTGAAGTGCTGTAAGTCTCGGTAATAACATGAAGTTTTGGAATACGAACCCGATCTCTTTATTACGAACGCGTGCAAGTTCTGTTTCAGACATGTTTGAAATATTTTGACCAGCCAGTTCATACGCACCTGTCGTTGGTTTATCTAAGCAACCGATAATGTTCATTAATGTTGATTTACCAGAACCAGATGGTCCCATAATAGAAGTGAATTCTCCTTGGTTCAGTGTTACGTCAATGCCGTGTAATATTTGAACGGACTCTGCACCATTTTGGAAAGATTTCGTGATGCCTTTTAAGTTAATCATTCAACGACAACCTCCATACCATCTTTTAAGTCTTTTTCAGGTTTAGAGATAATTTGCTCTCCTTTTTTCACTCCAGAAACTTTTGCTTCGCTATCTGTCTCGAACTCAACAGTAACTGCTTGTTCTTTCGCTTTACCGTCTTTTACAACGAAGACAACATTTTTGTTATCTTTTTTCACGATGCTGCTCTTCGGAACAATCGTACCAGTTGCTTCGCCAGATTTACTTGTTACGTATACGTGGAAGCCGTTTTGTAATTCTTCACTATTGTCTAATGTGACAGTGAATTGATAGTTAGAAACTGTTTTGTTTTCGTCCATGCTCTTTAATGGTGTAGAGCCAATTTCTGTTACTTTTCCTGTCCAAGTCTTACCAGCGACAGTTTTTGATGAAACAGTTACTTCTTGCCCAACTTTCATACTAGCAAGCTCATATTCAGAAAGTTGACCTTTTACTTTAAATGGACCAGCGTGACGAAGTGTAATGCCGCTCATACCTGTTTTTTCATCAGCAGTTTTTACGATATCATCAATTACGCCATCAGTAGGGCTCGTTACAGAAAGCGTGTTTACTTTCTCTTTTGCTGCTTTAATTAGTTCATCAGATTTTTCAACTTCAAATTTTTTCATTTCAAGTTGTGATTCTAATTGTTGCACTTCGATTTCTGAAGCTTTTAATGCTTCAGCAGGAAGGCCTGCATTTTTATCTTTTTGTAATTTTTGTTTCGCTGCATCAATCTGTTTTTGGAACAATGTTACTTCTTTTTGTGCGATTTTTTTTTGCATTTCTGCTTCTGTTACACCTTGTTTCGCAGTAGGATCATTATATTTAAATAGAAGCTGTCCTTTTTTTACTTCGTCACCTTTTTTTACAGCTAATTCGTACGTACCTTTTGTTGGATCAAATGAGATTGTTTCAATTCCACTTGGGATTACTTCGCCACCAAATTTTTGTGCATTTTCAATTTGTTTTTCTGTAACTTTATAACCGCTATATGCCATTGCTACTTCTGAACCACCGCCACCAGCAAATGCAAAATATGATCCAGCTGCAATTCCAATTGCTACTACACTAGTAATTAACACTTTATTTTTCTTCTTCATCTATTTATCACCTTTTCGTTCGTATTAGTATCTACATTAAGTATAAAAGAGGTGAAGAATCTGACAAATCGTTTTAGCTTACAATAACCTTACAGTTTTGTAAGGTATGAATATGTAAATGTAAGGTAGAGGTTGTCCCAGCCTAAGCAAATGAATTGACTCGTTGTTTCTTTCTTACAATAATATTGTATGAAGGAGAGGAGGAAGGAAGATGGAAGCTTATTTTAGTGCGCATCCATTAAAACCATTTATTCCATACTCAAGGCAACATGCCATTATATTATTTATTATGTTGGTGGGGATCATTTTTCTGTATCAATACCAAGATATATTACGTCAAAGTGAGTGGAATATAACGGTTCGATATGTGATTGCATTTTTATTTATTGGAAGCGAAATTGGGCTTCATATGTGGGAATGGAAAGCAGGGATTTTTGAACTAGGCACTTCATTACCATTTGAGTTATGTACGATTAGTTTATTGTTAGCATCGATTATGATTGTAACGAAAAGTTACCGCATATATGAGATTGTATTTTTTACGGGAATTATTGGTGCATCACAAGCTATGTTAACACCAAACTTGCAATATGCTTTTCCGCATTTTCGTTTCATTGAATATTTTATCGCGCATATATTGCTCATTTGGGCACCACTCTTTATGACTTGGGTGGAAGGATATCGTCCGACAGTACAATCTATTAAACGCACAATGATATTTTTAAACATATTGATTCCAATTGTTTCGTTTGTGAATTACAAAACAGGCGGTAATTATATGTTTTTAGCTCGTAAGCCAGAAACTGCTTCATTACTTGATATGTTAGGGCCGCACCCTTACTATATTATTTCATTAGAACTCGCAGCGCTTATTGGATGTTTTATTTTGTATATGCCGTTTGCGAAAAGAGAAGGGCATGCGCATAAAGAATCACTAGGATCATAACCTAGTGATTTTTTTATATAAATATTTACAATTCAGAAAATTAAGAATAAAATTAGGAGGTAAATTATATAGAGAGAGAAGGGAAAACGTGGTCAAAAAAGTTTTTCTGAATGGGATGGAAGTGACGGTTCAATTTATTATTTCGATTTTGGGGATTATTTGTTTAGGGACATTGCCGAAACTATTTTATGGATTTGAGCTGCATGCATCACAGTACATAAAGAGTTTAAAAGAAGTGTTTGTGAATTTAATGGACATCTCCAATTTTAAATATGTGGGAGATAAATTTTTATTTCCGCAGTTGTTTGTTCATTATAAAGAAACAATTGTTATATTTTTAGCTGCTTTTTTCATTTCATTATTTGTAGCATTTTGTATTGTTTATGTCATTATGAGTAGTTCACCTCGTATACAACATCGTATTAAATCATTTCTTATCTTCCTAGAATCTATTCCAGACATTTTACTTATTTTATTATCGCAAATTTTAGTTGTATGGGTTTTTAAACAAACAGGCTTTTTACCTTTTCAAATTGCGTCAATCGGAGGCGAGTCGATTAGAGGATTGCCAATATTGTGTTTGAGCATCCCGACTACGATTATGTTTGTAAAAATGGTCGTGCTTCGTTTTGAAAATGAACTAGAAAAAGATTATGTACTATTTGCTAAGGCGAAAGGGCTGGGGCGCTTTCATATTTTAAATCGTCATATTTTACGAAATGTGTTGCTTAGTACATTATTCTTTGCGAAAACGAATATCTTTTTTATGTTATCTAATTTATATATTATAGAATGGATTTTTAATACGGGTGGTATTTTTATGTTTTTGAAATCGTATTTCGGTATTAGAGTTGAGGTTTTCATCGTTAGTGTGCTTCTTATATATATTCCGATTTTTATTTTATTTAAATTGTTTCATTATCTCATTCCGGCTGCGATGAAGGAGAGATTATAATATGTGGACGTATATAAAACGTGATAAAAGATTTTGGATAAGCATTGGGTTTCTTCTCCTATTAGTTCTTTTGAGCATCGGAAATACGTTATGGAATGATGGACATATTAGACAAGTTACATTGCAATATGATGCGGATGAAAATCCACAAGTGCCACCGTTTCCACCTTCATTACAATTTTTACTCGGGACAGACCGGAAAGGGTATGACCTGTTACATTTAGTCATTGAGGGCGCGAAGTGGACGATTGGTATATCTATTTTAATTGCGGCACTTAGAATGGTAATAGGTGTGTTTTTCGGTGTCGTACTCGGAACGTATATAAAAAGAGGATTTTCAAAAATTGAGGCTTTCTTTGATAGTTTTACAGTTATTCCGACAGTTATGATTGCGTATTTTTTTCTTCAATCTGCAAATGCATTTGGAAGCGGAGAGGAGACAACAACCTTTTTTGAAAGGGCTTCGTTTCAAGTGGTATTACTTGTACTGCTTGTAATGCCAGTTATTGCACTGTATGTTGCGAAGGAAGTTCGTAAATTGCGAACGGAAGAATTTGTTGATGCCGCGCGCATATTAGGTGGATCGAGAAGACATATTGTTATAAAACATATTTTTCCGCATCTCTATATGCCGTTTATACTCGTATTTCTTCAGCAGTTTACGCAGACTCTTACTATTTTACTGCACTTAGGATTACTTGAAGTGTTCTTTGGTGGGACTGTAATGTTTGGTGGACAAATAAAAGAGGTGGAATCTTATACGCATGAATGGTCAGGTTTAATTGGAGTATACTTTAGGTCATTAACAGTGAATCCGTGGATCCCTCTCGTTCCGATTACATTTTTTGGACTTACTATTTTTTCAGGAAATATGATTGTAAAAAGTATCGAAGAGGCGATGATGAAAGTAAGGTTAGGAGGAGAGCTAAAGAAGGATGTTGTAGAAGAGGAACAATCTGCTGTGCAGTCAAAAGAAGAGTTGTTTACGTTTAAACATACGATGTGAAAATAAAAAGAAGCAAGCACAATTACTGCTTGCTTCTTTTCTTTATTTTGTAGAAACTTCACCTTCAGCTTCTGATTGGGGAATAAAGTATCCCATTATACCACCGATGATTGCCGGGATAATCCAGCCAATTCCTAAGTTATAAAAAGGAATGGTGTGTACAATATTAGCAATAAAACCTGGTATCATTTCCACATTATCCAGTGCATGAATACAGCTAATAATAAATGCTGCGATCATTGCTCCGATGTATACAGAAGGTTTACGTTTCGTATATTTATCTATAAATGATACGAAAATTAAAATAATCGTAATTGGATATAAAATAATTAATACAGGTAATGTAATTTTGATTAATAAACTTAAACCTAAGTTTGAAATAACGAAGCTAAAAATACAAACGTATAGTACGAGCTTTTTGTAGGAAACATTTGTTAGTACTGTTGCGAAATAGTTTGCGAATGCACTTACAACACCAATTGCTGTCGTTAAACAAGCGAAGATAATGGCGATACTTAATAAAACATTACCGCTTGTCCCAAAGAATTGGTACATAACAGTCGCTAATAGTTGACCACCGTTTTCGAATTGTCCTAAGTTGCCGTTTGAAGCGCCGATATAACCGAGTAGGAAATAAACAATTGTTAAGAATAGGGCTGCAATGCTTCCGCAAATAATTGTATATTTCGCAATAGATTTCTTCTCTTGTATACCGTTTTGGCGAATTGCATTTACAACAATCGTTGATAATACGAGTGCACCAATTGCATCTAACGTTAAAAATCCTTCAAGAAATCCTTTGAAAAATGGAATTTCTTTATAGTCACCAACAGGTTCTGCAAACGTTCCTGGTGAAAGAATTGCTTTTGTTGCCATAATTGCAATAATTACAAGTAAAATTGGCGTTAATATTTTACCGATATGATCTACTAATTTTGATGGATTTAATGATAAGAAGTAGACGACTGTAAAGAAAATCGCACTAAAGACTAACATAGAGTACCATTGGTCCGGGAAAAGTGGTGCAATCCCAATTTCGTAAGATACAGATCCAGTTCGTGGAATAACAAATAGTGGGCCGATTGAAAGATAAATAACGATAGCGAATACTGCTGCGAATTTTGGATGAACACGGCTTGCTAAAGTATTAAAACTACCACCGGCAAGGGCAACAGCGACGATAGCTAGTAAAGATAAACCGACGTCTGTAATAATAAATCCTGTAATGGAAACCCACATATTTTCTCCGGAAGAAAGACCGAGAAGGGGCGGGAAAATCATATTACCAGCACCGAAGAAAACTGCGAATAGTAATAAACTAATCGAAAGTATTTGCGCTGGTTTTAAAGTTGTACGCATATAAAGAAAATCCTCCTAATGAGTGTTTTTGTCGAAAATTCAAATAATTTGTCGAGTAACTGTTATTATTTTAAAGGTCTGATGACTAGAAAGCAATAGGGAATTTTGAAAATATTAAAAAATAATGCATTAAATCGAATAAATATACTATTTATATGTTTAATAGGAAGGATTTAACTTTAAACGTAAAAAAACACATATCGCCAGGATACGTGTATTAAAAATAAATTTTTCGATCGCGTTCTTCTTTTAAAATTTCAACTGCTTCTCGGAAACGTTGTGAATGGACAATTTCTCGTTCACGTAAAAAGCGCAAGCTATCATTTATGTCGGGATCGTCAGATAAATCAATGAGCCATTGATAAGTTGCTCTTGCTTTTTCTTCAGCAGCAATATCTTCATATAAATCTGCGATAGGATCTCCTTTTGCTTGAATATAAGTAGCAGTAAAAGGAACACCACCAGCATTATGATAAAACAAAGCGCTATCATGATTAGCGTACTGTGCGTCTAATCCAGCAACTTTCATTTGTTCAGGTGTTGCATCTTTTGTTAATTTATAAATCATTGTAGCGATCATTTCTAGGTGTGCGAATTCTTCTGTACCGATATCAGTTAGTAAGCCAACGACTTTGTCAGGAATCGTGTAACGCTGATTTAAGTAGCGAAGAGCAGCGGCTAATTCACCATCCGCACCACCATATTGTTCAACTAATAATCTTGCGAGTGCGGGATTACAAGTACTTACTTTAACAGGATATTGTAATTTCTTTTCATAAATCCACATAGTTTCTCTCCTTTATATTTGCCATGGCCACGGTCCTTTGCTCCATTCCCATGGGGCGTTAGAATAACTATTTCCAAACTGCTGAAGTGGTCCGTATTTTTCTTCAATTTTTTGTTGTAGTATTCTTCGTTTATAAGAAAAATCATTGAATTGATTTATAGCGGCAGTATCGTCGGGATGCGTATCTAAATAGAGGGTAAGTTCAACTAAGACAAAGTCTAGTTCTTGCAGTTCTTCAATCCATTTGTAATATTCATTAGGCAATGTTTGTGTCACGTTTTTATTCACCGTCCTTTTTTGTAAGGATTTTCATAGTAATCATAAAATGCTGGCCATAGAGTCCCTTTTCTTAAAGCTTCTTTTGGTGGGAATTGGGGTAAATTAGCTGGTTGAAAGCCCATATATAAGTGGGGGGGAGTTGAGTAATATTTTTTCCCAATTGGAGGACAAGGATCGTTTGGACCATGATAAGGTATGTAGGATTTCATGTATTTATCCATGTTATACGCCTCCTTTATTAATTAAATATTCATCACTACGTATTGTATTCGTACATAATTAAGATTTATGACACATATAGAAAACTAATAGAGACAGGAGGAGTGCGGATGGAAAGGATTACAACATGCATTGTATTAGAATCTAAAAATTTAAAGGAAACATTATACTTTTACGAAGGGATTCTAGGCTTTAAGCCAAGCAAGGAAAGACCACAATTACGTGTAACAGGTGTTTGGTATGATATCGGTTCAACGAGAATTTGTTTTGTTGTAAACAGGGGACTGGGAGAATATAGAGAGACCGTCACATCATCAGTGAAGGAAGTATTTTTAAGAACTACAAACATTGAGCGGATAAAGAAAAAGTTAGAGTTTTATAAAGTAGCATTTTTAGAAGAACGATGTGGTGAAGAAATAAGGGTAACTTTCTATGATCCAGATCGTTTTAAAGTCCAAATTGTTTCAGCGGAGAATACAGCATAGTATTATTTATAGTGCAATAACCTGAATGGTGGATGAAAAAAATATTGACAAGCCCCTCCAAATATTTTAATGTGATTGTATAAAATTGTGTATATAAAGGGGAGTAACTTATTACAGTAAAGTCGTCATTACAGGGAGAAACCCTCGGCTTTATTGGCAACGTTTCGTTGTTAGTGAGACCTTTACCAGCAATGGTAAAGGCCCCTTATTGTCTTTTTTAGGACCCTTACCATATTTGGTAGGGTCCTTTTTGTATACAAAGAGAGGAGATATAAAAATGAAAAAACTTATTAGTAGATTAAGAGTTGTATTTCATGTCCGTCGTTTTGTTCCATTCCTATTTGACTTTTTTACTTCAAAAGAGGTTTCAATAAAGAAGAAAATCTTATCTATTGCTTTTTTAGTTGGTTATGTAGCGATGCCGCTCGATTTAATTCCAGACTTCTTACCGTTCATCGGTATTTTAGATGATATTGGAATTGTGTTATTCATTTTAAATCGAATTGTAAAAATGGCGCCAGTACAATTGCAAGAAAAGCATAATGTAAACGTAGGATAGGAGTTGAAAGTATGGAGCAAATTATTTTAGATATAATCGAGTTTTTAAAGCAGTTTTCTTATTTTGGAGTTGTGTTAGCATTAACGTTTGAATTTATTCCAGCAGAGGTAGTTTTGCCCATGGTTGGGTATTGGGTATACGAGGGTGATATGAATTTTTGGTTAGCTGTATTAGCAGGGACACTTGGCGGAACGACAGGACCATTAACGTTATACGCACTCGGTTATTACGGTGGTCGCCCCCTATTAATAAAGTATGGGAAATACTTCTTTATTAAAGAAGAACAAATTCAAAAAGCAGATGATTTCTTTGAGAAATATGGGCCAGTTGTAGCGTTTGTTGGACGTTTTGTACCGGGAGTTCGAACACTTATTTCTGTTCCGTGTGGTATGGCGAAAATGAACATATGGAAATTTAGCATATATACATTTGTAGCAATGTTCCCATTAACGACTTTGTATATTTATTTTGGAATGAAATTAGGTCCGCATTGGGCAAAAGCAGCAGATGTTGTTGGTCAATATATGTTACCGATATTAGCAGTCGTTGTTATTATTGTCGGTGGTATCTTAATCTATAAATTTATGAAAAAACGAAATAGATCGGAATCTATCTAGTCATTGGTATTGGAATTTGCACATTTTGTGAAAATAGATGAATAGTACAGGCAAAAGACTCTGAGGGACATACACATATAGGGAATATAAACGAGAGAGGGGAAACAACTATGTCTTGTGAGTGCTCAGGGTCAGCATTAACTTGCTGTCCAGATAAAAATTATGTGCAAGATAAAGTGTGTAGTCCGTGGTCTGCTACTGTAGTTGCGGCAGCAATTGATAATGTTCTCTATACAAATAATATTAACCAAAACGTAGTGGGTACTGGTTTTGTTAAATATGATGTTGGACCAGGTCCGATTACTGTAGAAGCACTGGATTCTGCTGGGGCTACAATTGATACACAAACATTAAACCCAGGAACGAGTATTGCTTTTACGTATCGCCGCTTTGATAGTATACAAGTTGTGTTACCTGCAACACCTGCTGGAACGTATCAAGGAGAATTTTGTATTACAACACGTTATCCACTTTCATAGCAGAATAGGAGAGGATCGAAATGGGAATGAGAAGTTCCAGTTTGTCTTGTTGTTCGAATAAAACGCTTGTACAAGATCAAGTATGTACAGACTGGTCTATTACAGGTGCTGGTACTCAAATTGTATATACAAATAACATCACGCAAGAAGTATATGGTTCAGGTTACGTGAAATATGATGTAGGTGCGAACCCGATTACAGTGGATTTTTTAGTAGGTGCTACAGTAGTTGATACAATTACTGTACAGCCACAAAGTAGTGGTACTTTCACTGTACGATATTTTACGACTGTTCGAATTACTACGACAGGAACAACTGTTAATCAAGGAGAGTTTTGTATTACTGTACGTTATCCGATTTCATAAAAAAAGCATACCGTAAATGGTATGCTTTTTTAAATTGAGAAAGTAATGAAATTGGTATTCTATAAGCAACATGTAAATTGGCAACAGTACTTGCCTTCTAAATATAGTGAAGGATCACTTTGTATATTAATAATACTGACAGATTGTAAGTCTTTTCCTGTGTAAGATATAGTATTGCCAGGAAAGACAGTGAAAATATTAGTTACTGCTCCAACGATTTCAATTGTAATTGCCTCTGTGCTGCTAGTACTATTGTAAACCGAGACAGTACCTGATATAAGTAGTATCCCATCACTTTGCCACAGTATCATTGATTGTAGTGCATCTTTGATAGAGGAAATGGTGTTGTTAGTTATGAGGAAATTCCCTGCAAATTCATTTGTTACTCGCTCACAACTTGGATTTGGAGGAGGGGGCGGTGGACAAGGGTTTGGGCAAATGATAGATAAAGGAGCGAAACAGCCAATATTTTTTTTGTTCTTCAATACAACCCCTCCTTTTTAAGTTGTCTTTTACTACTATTAAATGTAGAAGCATGGCCGATGTGTTAAGAAAAGAAGAAAATTTTTAAAATTAAGATTGTCTAATAGGCTTAAACCTTAACTTATCATTAGTGTTATAGAAAAGATTATATGTGAATAGTCATAGGAAAAGAATGATCAGACTCTTTTAGACAAAAGGTGGTTGTATACAATAGTACGAGGAATGTTGGACTTAGCTTTTAATTAACTGTATATTTACAAAAATCTAATAAAATTTATTTGTTATTTAAACGACATTAATATATTTTAGATAAAATAGCCCTTGTAATGAATCAATTATTATGAGGAGGATTCAAGTGGAAAGAACAGCTTTACGAAAAGTAAAAGGTCTTATTGGGTTATTAATGGTTTTTGTATTAGCATTCGTATCATTTCCGTGGAGTACATCAGTCAAAGCGGAAGAGAAAAAGCAAGAAAAGGCACCAAGTGAAAAGAAAATAGTTTTTCCAGTCGTAAGTGATGTACATATTAAAAATAGTGGAACGGATGATACGTTTCGCTGGAAACGAGCAATCGAGCAACTTAATACACTTGCACCTAAACAAGATGCGTTCGTAATTGTGGGAGATTTTACTGATTCAGGATCACTGCAGCAATATGATCGTTTCATGCAAGTGTATAATGAAAATGCAAATAAAGATGCAGTACGAATGAATTCTCTTGGTAACCATGATTATTGGAACGGTTTATCTGTAGAGGGAGCGCAGAAGCGTTTCTTAGAAAAAACAGGAATGGAATCGATTTACTATCATAAAGTGGTGAAAGGGTATCACTTCCTTGTTATGTCTCCAGAGGATGGGACAACTCATGGATATTATTCGGACAAGCAAATTAATTGGTTAAAAGAAGAAATGGCAAAGGCACAAAAAGATGATCCAGAAAAACCAATTTTCGTATTTTTACACCAACATATTAAAGATACAGTATACGGTAGTCAAGAGTGGGGAACGAAAGATAGTGCGAAAATTAATGAGGTGTTAAAAGGATACCCGCAGGTTATCACGTTTTCAGGTCATTCGCATTACCCGTTAGACGATCCAAGATCAATTCATCAAAAAGACTTTACATCAGTTGGTACATCTTCAGTAAGTTATATGGAGGTTGAAGGTGGTAAAGTACAAGGGAATATCCCGCCAGGAGCTAGTACGTTAAGCCAGGGTTTATTAGTAGAAGTAGATGATAAAGAGGTAACAATTAATCGTCGTGATTTCCATACGAATTCTTGGACAGGCGAGCCTTGGAAAATTAAATTACCAGCAAAGAAAGATACATTTACACATGTAGAAGATCGTGATAAAGAAAAGCCTTACTTTGCTAAAGATGCAAAGCTTGCGGTATCAAATGTAACAGAAAATGCGGCAACGGTGACATTCCCGCAAGCACTGGATAACCTACTTGTCCATTCTTATCGTGTACAAGCTAGAGATAAGCAAACAGGAGAAATTAAAAACAAGTTGTTAGCATTCTCAGAGTTTTATCGTGACCCAGTGCCAAAAGATCTTACGTTTACACTGGCAGGATTAGATGACGGGAAAACATATACACTTGAAGTCGTTGCGATTGATTCATTTGGTAATGAAAGCGCACAACCGTTAACAGCAGAAATCACTACGAAAAAAGATAATATTGACCCGAATATAAAAGTACCAAAGGCAGATGTCTTTGATGTGAATTTCTTAGATGGCACGTTTAAAGATAACTCATTGTTTGGGACGAAAGGCGATGTGAAAGGGAATGTATCTATTGCATACGATAAAGCTTTAAAAACAAATGTAATGAAATTGAATGGACAAGCAAATACATTTGGATACCTTCCGTTTTCAGCAGCACAAAAAGAGAAAGCAGCAAATACATTTACGTTAGAAACTGTATTTTCAATGAATGAAATTCGTGGACAAGGTATTTTACAAAATACAGAGAGTGGCGGAATTGGATTTGAATCTACAGGAAGTGGATATGTTGAATTGTGGGCTCATATTGGTGGTAGTTATAAGCGTGTTGGAGTTCAGCTAGAAGCAAACAAAACATATCACTTAACAGGAACATATAACGGAAGTGAAGTAGCTATTTACGTAGATGGTAAAAAAGTAAATAGCCAACCAGCTCAAGGAAAAGTGTATCATCCAAACGTACCATTTGCATTTGGAGCTGACCCAGATAGTAATGGAAATGGCGGTATTCCGTTAAATGGACAAATCGCGCTTGCAAGATTATATAGTAAAGCGTTAAGTTCTTCAGAAGTATTAGCAGCGTACAATGAGTTTTCTAACCGCACGAAGTTAGAGCAAGTAAACACGTTATATGAAGAGCTTGGGAAAGTGAAAGAAGTGTTAGCTGGTAAATATGAGTTTGGTGACAAACCAGGTCAATATTCAAAAGAAGCATTTCAAGAACTAGAGAAAAGCTATAACACTGCAAAGCAAGCATTTGAAAATGTAGGAAGTACTGGAGAGCAAATCGTTCAAACGTATAACGAATTAAAAACAGCTAATGTAGCATTTGTACAATCAAAGGTGGCAGAAGAACAACCTAAAACACCGAAAGAAAAATTACAAATCAATATTGAATCTGCAAAAACAGTGGTGAAAAAAGCGCAAGCTGCAAATGTAACGGATGGTTCAGTGAAATCATTGAGTCAAAAAATTACAGTGGCAGAAGCTGTATTAAAAGATGCGAAAGTAAAAGATGCACAAGTAGAAACGATGAATCGTACGATAGAATATGCGATTTCGCTTGTTGAAAAAAGTATGAACAAATAAGAGAGAAGAAAAAGAAGCTTATCATGATAGGCTTCTTTTTTGTTATACTAAAAATAGCATAGAAAAAGGGTAATTAACTGTTACGATTTATTTAACCAATTATAACGAAAGTTAATTAAATATATCAGTAAGCCCTGCTAGTCAAGTGATTGGCTAGTAGTGAGGGTTAACTGCGGGCAATCCCTAAAGTTGATTGAACTACAACGTGGCTAGAAATAGCGAGCGTGAATGTCGCGAAAGCAGAAAAAATCAATCAGATGGTGCAAGGTTAAATCCTAAACACTAGAACAATGGGTCTTCCGCCTCGAATCATCTAAGTCAAAAGTGATAAGATGAACGTTCAACGACTATCTCGTATAACTGACGAGAGTACATCACAAGCCTATGGTGATGGAAAAATCCTCTATCTCTAAAGAGATAAACATATAGTCTGCGCTCATGTGAAAACATGAGAAGTTCATAAGAGAACTGGCTAAGGAATTGCGCCCTTAGTTGAACGAGATAAATTTAATTAAATCTATCAAACCTCATCGAATCTGTCGAACGTATGTGCTATGATGGATTCAATGAGGTAAGAATAATAATGAAATTTGTACGAGTTAGTCAAGTATCGGAATTAACAGGTTTGCATCCGAGTAGTCTCAGGAGAATGCTGGTGGAACACGCTACTATTCAGAAGAACCAATCTTTCATTATCTGAAAGGTGAGTGCCCGAATAATCGCACAGTAAAGGAGTAGGCTTCTGATGATATTGGCGAAGAAAGTTAGACTAATCCCAACGCCTGAACAAGAAAAAGTGCTTAGAAACCATGCTGGTGCTGCAAGATTTGCTTATAACTATTGTAAAAGAATGAGTGATAGATACTATAAGCTATTTGGAAAATCTGTTTCACAGTTAGCTTTACAGAAACGATACTGCCTCGTGTGGAGTGTTATACCCCTCGTCCCTTTGGGGCTGCGAGAACACGATGAAGCACTAACTTGTGTAAATTTGATTGAATTGTATAGATTTAGTTAAGTTTATCGTATCGGAGCGAATAATTTGGAAGAGAAAAAGCTAAAAAGAATTCTTGAATATGTATGGATCGCGGTTGTGCTCCTTGTAGGATATTATTTCTTAAAAGAAAAAAGTATATGGGTTCTATTTTTAATGACGTTTTTATTAGCGGGTTTAGGCACGTTATTTATTAATTTCTTCTTTGATAGTTTAAATGCATGGAAGAAGAAAAAGAAGGGAACGAAGTAAAGGAGGGAACATATGCAAAAGTGGAAGCTTATATATCAGGTGATTATTTTTCTAGTGCTTGTAGGTATTGGCGTTTTTAAATATTCTACACCAATAGGAAATTGGGCGTGGTTTACAGCTTGCATCGGCATATTTTTTATTTTACAATCGTTAACGAAAAAATATAATAGTACAGAAAGATAGCTCGCCGTTTCATCGGCGAGCTATTTTGTTATGCTTTTTTCTCTTCATCATTCGATTGTTCAGTAGCTAAGTGACTATGTTTTCTAGAGTAGAAGAAATAGAAGCATAAGCCGACTAGAAGCCAAACGGCAAAGCTAATCCATGTCGTTTTAGACAAATTAATCATTAAATATAAACAGCAAAGAATTGCAACAACTGGTAATACAGGTACGAAAGGTGCGCGGAATCCGCGTTTTAAGTCAGGGTGTGTTTTTCGTAAAATAAGTACCGCGCAGCAAACGAATGTGAAGGCTGTTAACGTACCGATGTTCACTAAGTTAGCTAATACATGTAAGTCTAAAAGTCCTGCTAATAAAGCTGACACAAAGCCAGTAATCCACGTGTTTAATAAAGGGATTTTTACTTTTTTATTCACACGTGCTAACGCTTTTGGAAGTAAACCGTCGCGGCTCATCGCATACGAAACGCGAACTTGTCCATACATAACGACTAAAAGAACGGTTGTCATTCCAGTCATTGCCCCAACAGCGAGTAGTCCTGCAATTGTATCTTCACCAACGAAATGTAAGGCAAACGCAACTGGATCCGAAACATCTAATTGTGTATACGGAACCATACCTGTTAAAACGAAAGATACAATCATGTATAAAACAGTACAAATAAGAAGGGAACCGATAATGCCAATTGGTAAATCGCGCTGTGGTTTTTTCGTTTCTTCTGCAGCGGTTGCGATTGCATCAAAGCCTAAGAAGGCGAAGAATACAGTGGCAGCCCCAGTAATAATACCGTCGTATCCGAATGGAATGAACGGAGTCCAATTTTCAGGTTTTACATATTTTGCGCCTGCTACGATAAAGGCGATAATAACAGCTAGCTTGATAAGAACCATAATATTATTAATGCGTGCGCTTTCGCGTATACCGAAACTTAAAAGTCCTGTAATGAGTAGTAAAATACAAACGGCAGGTAAATCGATAATGCCGCCTTTTCCTACGCCAGGGGCCGAGGCTATTATGGCGGGCAGGTGTATGTTAAAGCCTTGTAGTAAAGATTGTAAATAACCAGACCAACCGACAGCTACCGCTGCTACGGCAAGTAAATATTCGAGCATTAAACACCAACCAACGATGAAGGCTACAACTTCTCCGACTGTCATGTATGCGTAAGTATACACACTTCCTGAGACAGGAATAGACGAAGCAAATTCGGCATAACAAAAGGCTACACAAGCACAAGTAAAGGCAGCAATAAGGAATGATAGCATAATACCAGGACCAGAATGTTTCGCTGCGACAATACCTGTTAATACAAAGATCCCTGTCCCAATTACGGCGCCAATTCCTAAAAACGTCAAATCAAGTGCAGTTAATGTTCTATCTAACTGCCGTGGTGATTCAGTACTAAGCGCTTTTTTTCGTAATAATGACTTCACTTTGGACTCTCCCCCCGTTTTTTCATTTCCATAACTGCGAATATAGTATGAGCCCACTAGAAAAGAGTACGTAAGTAAATGGAGGTACAGTTATGGTGTCTAGTTTTTTAAAATTGCTGGATTAATCTTAATATAATTCAGAATATTTTGTCAAATAAAAATATGACAAATAAAATGCGGATGAATAGGGGAAACTACTGGCAGGAATGGACGAGGGTTAACAGAGTGACAAAACCGCTCATTACAGTTTCACTTTATCCCGATTGGTTCAACGAATAATCAGTGGATATGGGGAAATTCCCCACTGATTACAGTTTCACTTTATAAAGTAGGAGAAGATGTTATGTTATTTTATTTTGAACTTGTCGTCATTTTACTTTGTACGAAATTAGCTGGTGATATTAGTGTAAGACTCGGCCAGCCCTCTGTACTTGGTAAGTTAATTGTTGGTATTATTATCGGTCCGGCTGTGCTTGGTATTATTAATAGTTCTGAATTGATTGATGAACTGAGTGAGATTGGTGTTTTACTACTTATGTTTATGGCGGGGCTTGAAACGGATTTAGAAGAGTTAAATCGGAATTTGAAATCTGCATTCGCAGTAGCGATGGGAGGGATTATTTTCCCATTCCTTGGTGGGTATTTAGCAGGACTTGCGTTTGGAATGTTACAGTCGCATGCGATCTTTTTAGGGTTATTACTTTGTGCCACTTCGGTTAGTATTTCTGTTCAAACATTAAGAGATTTAGGGAAAATGAATACGAGAGAAAGTACGACGATTTTAGGGGCAGCTGTATTTGATGATGTAATTGTTGTTATTTTATTAGCATTTGTGATGAGTTTTTTAGGTACACAAGATGTAAATGTAACGCTTGTCATTGCAAAGAAAATTATCTTTTTTGTAAGTATCGTTTTCATCTCCTGGAAAGTGGTTCCATGGATTATGAAGATGCTCGTACCACTTCGCGTAACAGAAGCATTAATTAGTGCAGCACTTATTATTTGTTTCTCTTTTTCGTATTACAGTGAAATGATGGGAATCGCCGGTATTATTGGAGCATTTGCAGCAGGGATTGCGATTTCTCAAACAGAATACAAGCATGAGGTAGAACATAAGATTGAGCCAATTGCTTATGCGATATTTGTACCAGTGTTCTTCGTAAGTATCGGAATGGAAATTACATTTCAAGGTATCGGAAGCCAGCTTTGGTTCATTATCATTATGACGCTTATTGCGATTTTTACAAAGTTAATCGGATCAGGTTTAGGAGCAAGACTAACAGGATTCAACCTTCAATCTTCTATTAGTATCGGTGCGGGAATGGTATCGCGTGGAGAAGTGGCGCTTATCATCGCAGCGAATGGACTTGCGGCGAATTTATTAGCGAAAGAAAATTTCACAGCAATTGTCATTGTTGTTATATTAACGACGATTATTACGCCGCCGCTTTTGAAGAAATATTTTGTATAGAGAGGAAGAGCTTATCTGATGTAGGTAAGCTCTTTTTTATTGGAAAAAAGCAATAGTCATATAGCGTGAATAGGTTGTAATTATGGTAAAATCTACGTATATGATAAGTCGAGGAGAGAAAATGTGTGAGGATTACGAAGGGGAAGGTTATCGGTGTAATCATACTTATTGCACTATGTATACCATTTACTGCATGGAAAGAATCAAAAGTGAAAGATTTTCCAGTTTCTATTTTTTCTTCCTATGTAGAAGACGAAAATCCGAAAGACTATAAGTACACTGCTTTTGTACCTGACTTTGCAATTTGGATACATGGATGGGAAAAACAGCGATCTGAAGGTGAAATAACGTCATATAAAAAAGGGGAGCGAACTGTAATTGTTCATCATCCACCTGGTAATGATGCTTTTTATCTATATGATACAAATGATAGTAGAGAAGATACGCAACCGTAAGAAGTGGAGGTTAAATAGTGAAAGCTTCTACATTACTATTTAAAATTGAAAGTAATATGGATCAATTTTCACCAGCTGAAAAGAAGGTTGCCATGTACATAATGGAGAATGCAGAGATTGTTCCGAACTTAACGACGAAAGAAGTGTCAACGAATGCAGGCGCAAGTGAGGCGAGCGTTGTTCGCTTTTGTAAGTCGATTGGAATCGGAAGTTTTAAAGCATTTAAAATCGCACTCGTTCGCGAATTAACGATTGCTGATTATAATATTAACGATTTTTCAGTGATGAATACGGAAGATGGACCGTATGACTTGTTTAATAAAGTTACATATGTGAATAAAGCTGCAATTGAGGCGAGCGTTACGGCTATAGATAAGAAGGAGCTGGAAAAAGCAGCAGACCTTATTGTAAATGCGGATAAAATTATATTTTACGGAGTAGGCGGATCAGCTACTCCAGCGATGGACGGGGCTTATAAATTTACAAGGCTCGGATTTACTGCAATGATGCTATCTGATTTTCATATGATGTTGCCGCTTGTGACAAATTTAAAAGAGGGCGATATATTTGTGGCGATTTCAACATCTGGTCGTACGAAAGATGTACTTGAAATGGCGCAATATGCGAAGAGACAAGGTGCAACAGTTATTGCGATTACCAAGCTCGATCAATCATCACCGTTATATAAAGAGGCGGATATTCGTCTTTGTATGCCAGATGTAGAACAAGATCATCGTATTGCGAGTATTGCTTCGAGAATGACACAATTGAATATGATTGATGCTTTATATGTGATTACGTTTAATCGGATTGGTAATAAAGTGTTGGATCAATTTATGGAGACAAGAGAAGAAGCTTTGCGGTTACGGAAGTTAAAATGAAAAGATGGGGAAACCCATCTTTTTTTCGTACTGACATAAAGTGAAACTTTAATAAGTGGGGGGCATCCCCCACTTATTATTAGTTGAACCAATCGGACTTTTACAGGCAGTTGATCCCCCACCTATCTTCTTTGCTTTCGCTGAATTTGAGGTGGGGGTCTTACTGCCAGTTAAAGTGGGATAAATTCGTCATGAAAAGAAATTAAATTTCATAAAATAATAAAGTAATATTGATTTTAAATTTCTTAAAGTTATAATAAAAGTATGAAATTAAATTTCAAAGTAGGTGGTAATATGTTAGAAAATTTATCGACAGAACACCGTAATGAAAAGACGATGAATTTAGATGAGATGAGTATAAAAGAAGTTTTGCAAAGCATGAATGAAGAAGATCGAACTGTTGCGTTAGCAGTTGAAAAAGAGATAGAACAGATTGAACAGGTTGTGCAAACTGTAATTCAATCATTTGAAAGAGAAGGGCGACTCATTTACATTGGGGCTGGTACAAGTGGTCGTTTAGGTATTTTAGACGCAGTGGAATGTCCGCCGACATTTGGCACAGATAATAAAATGGTACAGGGGTTTATAGCAGGAGGATTGAAAGCGTTTACTAAAGCGGTGGAAGGTGCCGAAGACCGTGAAGAGTTCGCGGAAGAAGATTTAAAAAGTATCGGATTAAACGAGAAAGATACTGTAATTGGAATTGCGGCAAGTGGTCGAACTCCTTATGTCATTGGGGGATTGAAATACGCGCATAGCGTGGGAGCGAGTACAGCTAGTATCTCCTGTAATAAAAATGCTGAAATAAGTAAATATGCAAAGCTAAATGTGGAAGTAGAAACAGGCGCCGAAATTTTAACAGGCTCAACGCGTTTGAAAGCTGGTACAGCGCAAAAATTAGTACTCAATATGATTTCAACAGCTTCTATGATTGGTGTAGGGAAAGTGTATAAAAACTTAATGGTAGATGTTCAGTCTACAAATGAAAAGTTAGTAGAACGATCAAAACGAATTATTGTGGAAGCAACAGGTGTTAGTTATGAAGTAGCAGCAGAGTATTACGAAAAAGCAGAACGTAATGTGAAAGCCGCGATTGTTATGGTGTTATTGCAGTGTGAGTATGGGGAAGCACTGGAGAAATTAAAAGAAGCGAAAGGGTTTGTGAAGAAGGCACTATAAAATAATAGGGAGGGGGATTCTATTATGAAGAAAGAAGAGAGAATGGCCAAAGAAATTTCAGAGCAACTTGGGGGAGTAAAAAACATTCGTGGTATTGCTCATTGTATGACGAGACTGCGATTAACGCTTCATGATGAAAGTAAAGTGAATATGGACCTTTTGAAAAAGGTTGAAGGGGTTATGGGTGTTATTGAAGATGAGACACTTCAAGTTGTTGTTGGACCAGGGACAGTAAATAAAGTAGCAGCTGAAATGGAAGGTTTAACAGGACTGCGAATTGGTGAGGTGGCAGATCATCATCTTGAAGATCTCGGGCAAGAGATGAAATCAGAGATTAAGAAGAAAAATAATACACCAGTGAAAAACTTTTTAAGAAAAATAGGAAGTATTTTCATTCCATTAATTCCGGGTCTTGTTGCGTCAGGAATTATAAACGGGGTTGCTAACTTTGCGAAAAACGCAGGTGCTGATCCGAATGCAACGTGGCTACAAATGTTACTACTCATTGGTGGCGGTATCTTTACATTCTTAGGGATTTTAGTCGGTTGGAATACAGCGAAAGAGTTTGGCGGGACACCGGTTCTTGGGGCAATTGCTGGTATTTTAATTTTTAACCCGGCGATGGCGACTGTAAAATTATTCGGTGAAGCACTCGTACCCGGACGGGGCGGATTATTTGCAGTTATTTTTGCAGCATGGCTTATGGTTGTAGTGGAAAGACAAGTTCGAAAAGCAGTGCCAAATGCAGTTGATATTATTGTAACGCCGCTTATTACTGTATTAGTCGTAAGTATCGTAACGATGTTAGCCATTCAGCCAGTTGCAGGTTTCTTATCTGAAGGAATTACAAGCGGAATTAATGGGATTTTAAATATTGGCGGCGCGTTTGCAGGAGCAGTACTTGCGGGAACATTTTTACCGCTCGTTATGGTCGGATTACATCACGGTTTAACACCGATTCATATGGAGTTTATTAATCAAACGCACGTAACACCTTTATTACCAGTACTTGCCATGGCTGGAGCTGGGCAAGTAGGAGCAGCGATTGCGATTTTTGTAAAAACAAAAAATAAACGACTGCGTAACGTAATTAAAGGTGCATTACCAGTTGGATTTTTAGGAATTGGCGAACCGTTATTATACGGTGTTACATTACCACTTGGGAAACCGTTTCTTACAGCTTGTCTCGGTGCAGCTGTCGGCGGTGCATTCCAAGCCGTTATGAAAACAGCCGCACTTGGAATCGGCGTATCAGGATTATCATTAATTCCGTTAATTGCTGATAATAAATATTTATTATATTTCCTTGGATTAGTAGTAGCATATACTTTCGGATTCATCTTTACGTACTTCTTCGGATTCAAAGAAGAAATGGCAGAAAACATATAGAGAAAGGGATTCCTTTCTCTTTTTCTATTCATAGAAAGGGAGATTCATATGATCGGAGTTTCAATTTATCTTGCAAAAGAACGAGTAACGAAACAAGAAGAGTGGCTAAAAGTAGCGAAGAAAAACGGGTTTTCATCTATTTTTACATCACTTCACATTCCAGAAGATGATCCGGGTACGTATAAAGAGTTAATTCAAATACTTGGGAAACAGGCTCTTGAAAATGAAATGGAATTAATGGTCGATGTTTCTCCAAAATCGCTACACCATTTAGGAATGACGTACGAAAATGTGGAAGAGGTAGTAGAATGGGGTATTACTGGTTTACGAATGGATTATGGCATTACGCCGAAAGAAATTGCGCGCGTATCTCATAAGATGAAAGTGGCTTTAAATGCGAGTACGATTACAAAGTCATTTTGGAAAGAGTTACTTGCAGAAAGTATACGAGTAGAGAATGTAGAAGCATGGCATAATTTTTATCCGCGTCCAGAGACAGCGTTAGCAAAGTCCTTCTTGCAAAAACAAAATCAATATTTGCATGAGTGCGGAATAACAACGATGGCATTTATTCCAGGCGATGGGGAAAAACGTGGTCCGTTATATGAAGGCTTACCAACGTTAGAAAAACATCGTTATATGCGACCGCTCGAAGCCTATTTAGAACTTGTACAAGAGTGTGATGTTGATAAAGTTTTAATTGGGGATATAAGCGGAAGTCTAGAAAGTGTACAAGAGATAGCGAGTGCGAGTAGAGGGATTATTCCTCTACGATATGAGCCATTGATAAAGGAAAGTGAAGCATTAAAAATGGTAAAACAAGTGCATACAAATAGACTAGATCCAGCTCGTGATGTCATTCGTTCTGTAGAATCACGAGAAGGAAATAAAGTGATTTTACAGCCGATGCATGCAATTGCAAGAAAGAAAGGCAGCATTACAATTGATAATGAATTGTACGGTAGATATGCAGGAGAGATGCAAGTTGTTGTACATGATTTGCCTAAAGATGAGAAAGTGAATGTTGTTGGCATGGTTGTAGAAGAGGATATATCTTTATTGCCGTATGTTGGCGCTGGAAAAATGTTTCAACTTTTTTGTGCGATAGAGTAAAAGCTTGAATTAGCGCTACTTTGTAAGAAAACATTATCCGTAAAAGGGATAATGTTTTTTGTTTTCTTAAAAAAATCATTTGACGAATGGAATGAAATACCGTATTGTTTTGATTTGTAAATAAAAGTTCACCATAACAAAACAAAAAGGAGAGTTCAAAATGAATCAATATATTGGGAATTTAATGATTCGTATCGTGTTAGGAGTAACGTTCTTTGCACATGGTTTAGCGAAATTTCAATCAGGTATCGATAACGTAGCAGGATGGTTTACAAGCATTGGCTTACCAGGTGGTCTTGCATATGGCGTAGCAACTGTAGAATTAGTTGGTGGTATATTATTAATTATCGGCTTAGGCGTACGATATGTAGGATTGTTATTCGCTCTTATTTTAGCTGGAGCTATCGTAAAGGTAAATGGAGCAGCAGGGTTATTGGGAGATGGAAAGAATCCAGGATATGAATTAGATCTTGCATTATTATCAATGGGTGCGTATTTATTCGTTGTAAAAGCAGAAGGATATGTAGACCGTTTCTTAAAAGAGAAAGTAATGAAAACGAAGTAAACTTATTTATAAATTGTTGACTTAAAGAACTATTGTAACTATAATGATTACAACTTGTGAATTAAGAATAAAATAATTTTAATATTTTTTTACACAAGGTGTAACGAAAATGGTTACACCTTGTGTAAAAAATGAATAAAAACGGGAGGAAGTAACATGCCTAAATCAAATTTAGAAATTATTCGAAGTACGTATGAAGGATCAGCTTCTTCGAATGCAAAACATTTAGTAGAAGCCCTCTCTGAAAAAGTAGAATGGACAGAGGCAGAAGGATTCCCGTACGGGGGAACTTATATAGGTGTAGAAGCAATAATGGAAAATGTATTTAGCCGATTAGGATCAGAATGGGATGATTATAAAGCGAGTGTAAATACGTACCATGAAGTAAACGGAAAAGATGTAATTATTGCTGAAGGTATATATTCTGGTGTTTATAGAGAAACGGGAAAATCATTTAAAGCAGAATTTGTTCATGTATGGCAACTTGAGAACGGAAAAATTGTGAAGTTTAAGCAGTATGTGGATAGTTATATTGTTAGGGAAGCGATGAAGGTTTAAAATGAAATAAGGAAACAAATGGAATCGACTGTGCCTAGGCGATTCCATTTGTTTATGTGATTATTAGGGGAATGGGGAGTACATAATATGAAGAAATGGATAATAGGGACAATTACCATGATTGTAATTGTGATAGGGGCTGTATTCGGTACTACTAAACTTCTTAATTATATAGAGGAAGAGGAGAAGAGTCTTAAAACACAAAAAGCAATGGGCCAACAGGAGAAGAAAGTTGAGGAAGAGAAGCCACAATTTAGTGAGGATGAAATTATTTCTACCATGCATAGGATGGTACATCAAAAAGTGAAATCCTCTGAAAAATGGGGATTTATTGAAATGACAAATAAGGAAATTGTTAGTGCTAAGAAGGCAGTAGAAAGTAGTACAAATTTTAAACATAAATCCAAGCTACTTGCCACTTTAGAGCGTTGGAAGAAAGGGGATTTCTCACAAACGGTTGAGGAGCATAACTTTTTGTGGGAAATTCAAGGTGGTGATACTGGAAAGGCAACAGAACGTTTATCGCCAGAAGAAGAAAAGCAGTATGTGAAAGAAATGAAAGGTAAATAAAAAGATCACCACTTTGATGGCGATCTTTTTGATTAAGAATGTTTCCGCATTAAAGCTCTAGTGGGCTGAACCGTAACCGTTTTGAAATGAGAAAATAAATAACATCCTGTCACAACAATCATTGTCCCGAAAATTTGTATCCACGTTAGTTCTTCACCGAGGAAAAGGAATGCTAGAATAGCTGTGAAAATCGGATTGAAGTTTAGAAAAATCCCTGATGTTGTAGCTCCTAATTTTTGCACGCCAATATTCCAAAATACCATACAAAGAACTGTGGAAATAAGCCCAGTATATAAAAGTGATGTTATGAAAGAAGTGTTTATATTGGAAACAGTGAAGTTCCCTATGTTAAATGGCAGTAATAAAATAACGCCGAAAATACCAGAATATAATGTCGCCATAAGTGGTGTAGTTGTTTTTGTTGCCCACTTACTGCAAACAGAATACATTCCCCAAATACAAACTGCCGCAATCATCCATAAATCTCCGCTATTAAAATGTAGTGAAAATAAAAGTGCAAAGTTACCTTTTAATAGAACAAGAATAACCCCAAAGAATGAAAGAATCATGGATAGAATTTGAAGTGTATTTACTTTTTCTTTTAGAAATAATACTGAAAATAGTGCAATTGAAATTGCGTTCAATGTAGAAATAAGTCCTACATTTGTTGCGGATGTTTTTTCTAGTGCTAAAAATTGAAAAATGTTAAAAAGAGCGACCCCTGAAATCCCCATTAGTATTAAAGGAAGTATGGCAGCACGTGGTGGAATGATTTTCTTCTCTTTAAACCAAACCATCGGCAATAAACAAACGATGGCAATCATCCATCTTAAGTTTGTAAGTGTCATCGGCGACGCATGATCAACGAGTGATTTTCCAACGACGAAATTTCCTCCCCATAATAAACTCGTTAATAATAGTAAAAAGACATAAAAATAAGGCATACTAAAATCCCCTTTGTTGTAATCAATGTCAATTGTAAATAATTTTAGCATTTTTCTTCATTGTGTAATATATTCTTTTGTATAATGGTTAAAAGTCGATAAAATGTTTTGTTTTGAATATCATTTGCGGAAAAAAATTCAATTTTATGTAAGTTATAAGGTGTATTTCCGAATAATCATCGGCAATAAAAAGGGGGAGTTTTGGTGGAGTCGTCTGTTATTAAAGTGTTAGATGATTTAGATGTACAAATTTTAGATATATTGCAGAAGGAGTCACATGTAAGTAATGCAGAGCTTGCGCGACGTGTTAATTTATCACCGGCTGCGATGCATGCAAGAATAAAAAGATTAGATGGAGAAGGGTTCATTGATAAGCAAGTAGCCATTCTAAACCAAGAAAAGCTTGGTTTTGATTTGTTATGCTTTATTTTTATGAGTACGAATATTCATCAATCGGATAAACTTGAAGTGTTGGAAAAAGAATTAGAGTCGATGCCGGAAGTATTAGAATGTCACTGCTTAACGGGAGAGTATGATTATTTATTAAAGGTTGCAAATCGTGATCGTAAAGAATTAGAGCAGTTTATTAGAAAGCTGAATAAGCTTGGTATTACAAGGATACAGACGAGTTTAGCACTTCGTGAAATTAAATATTCGACCGTATTGCCGATACGAAATGAGGAACCAAGCATCGATTAGATTGCTTGGTTCTTTGTTTGTGTAAGGTTAAGAAAAGTGATTGACGGGGAAAAAGGAGAGATGTATTATTATATAAAAATATGTATTAAAATTCAATTTAGGTTATAAATATTAATATCGGGGCAAGGGGATATAATATGAAAATCTTTAATGCAGTTACGAGTGATGTGAAAGAAATTTATAGTCTCATTGAAGCTTATGCAAAAGAGGGAGTGGTTTTACCGCGTTCTCTTTTATCTCTCTATCAATATTTACAATGTTTATATGTTATGAAGGAAGACGAGAAAATTGTTGGGGTTGCTGGTTTACATGTGTTAGGGGAGGATCTTGCAGAAGTTCGGTCGTTAGTCGTTTCGCATACATATGCAGGAAAAGGAATTGGACGTATGTTAGTGAACCATGTAATAAATGAGGCAGCGAAAATAAAAGTGAGTAGAGTCATTTCTTTAACATATGAAACGGAATTTTTTCAAAAGTGCGGGTTTGATTTTGTGAATAGAGAGGCGTTACCGGAGAAAGTATGGATTGATTGTAGACATTGTCCAAAAGTTGATCATTGTGATGAGGTGGCGATGATTCGATATGTTGGGTGAAATTTTCAGAGAGAAAAAAGTCCCACTATTATTTACGTAATAGTGGGCATCTATATTTTAGGGGAAATTAAGAACTTGAATTCGTTTTTCTTACTGCAAAATTAAAAATGGGGTTTTTAAGCTCATAGTTATAAGTATAACCATCGACAATCCCTACAACTTTATCACTGTCGTAAAGATCAAGCATAAATTGTGCCATTTGTTTTGCAGTGTGGAATTTCGGTACAACATTATTGTATTGGAACTCATCAATATCCAATGAACGTTTTGCAAATTCTGTTTCAGTTGCAGCAGGTGCTAAAACCTTTGCTTGCAGTTTTGCACCTTGTTCTTTCAATTCGTGAGATAAGCCTTCTGTAAATGCACTTACATAGAATTTCGTAGCGCAATACGTAACAGCATCAGCAACGATCGTGTATCCACCGCCTGATGAAACGTTAATAAGTTGTGTGCCATCAACCATTGAATAATCTCGAACGAAAAGGGAAGAGAGTATTGTTAATGCTTCTATATTTACATGTAACATCGTTTCAATTTTATTTAAGTTTTGTTCAGCAATTGAGGCGAAATTACCAAACCCTGCGTTGTTAATCCACGTTTCAATTTGAAAAGTTTGTAGGCTTTCATAAAGTTTATAAACATTTTCCGTGATAGATAAATCCGTTCTTCGAATGACAACATCCAATTCTGGATTCATTTCGTTAATTTTTAATTTTAATCCATCTAATTCTTCTTGTCTTCGAGCTACAAGTATTAAGTTCTTTCCGCGAGATGCAAAAGCTAAAGCTGATTCATAGCCAATTCCAGAACTGGCACCAGTAATAACAGTGTATTTCATATAAAATCCCCCTAAGTTCAAATGAATGTATTATGGTTAGATTGTATTTGTTAGAGTATACTCTAAGTCAAATGTTTTTTTATAAATTTGATAAGGCTATAAAATATATGAGGGTAAGCACGTGGAGGGAGTTAGAGTATGTATACAATTAGTGAGGTAGCTACATTATTAGGAGTGAGCACACATACACTACGTTATTATGAAAAGGAAAATATATTAATTGCAAATCGCGATACAAATGGGAATCGACTGTATGAAGAGTCACATATAAAGTGGTTGCAGTTTGTCATGAAATTAAAACAAACGCAAATGCCAATAGCGAAAATAAGAGAATACGCTAGGTTATATTTAGAAGGAGAGCATACGACTGAAGCTCGTTTACAGCTTCTAGAAGATCATAGGAGATCTATTCAGATTCAAAGAGAAAACTTAGTAACTACAGAAAAGATGCTTGAGAATAAAATTATTGCATATAAGGCCTCTTTGGAAAATAAATAGAAAACATAATCTGCTCCTTAGTTATATGATAAAAATGGATTTAATCTCACAGTGTGCTGGAAAATAAAAAAGAGCAGTTAGCAAAAGCTAACTGCTCGGTAAATTGGATGTGAAGATTTAGTGTTTATATTTTCATAGTAGATAAATTATGATTTCTTGAATGTAATTTTTTACTGAAAATCGCATCTTAATACAAGGTACATAAACGAAGAAGAGCCTGATATGGCTCTCAGGCTCTTCCCTCAATAGCAAAGAGTAAGTCTTTTAATTACTCTTCTCCTACATAATACACAAGATGTATTTGGATGTGTAGAACAATAAATTCCAATATAATTATCCGAATATAGTGTTTAAAAATGAAAACTAGCTGATTTAAATAAGGAATTAAATTACAAATGTTGATTTATCGCATAATAGGAACCCATTTATATAAAATGAAGGTTAATAAAGTGATATTGCGATAATAAAATATGAAATATTGCATATCGAATTGTAGAACAAAAAAGTGAAATGGTAATTGAATAAATTAAACAGCTCATTACCGATTTAGAACGAAGAAAATCAGATCTAAAACGAATCTGAAATGACTTTTCGGGAATTCATGGCGAAGAATATCGTGATAGTATTGCATAAGCAAATATTTATTTTGGATCAAGTGAACATGCGATTGAATTGGATTATGAAAGATGAAAAATAAAAAGAGCAGCTAGCAAAAGCTAACTGCTCTATTCAAGGGATCTCTCCAAGGGGGAGTGGAGAAAATATTATGTTACTAGCAGTATTAACAGATTATTAGGAAATATACAAATCGGATGAAAGAAATTTTAAATAATCTTTTTGCATTGACAGTTCTTAAAATATTCATGTACAATATTTATGAATGACATTCAGTCATTTTTCTGTGGGAGGATGTAGTTAGCTTGGAAATGGAAAGAATATAATGATAAATGAGGATGATAGCTGTTTTTATATAGTAGTGATTAAGGAGTATATTTTTTTAAAACAAAAATGACTGATAGTCAGTCATAAGAGGTGAGAGGTATGAAAAATAGAGCTTGGTTATATGTCATATTAACATGTATCTTTGAAATTTTTTGGGTGTTTGGCTTTAATACGGCCGATACTTGGTGGCATTGGATTATTATTTTAGGAGTTATCGCTGTTGATTTTCACTTTCTTTCTAAAGCGTGTGAACATCTTGCGACAGGGACTGTATATGCCATTTTTGCCGGAGCTGGTACGGTAGGTACTTTCTTAATGGATGTATTCCTTTTCGGCGGAAGTTTCAGCGTCGGAAAACTATTTTTTATCGTGATGGTTGTAGCTGGCGTTATCGGTTTAAAACTAGCTGATAATAAAGAAGAAACTGTGGAAGGAGCTGCTTAAAGATGGGTTGGTTTTTCGTATTTTGTGCCGCAATTAGTGAAATAGTCGGTGTGATCGGTCTTAAAATGTATAGCAAAGATAAAACGTTAGCAAATGGAGCGCTTTATATAGGTGGATTTGCTACATCCTTCGCATTCTTGTATACATCTTTCTTATTCTTACAAGTAAGCGTCGCGTATGCGGTTTGGATTGGTATTGGAACAGCAGGTGCCGTTTTATTAAATATGTTCCTGTTTGGTGAGTCGAAAAGTAAAGCACGTATCATTAGTGTGGCTCTTATTGTATGCGGCGTGACAGGATTAAAGGCTCTGTCATAAAGGTATACTGCATCTCCTAACAAGTCGTTAGGAGATTTTTATTATAAAAAGTGCACGATAATTGACAGTATAGCTAGTTATTTTATAAAATGAGTGACAGTCATTCAATACGCGTGTGAAAGGGTTTAGATGATGAATAAAAAAGAGAAAATTGTCTATGCAGCTATTGAAGTGTTTCAGGAAAAGGGCGTTGAAAAAACGAAGATTTCTGATATCGTGAAATTGGCGGGCATTGCACAAGGAACTTTCTATTTATATTTTCCTTCTAAGTTATCTGTTATGCCTGCAATAGCAGAAGTGATGGTTGAAAAGATGATACTTGCAGTAAAGGAAAAAGTGCAAAATGATGCGCCTTTCTCAAGTAAAGTGACGCAAGTAATAGATGCGGTATTTCACTTTATAGAGGAATATCGTGAAATACAAGCTTTAATGTATGCGGGGCTTGCATCTACAGAACATATAAAAGAATGGGAAGCTGTGTATGAGCCTCTTTATAAGTGGCTAAGCGAGTTTTTAAATGAGGCAAAAGAAGCTGGTGAAATTCGTGATTCGGTTCATGCAGAGCGAACAGCGAAGTTATTTATTGCTCTTGTTGAATCAGCAGCGGAACAAGTTTATTTATATGATCATAAAGATGATGAGCAAGTCGAGCTACAAAAGGCAGAAGTACTAGATTTTTTAACACATGCACTACATATAAAGAAATAGTGGGATGAACCTGTCTGAAAAGGTAGGTTCATTTTTGAGGAAAACTGAATGATAGTCATTCACCTAATGCTTATGTATGTGTGGAAGGATAGAGTGAAATTCTAATGGGTGGAGGCATTTCTACTCATGATTAGCCCACAAATAGCAGGATAAAGAAAAAGCTTCTTAGGCATTTTTTTGAGAGGAACTTACGGGAAGAGGTGTTAAAAGTGAAGAAACCGATAAAAGAACAAAAGATGGTATTGGTCATTCTTTTGAGTAATATATTTATCGCTTTTTTAGGGATTGGATTAATCATTCCGGTTATGCCGTCCTTTATGAATGATATGGGTTTAACAGGGAAGACGATGGGATATCTCGTTGCAGTGTTTGCAATGGCTCAGCTTATTGCTTCACCTATTACAGGCCGGTGGGTCGACCTTTATGGTAGGAAGAAAATGATCATCATTGGATTATTTATTTTTGGTGTTTCAGAGCTTCTTTTTGGTTTAGGAACAGATGTATGGATGCTCTATGCAGCGAGGGTGTTAGGCGGAATTAGTGCTGCGTTTATTATGCCTGGTGTTACGGCATATGTTGCGGATATTACATCTATGCAGGAACGTCCAAAGGCGATGGGATATTTATCTGCTGCTATTAGTACCGGCTTTATTATAGGACCTGGAATTGGCGGATTTATTGCAGAATACGGTATACGTGTGCCGTTCTTTGTAGCTGCAGCAATTGCTTTTATAGCATGTGTAATTTCTATCTTTATTTTAAAAGAACCGTTAACAAAAGAAGAGCTTGCAGAGATTTCTGCTAATACGAAAGAATCAAGTTTTATTGGTGATTTAAAGAAATCATTACATCCAATGTATGCAATTGCATTTATTATCGTATTTGTACTTGCTTTCGGTTTATCGGCGTATGAAACTGTGTTTAGCCTGTTTTCTGATCATAAGTTTGGTTTTACACCGAAAGATATTGCGGCAATTATTACAATTAGTTCAATCTTTGGGGTAGTTGTGCAAGTATTTATGTTTGGCAAATTAGTCGACATGTTCGGTGAAAAAGTGTTGATTCAAATATGTTTAATTGTAGGTGCGGTATTAGCGTTCGTTTCAACTATAGTCTTTAATTATTGGATTGTACTTCTTGTTACTTGTTTTATTTTCCTAGCATTCGATTTACTGCGTCCAGCTTTAACGACGTTTTTATCAAAAGCAGCTGGAAAAGAGCAAGGATTCGTTGCTGGTATGAACTCGACTTATACGAGTTTAGGAAATATCGCAGGACCAGCGATGGGTGGAATATTATTTGATATGAATATTCATTATCCATATGCATTTTCAGGAGTTGTTTTAATAGTTGGTCTCGGTATTACATTTATGTGGAGAGAGAAGCAACTAGCTGAAAGTTTTGCGAAGTAATCAAACCCCTTACGACGGTAAGGGGTTTTTGTTTTATAAACTTAATCCAAACCGTTTTAATTCAATAAAAATCCCCTCTAATTGCTTTCCTTTATCCGTTAATGTGTACTCTACACGAGGCGGAACTTCTGGATATACTTTTCTCGTTATAATGCCTTGAGATTCTAATTCTTTTAGTCGAAGCGATAATGTTTTCGGACTAATCCCGTCCATTGATTTTTGCAAATCACTAAAGCGTAATGTTCCTTCGATAAGAAGGTCACGAATAATTAAAAACGTCCATTTTGTACGAATTACATCAAGTGTTTTAGCGATAGGACAAGGTATGCCAGGTAAACCTTTCGTTAATTCAACTGGATCTATATTGTTCATGGAACTAGCCTCCATAAAATTTTTTTGAATGAATTTGCTTTATAGTATCACAAAACTATACTTTTGGTAACTATATGAAAAAAATATCACTACTTCCATAAAGGAAGTTAGTACATATACAATAGCAATAAGAAATATAAAGGGTTTGTATGAGGGGGAGGTGATTTTCATGGAGATAAAAAAGTTGTTTGGGTTCCTTAGTTTGTTTGTTATTTGTATTGTACTTGTAGCATGCGGCGGGGAGCAAAAAACTGAAGTCCAGTTATTAAAAGAAATGCCACAGCCAAAAGCAATGACAATTGATCCTTCAATCAGTAAAAAGGAAGCGACCGAAATGGTTCATGCCGCGCAGCGTTTTTACGCATTTTGGGATACAGGTAAAGAGGAGCTTATTCCGCAGACTGTTGCTGAAAATTTTTTCGATAATACATTGCCGAAAGGGCGACCACAAGGCACGGAAGGATTAAAGTTTGCGGCACAAAATTTTCGTAAAGTTGTGCCTGATATACATTGCGAGATTGAGGATTTATTAGTCGTTGGAGATAAAGTAACAGCTCGTCTTTCTTTTACAGGAACGCATAATGATAAGAAAATCAATTTTTTTGCAATTGATATTTTACATGTGAAAGACGGAAAGATAACAGAAGACTGGCATTTAGAAGATAATCTTACGCTGAAACAGCAACTTGGGTTAATAGCTGAGGAATAAAATAAGGGAGAGAAAAGCGATGGAAAATATATTGATTATAAATGGACATGAAAAATACGGTACGAAAGAAGGGCGATTAAATAGAACGTTAGTAGATCATATGGTAACGGTATTAAGCGAGAATCATCATGTGAAAACAACAACGATTCAAGATGGCTACAATATGAAAGAAGAACAAGAGAAGTTTTTATGGGCGGATGTTGTAATTTATCAAACACCGATTTACTGGTTTAGTGTACCGGGCTTATTTAAAACGTATATGGATGAAGTATATGAATACGGTTTGTTCTTTAAAGGTGCTGATGAATATGGAACAGGTGGTTTATTAAAAGAGAAGAAATATATGTTCTCTACAACTTGGAATGCACCTGAGAAAGCATTTGGAGATAAGACGAAGTTCTTTGAAGGAGAAAGTTTAGAATCAGTGCTTAGTCATTTACATCGCGTGCAAAAGTTTCTCGGTATGAGTCCGTTAAAGAGTTTTGCTTGTTATGATGTGGTGAAGAATCCAAATATTGAGCAATATTTATTGAACTTGAAAGATCACTTAGATGGAGTAATGAAATAATAGTTTGGATCTGTATGTGAAGAAGGTACTACTAAGGATGTAGTACCTTCTCTTTCATGAAATACGTTGAAAATCTTTACTTATACAGGACTGTTTTAGTTTTTTTGATTTGATTAAATGTTTTATATCAGAGATGTTATCGTATGAAAGCTGAGTATGATAATAGTTAATGTACTCAAGTAATGCAAAAATATAAACAAATAGAGTGAATGATAGCCCGCCTAAAGGTAAGTGGGGATACCAAATTACAAAATCAATAGTAAACGTAATAAATCCCGTGATAATGAATGCTATATTTATCTTTTTAAGTACTTTTAAATATTGAATCATTCTAATAGGCGTAACAGATGTTTTCTCTTTCTTTAGTCGTTTCCACTTTACGTACCAGTAAATTGTTCCTTGTAATAAGATAAACTCTAAAAGAAGAAATGAGACCCAAAAAGAATATAGGGAATATAAATGTAACGTAGGATAAGCATAATTAAGTAAGTAACTTGTGAAAATAAAAGTAATGACTGAAAATAATTCACCTGTGTATAGATAGGAAAGTCTTTTTTCTAGGTTGCGTTTCATGGTTCTTCTCCTTTTATCCCGCATTAACGGGCAGTAAGACCCCCACCTCAAAATTCAGCGGAAGCAAAGAAGTTAGGTGGGGGTCGGGCTGCCCGTAAAAGCCCGATTGGTGAAGGCTAATAATCAGTGGGGATGAACAAAACCCCCACTGATTAAAGTTTCACTTTATAAAAACTCACATTTTAATACGTGGATGGCTGTATCCATAACTTTGCAAAATTTGCCCAGCCGAATGAATCAATTGTTACGTTTTTCAAAGAAGAAGGGTATGTTTTTCTTTTTAAAACGTGATAGTTAAATAAAATGATGTGTTCTGCTTGTAAAAATTCTTCGATCTCATACATAAGCTTATAGCGCTTCTCTTTATTTTCTTCTAATAAAAAGGTATCAAGTAAACAGTTAATTTGGTTTCCATAGTGTGAGTCCATGAACCGATTTACGAAGCAACTTTTATTTTTAAATACATTTAAGAATGCAAGTTCATGATCAGCAGCAAACACTTCTCCCATGAAAATAATATCGGCATGTTTATCAATAGAACGATCCATATAATCTGAAACGAGAAATGGATGAAGTTCTACGTGTACTCCTAATTGTTCACACCGTTCTTTTAGGAAATATGCGTCATTTGCACTATCTTTAAATGCGAAGAAGTAAATATGTATCGTTTCTCCATTATAGGTGCTCTTGTTTACATACTCTTTCGCTTTTTCTAAAGAGTAAGACCTTTTAGAAGCTTGTCGACTCCTTTCAGGGAAAAAGCTTGATGCAGAAATTGTTCGTCTACCCTCTATGTTACGAAGTATCGTTTCAACATCATATAGTTCTCTCCAAGCTTTTCGAAAGTAAATGTCGTGATGAGGGCCAGGTTTTGTAAAGTTGAAGCTAGCATAAATACAACCTATTTCCTCTATTTGTATATCATGCCTTTCATTTTGCTCTTCATTTGGTAGTTCATAATCAGCATCTATTTGTACATGATCAGGAATACCCCAAAATTCAATACGGTCTAATAACGCGCGCTCTTTAAAATAATGAGTGAACGCTTCGAGTACGATATTATCTTCAGAGTAATGAGCAAGTTTGAAAGGTCCAGTACCTATATAATGATGATTTTGAATACTCGCATCAAGCGGCAAAATTGCTAGTTGCATGGAACTAACATAGTGTAAGAAAAAAAAGTTGGGTTTTGCTAAATGAAATCGAATTTGCAGTGGTGATGGTGTTTCAATTTGAACAATTTCTTCTGTTAACCATTCGAAAGGAGATTGAACTTGTTTTAGTCTTTCAAATGAAAATTGTACATCTTTAGAAGTTAAAATTGTTTCGTTATGAAAATATATATCTTTTCGTAAATAAAAGGTCCACGTCAGCCCGTCTTCACTTAATTCCCACGTATGCGAAATGTGTGGTTCCATTTTTTCAGTAACATCGTTATAAACGACTAACGTGTCAAAAATCTGACTCGTAAGATGGCTCTCCGTAGTTACAGCCACAAAGGCCGGATCTAATGGGAATATCTTTCTCGATATAGGAATCTTTAATATATCGTACATATCGTTTGAAGGTTCGTATCCAAAATGATGATGCAGTTTATTTTCTATCTTTTTTTGAAGTGCAAGAGGTAGGGGTTCTTTTAAAAGAAGAAAAATATCCTTTAACTTTTCTTGCGTTAACAGTTCATCTGTATAGGATTCAATCGCTTCTAGGAAACTATGCGCAAATTTAATTTCCGTTTTATTCCCGCGGCCTCGCCCTGGAGTCCAGTGAATTAATTGTTCCTCGCTCATTTTCTTTAATAAAATCTTTACGTTTTTCGTACTGCAATATAAAACATCCGCTAATTCTTGTAAGCTATTTCGAATATGTTGTTGATCTTGTGCGTGTAATCTTAACCGAATGTAATAGTCCATAATCTTCATGCATATACACTTCCTTTTATAAAAGGGGAAACTCTTTAGAATATTCTAACCTTTTTCTTCCTCTTTTTCAAAGTAAAATAAGTAAGCATAAGGAGGGGGAACAATGGGATTTTGGAGTATGCATCGAAATATCAAAATTAGAATTATAACTTCGTTTTTAACACGTACTGTGTCCACGATGATTTTTCCATTTATGGCGATTTATTTTTCCATAAAGTTAGGTAGTGCGATTGCTGGTACTTTACTACTCATTAATGTCATAGCTTCATTAGTAATAGGTTTATATGGTGGATATGTTGGAGATCGGCTCGGTCGTAAAAAAGTGATGATTATTGGCCAAAGTATACAAGTCATTTCCATTGCTTGTATGGGAGTTGCGAATTCAGATTATGTAGACTCACCGTGGTTAACGTTCGTATTTATGTTAGTGAATAGCTTAGGATCTGGACTTATGAATCCAGCGACTGAAGCGATGTTAATTGATGTGAGTACACCTGAGAATCGAAAAGTGATGTACAGCATTAACTATTGGGCTATTAATTTATCAATTGCAATTGGAGCAATATTTGGCGGATTACTATTTGAAAACTATAGATTACAACTGTTTATCGTATTAACGCTTGTTGCAGCCATTACTTTATATGTGATGGCTGTATATATGGAAGAAGTGTATGTAGCACGAAAAACGCTGGAGAAGAAAAATGTATTAAAAGATATGGCGGATAGTTATAAAGTCGTGATGAAAGATAGAGCGTTTTTAATTTTTTGTGCAGCAAGTATATGTACATTATCTTTAGAGTTTCAAATAAATAATTATTTAGGAGTGCGTTTGCAGAAGGAATTTGAAACGGTGCACTTTTTATTTGGGAATGGTTTTACGTTTGATTTAACAGGTATTCGCATGCTGAGCTGGATTTCAGCAGAGAATACAATTTTAGTTGTGTTATGTTCAGCACTTCTTATTAAAATGCTGAAAAGCTTCAACGATTTGAAAATTTTATATGTAGGCTTATTCATTTACACGATTGGCTTTACAATACTCGGAACGAGCAATACTTTATGGATTTTATTAATTGCAGGGCTTTTCCAAACGGTAGGCGAGATGATGTATGTGCCAGTGCGTCAATCTATTATGGCAGATATGGTGCCAAATGAGGCGAGAGGTTCATATATGGCGATTAACGGAATGGTCTTTCAAGTGGCAAAAATGAACGGGGCATTAGGTGTTATGCTAGGTTCATTTCTTGCATCTTGGGGCATGAGTGCCCTGTACTTTATTGTTGGTATGAGCAGTATTGTATTATTTATGAAGGCGATAGGGAAAGAGAAGTATGAGGATGAGAGAAATGTTTCTCAGATTGGATGAAACTATATAAAAGCGAACCAGTTATACTGGGACTCGCTTTTTATATAATTTTTAAAACGGATCAACTTCAGCTAAATTTGGAGTAGTGCTAGGCTGTAGCAAAAGATTTTTTAACGTTCCTACTTCAGAAAGAGCTACTAATATGTAGCCGCTAATCAGTACAATAAGTCCAATGACGCGTAACGTTTGCAAGCTTACTTCACGATTATTTGTTTCTGTAGGATTTGGGGGCGTTGAAGGTGGATTGTTATTCATAAATAAGGCTCCCATCTTTTGTATTTATATATGTGCAAAATGATTATTTAACTTATGGATTGGAATTATATAGTCATTTTCACTATATGAGAACTGCCTATGAATAGTGATTAGAAATTTTGGGACGAAAAAAGGAGGGATCCAAAAAATTATTAAAACTGAACTTTTAGATTCCCTTCTTTTTATTTATCCCGCTGTTTGTGGAGGTCTGTTTGCCTGTAAACGACCAGTTGGTGAGGGCTAATAATCAGTGGGGGATGAATGAAACCCCACTGATTAAATTTTTTTATATAAATAAAAGGAGGTTAGTGAAGCAAAGTAGCTATCCTAATATACGCAACGATTCTTCAATAAACGCTGGGATGTCCTCTGGTTGTCTACTTGTTACTAGCTGATTTTGGCATACGACAACCTCTTTGTCATGAAAATTTCCACCGGCATTTTTCAAATCGACTTCAATAGATTTATATCCAGTCACATCACGTCCTTCAAGTGTTTGTGCAGTGATGAGTAGCTGAGGTCCATGACAAATAGCGAAAACAGGTTTATCCGCATTCATAAATGCTTTACTAAAGCGAACAAACCGTTCATCTGCACGAAGTATATCTGGGGAAAACCCGCCTGGTATGAAGAGGGCATCAAAGTCCTCTGGAGAAACATCATCAATACTTTTATCAATTACGACTTCACTTTTTCCTTGTTTACCGTGTACCGTTTTCCCTTTTTCCGTTTCAATAGTTGTTAATTCATATCCCTTTTGATTAAAAGCTTCTACTGGCTCTGTGTATTCTGTATCCTCGAAATAATCCGTTATTAAAATAGCAATTTTTTTACTCATTGCAGTCAGCTCCTTACATTATAGTATCGGTTCCAGAATCTTCTTTGAGCAATGCCTTTTATAAAGTGAAACTTTAATTCATGTTTTTTCATTCCCTCCAGTTCCTTTGCCCTGTTAATTTAATACATACCCTTTTTATTAGGACGTAAACATGTATTATCGTTTTTGTATGTCAAAAATCATAATTAAGCTATAAAACACCGGAGGGGAAGGCGGGGTGTCTAGCACTCTATGCTTAAGAAAAAACAGGACGAACCTACCGGGATTTTTGATAGGTGTAGAATTAAAAATAAAAAGCCAAGGAGAAA